>NZ_DDQF01000019.1:0-302792 GCF_002342555.1 Fibrobacter sp. UBA2449
GTTCCACGAATAGCTCGCGTTGAACGAGCTCCCAACGCCGATGTCGTAGGCGGCCCCGACGCCCACGCTGAAACCGTGCGCCCTGTCGTAGCCGACCACAAGACCGGCACCTATCGCCCACAGCCCGGACGGGTCAATCAGGTTGACGGGGTCGCCGCCGTAGCCGTAGGGGTTCACGTACTGCCCGGCAGGGTCGGGCGTTAGCCACATGCCCAGGAGCGGGTTGTAGAACCTCGCGCCGAAATAGTAGTTGCCGGTGGCGTCGTCAAGTTCCTTGTCCTGCCACCGCCTCTCACCCACCGGGGAAGACGACAGATAAACCGACGACACAGCACCGTACGGGTAATAGTCGTAGGCAGCCACGATGCCGTCCGTCCCGGCATAGGCACGGACGCTGCCCTGGTGGTCCACCAGCGGGTAGACTGCGCCGGAGGTGGCGGCATCGCGGAAGCCGCCGCCAGGAAGGTCCTCGCGCAGCATGGACTGGTAGGCATCGAACCGGTTCTTGCGCCACGTGCCTATGCCCTGGACCTCGGACTCCTCGTACTGCAGGCCGACCGGGCGCAAGGTCCGAGAGCGGTATATGCGGGAACCACCAAGTCCGTAGACGTAGCGTTCGTAACCCGTCTCGCTGTCATAGATGAAGTCGCCGCCGATGTCTTCGATGGAAATGCTGCCGGGCACCTCGGAATACATCCTGACCTTGTCAGGGAGGCCCGAGGAATTCAGTTCGTAGGCAGTCTTCCCCTGCCTGTCAAGCCACATCCGTCCAGAGGCGTCATAGCGGTAATACTCATCCGTGCCCTGACCGAAGGATATGCGCGTCGGACGGAACCGGTCTACGTCATAGATATAGTGGACCGACGAGCCCCCCTCCGTCTTCGTTGCAAAACGGCCGAACAGGTCATAGTTGTACTGTCCTGCAAGGGGGCCTTGCACCGAAGCCAGGCGGCCCTGGTTATCGTAGGCATAGGACGATGTCCGTACAACGTCCCCGACTCCGGGCAAGGAGCCGTAATCATGCACCACGCCTCCCAAGCGGCCGGACACGGGGTTGTCGTAAGTAAGCGTTTCGGAATACAGCGTCGCGCCGCCACGCGTATAGGTCCGCGAGAGCGGCCGCCCGTGGATATCGTGCACGGAGCCGTAGGACGATATTTCCATATTCCCGTCACTGCGCTGCGTAGTCAGCACGTTGCCGTAGGGGCTGTAGGTATAGTCCACCCGCGCACCGCCGGATTCCGTAGCGGATACAAGCCTGCCGTAGGAGTCGTACGCATAGGAGACGGTCCCCTTCGTGACGAAGGTCCCGTTTTCCCATTGCGACCAGGACATGGAGAGCAGTTCGTCCGCCATGCTATAAGAATAGCTTTTCCTGATGGCGACGGTTATCCCGCCGACATGCCGGACAAGGTATTTCGTCGTGATGCGGCCAAGGCGGTCCCTCGCGGAAAGGCTGATTTCGACGGCGTTCCCGTCCCTGTCATAGGCAATGCCGCCGACAGCATCGTTCGCGCGCACGCCGGACAGACCCTGACGCACCTCGTTCCACAGGTCGATGTCGTCCACCAGGCCGAGCCCCGCCAAGAAATCAAGACCCGGCCTACCGTACAGGTTCCGCCTCACGGGAACCACATCGCCCGCGGCAATGGCCGCGTCGGACGAGTCGAAGGAGCACGTTCCCCGGATTTCCGCGGTCAGGGAATCGCGGCCCATCCTGTCATAGAATACGGCGCTGAAATAGCGGGGACCGCGGGCCAGTTGCTCGGCAGACCGCGAGAACCGTACGCGGCCGAGGCTGTCGTAGCGGATTTCGGAAAGCCCCCTGTCGGCCGACTCCGACGCAGCAGGCCTCCCGGAAGCATCGTAGGAATGCGTACTGCCTAGACCCGCCTGCCCCTCGGGCCAGGCATGTACCAGGCGGCCGGCCGCATCGTACCCGTTGCGCCATACGAGCCCAGAAGTCCCGTCAAATGTTCTCGTGGCGACGACAAGGCCTCGATAATCCCTGATCGCCTGGGCAAAGCGCCCTTCCGCGTCGCGCGAGACGGACAGGAGATACCCGCCGCCGGACAGCATCCGCCGCCTGTATATGTCCTCGGCGCTCCTGTCGGAGAAGTCCGACTCCTCGATAAAATCGTCCACGGAAACCGCGGGAAGCTCCCATGTCTCGGGATGGTCCGGCCACGAAAGGAAGGAGGCGTCGGCAAGGCCGGCTTCGCGACCCGTGGATCCGGCGCGGTTCCCGTAGCGGGGATCGTTCTCCGTATAGGCCACCCCCCGCGCATCCGGCCTGTCCACCGAATCCGTCCCGTCATAGAAAAGGTTCGCACGCGACACGCATGCATGGCACGCCTTGTCGAAATAACCGAACGCGGACGTATCCCTCACGAAAGCCAGCGGGGAATAGCGGACCTTCCCGAGCCCGTCCGCGTACAGGCCCTGCACCCAGTAATGCCCCGCGGAAATCGAGTCCTGCACCTCGGCGGTGCCGCCGAGACCATTCTTCACGACATAGTTGGCGGAACGGCGAGACTGCGGGTCGGAGCCGTCATCCAGGTAATAGGTCGTCCGGAGCGTCGCCGGGATTACCGCGGCAAGTTTCCTGCCGCCGCACGGTGCGAAAACGAAACGGATGTCCAGGTTTTCCTTCATCGAGGCTATCCGCAGTGCCGCACCCGACCTGAAGTCGCCTCCAGAAAGCGGAGTCAGCAGGCCGACATGCCCGATACCGACGAGTCGGGAACCGGAAACGACCTCCTCCCCGTTCACGGTGACCGACACGAGCTCGCTTCCCGGGAGCGGCACGATACGGGAGGACGCGGACTCGCCCGCCCACATCGCGAAGGGGGATTCTCCCGACGGGTAGTCCATCCTGACATACCCGCCACCCTCAACCGTCAGGCTCAGCGTGTATTCCGGAGTCCGTGCGGGGAGGAACTGCACAGACGGGAGCTGGGAAAGCGAATAGACGATGCGCCCGAAAGAAAGCGACGTATTGGGCGTCCTCGCGCTGGTCAATTGGAACTTGAACGCGGGCGCCGGGCGGAAAACGACGGCCTCGTAGGAATGCGTTTCCAGTATCCTGTTCCAGCTGTCCTGGTAGTCGGACGGGAGCAAGCGGAGGGAAGATACGGAGGGTCCAAGGGTCGGGTACCCCGCCTCGTGCGTCCGCTCGATGGACTCTTCAAAGTACCAGAGGTGCACGGGGTCGTCCACGCTGCGGGGCTGCACGTCGAGCGATATCGAGGAAATTCCGCCCACGACCGGGTGTTCCCTGGAATGGTCGTAGGCGACAAGCGCACCGGCATGCTGGTATTCCCCGAAAGACGCCATCAGCCCCGAGGATGACACGGACATGGCCACCCCGCCACCGTTGAACGACTTGGCAACCCAGCCGGGGCGCAGGCCGGAGGCCCCGAAGATCTCCATGGAAGTCATCTGGTTGCCGGAAAGGATTTCCCTCCTGAACCCGTCATACAGGATCGGAACCATCCAGTCATCCCTCACGACGGACAGCCCGCCAATCAGGTTCGCAAGCGACGGAAGGAAGTGCTGGACCGCGGCCTCGAAGTGGCTCCAGAGCTGGACCTGGATTTCCCCGTCGGAATAGAACAGGACCTGCAGCGAATACTCCTTACCAGCCTCTTCGAAGCGGCCGAACTCCACAACGGTAAAGAAATCCGTCCTGTCATCGAAGGTCTCGGTTACGAACCCGTACCTGAACGTACTGCCCAGGGAGCCCTCACACCTCACCGGATAGACATAGGGAACCAGGCCGACGTCGATATGCTCGCCCGTCTCCCCCAGGGCTATCCTGCCGTCCGCATAGACGGACAGCCTGTCGTATGTACGGCCCCTGAAGGATACCCGATAGTCGGGCGGAAGCGAGAGAGGGGTATGCGATATCCCGTCGTCCGCAGAAGGCAACGTGTCGGAAAACACTACTTCCAGATCCACCCAGCCGGGCAGCGCCTGGTATATGCCGGGTTCCGTGTAACGCGGGCTTTCCACGACGCCGTCCAGGGCGAACCCGGGAACCACGCCGAACAGCAGGAATATCGCAAGAAGCATCGTCATGGGCCCCCCACCACGGATTCAGGCTGCACGTTCAGCGACTGGGCGGCGATATGACCGTTGACATGCGCATGCGAAGCCACGTTCACCGTCGCATGCGGGGCGACAAGGACAAGGCCGAACGCCGTGTTCACTCCGAACTGGATAGAGCCCGCAAGGTTCGTGTAGAGGAACATCCCGGGAACGTTCCCGTCGGACTCCGTCCTCGCCCTGTCGGAGAAGGAGACATTGCCATCGACCCACAGACGCACCCCGTTCCCTTGCGGTTCAAGCTTAAGGAGGGCATCGGGTTCGACGGAAAGCGAAGACAGGTAGTAGTCCCCCGGCTGAAGGACCAGCGTCGAATTCGCGAACGCGTGGACGTCGCCGTAGCGCCCGGGAGCCAGCCGCAAGGTGTCTCCCTGATACACGTCCACGTTCCCGGTTCCCGTCGAGAAACTCACGGAAGGGATCTCGGGCAGGACGACCGTTCCCTGCCGGAGGCTCGCGTACGAGGCCCCGTCCTGCAGCGTGACATTCCCCCCTGCAGTCACGTCCCCCACCGTAGCGCGGTTTCGAAGCAGCAGGTCGTCCTTAACGAGGAGCGAGCCCGAGTGGAGCGCATCCGTACCGAACTCGGCTCCCGACACGGCCACGTCCCCGTAGACGGTGTCCCTGTCTGCGAGCGACATGTTCCCCGAAGCGAACAGGACATAGCCCGCGATCTCGCGGAAAGGAGACGGGATAAACGAAGAATCCTGGCCGGGGTCGCCACCGCCCGGACCGGGCGGGCCGTTCTCGCCGGGAATCACGTTCACCACGGACGTGTCACCGAGCGTATCCGCAAGCAGTAGCGTCGTCCCCGCGGTGTCACGCAAGTCTATCGGGAGGCAGACGTTGCGGAAGTACGGGACGCCCTTCCAGAGCAGGGTCCAGCCGTAGTTGAACTGGAAACAGATTTCGCGGACGCTCCCGGTATCGAGGCTCACGACCGCCGTAGTGTCGGGCGAGAGCGGAAGGACGATGACCCCGGCATCCCCGCCGACGACTTCAAGTCCGGGCCGCGGGGCCTTCTCGCGCGTAATCCGTACCGTGTAGACAAGCGAAAGCCCGTCCTGTCCGACGACACGGATACGGACCGTGTTCATCCCCTCCTCGAGCGGAATTGTCGCCGACGGATCCTCGACAAAACCAAACAGGTCTCGCAGGAAGAACAGGAAACGGGACAGGAGTGAACCATCATTGCCCGAATTCCAGAGAGAAACGAGCGAATCGCCCCGTTCGAACTGAACCGCGAGGACCTCGTTCTTCTTCATGAGCCGGGGCGAAAGGGTCACCGACGATACGGAACCGGGAACGACCAGTTCGTAGTCCAGTATATACTGCCTGAAGGCGTCGTTCACTGACGCGCCGTCGGCCGACATCCCGAGGGCGGACAGCGTGATGTCCTTCGCGCCGTCGGCGACATGCTTCAGCGGGACTATGCGGTTGCGGCGGCCGACGTTGTCCGAACTGGACGACTCGCGGAAGACGACTGTCGGCGTACCTTCCGCACCGAGCGCGAGTGACGCCGCGTCAGGTGCGTAGGCGGCGGACGCGAAGGCGGGACGGCCCACGGAAAGCCACCTTCCTCCAGCATGGCGGACAAGGGTAAGGTTGCGGCCGTTCTCCTCGTTCGAGAACAGCACGTAGGGGACCCCGTCCCTTACAGCAAAGTCGAAAGCGGAATTTCCGTCGAGGTACGCGACTATCCGTGACTCCGCGACCGCATCGGATGCATGGAGCGCTGCATGGACGGATGTGTCAAGGTAGGGCTCGAAAACGAAGTCCGCGACTGCATGCCCCGCGCTGTCGACTCCGTCGACATAGTGCCCGCGGAACACGGAAAGCGCATACCTGCCGACCAGAGAATCGAGACCGTGGAGGACGGCCATGTACAGGTAGTCCGCGTCGCCCGCGAGTTTCACGTCGCGGACACCGAGGAGCGGGACGGTGTCGTCGACCACGAGAACATCCCCCAGCAGGTCGGGCAACTCGCCATGGGCGGGGCCCGCCCAGATGTCACCAATCTCGGGGATGCCGGATTCCGCCGATGTGAAGAATCGTTTGACGATGACGGCCTTCGGCATGGCAAGACCCGAGTCGCGGCCGAGCGCGGGAAGGCTGCCAACGTAGGCGACGAACGGCTTGCCTCCGGGGCCGACGGCGACATCCGCGGACGCGACACGGGAACCGTGGACATGCCCGGCAAGGACCGGCGGGGCCGAGGAAAAAGTCGTATCGGCAATCTGCGGCAAACCAGCGAAAGGTTCAATATTTCCACCCGTGACACAGCCCGTCCTCAGGCCGGACACCGTATCGCCCTCCACCGCGCCGTACAGAACGCAGGGATTGCCGCCGTACCGGAACATCCTGTAGATTCCGCCACCGCCCGCGAACGCACCCAGTTTCGACCATGTGCCGCCGGAAACGGAATAGATTCCCACGGAATCTTCCACACCGCCGTCGTAGTCGGAACTTCTCGACAGGACAAGGGTTCCGCCCCCCGTCGAGGAAACGGCCTCTGCATCGCCGGGCAGGGCCGTCGTGGTCTGCCATGCGTTCCCGTCATAGGCGGCAGAGACCAGTCCAGCGGCCGACGCGTAGTAGATAACCGACGAGTCACGACCGTTCCCGAACGAGGGTGACTTGCCCTCGAACAGGGGACCGCCGTAATCCACCCAGTCCGACTGAGCCCTCGATATCCGCAGGGTATAGACGTCCGATTCGAAGGGTTCGATGTCGACATCCAGAATCCATTCGGCATTCCCGTCCAGGGCGGACCGGAATCCGTCAACCGAATGGCAGCACGAGGTCTGCCATTCCGCTTCGGCACCCGACGCGCGGAACCTGTAGCGGAGACGGTCGGACTTCTGCGCCGGACTCCAGGAGAAAGACAACTCCGACGCGGAGCCGGGAAGCACGAGACTCGACTCGCCGCCAGACTGCGGGAACAGAGGGATCCCGTTGACCGTGAGCGAGGAAAGGGCGTCGCTTCCTGCCAGATGCTCCCTGCAGTCGGCGCTCCCGTATTCCCTTTCTGAAAGGAGGCGCAAGTTCCCGTCGACATCCTCGCCGTACACCCTGCCTATCCGGCCCTGCGCATCGCGGGCGACATAGCTTCCTACCCCGCGCGAGTCAACCTGCGCGGATACGCCTCCCCAGTACCTGTCGTAATAGGTCACGGACGCATCAGCATCGTGGGGAACCACGCGCACGTCCTGCAGCCTGAAATTCCCGGAACCCGTCGAAAGCGACACGGGGACGCTCCCCGCGGGGATTTCCCCGAGCCATTCCACGTAGCTCCATTTCCCGGCGGCACTCCCCTGGACCGAGACCGTATGCAAGTTCACCCCATTGGCAGAAATGCCGAGGACATTCGGGACCGCGTCGACATTCTGGACCCAGAACGAAAACCTGTATTCGCCGCCATGCGAGGAAGGTATCGTGAACGAGAGCGGATGGTCGGGAGACACCCCGATTGCACCCGCGGCAAAACGTCCGTACCCTGTCCCGCTTCCCGAAGTCGCATCGCCAAGGAGACCGACCTGCCAGCACGAGGTGACGGACATGCCCGACAGGGCGCAGGAGTCCCCCGGCAGCATGAATATCTCGCCCACGCCCGCATTGGACACCGAGACCCTGGGCAACCCGTCGGGACGGTCGTCATACAGCACGGAGGACTTTATGCCCAGGCGGTCCGTCTCCTCGACAGGCCTGTTATCCACGTAGCCGGAGATACGCCGGGAGAGCTTCCAGCGGGAAGCCTGCGAAGAAGAATTCCACGAAAAGTCGGGGAAAGAGGGCGACGCCGCTATCGTCATGGAGCTGTCGAGGAACCATTCGTCGGCGACGGCAGGCCTCGTCGTCCCCGGGAGGTCGACCGCATACCTCGCGACGCTGGCCGTAGCGACCATCCCGGTATCGCAGTCGGGAATGCAGGTATAGCCCGCGGCCCTCTCCTGCAGACGGTTCGCGTCAAGCAGGGACGGATATATCCCGGCCGCATATACCGTCCGTTCCTCGGAAACGGGCCTGTCGGCCATGAAGGTCCTTACGGAACCGGGACGGCCGTTTACGGAATCCACATACGCGGTGACGACCTTGGAATGCACGCCCTTCACCCAGCTTTCCTTCCGGTCGACCCGGTCCTGGTATATGAACCCGGGCCATAGCGAATCGCGGTGCCTCTCAAAATGCGTAAGCACGCTCTTCTCCACCATGCCGCCGACACTCACGTTCTCGTGACAGATCTGCCCCGTGCCGAGGCCATATTCCGCGGTGTCCGGCCGGCAGAGGGTCTTCGTCATCACGCCCGCGTTTTCCGGAAGGTCCACCTTGTACGAACTGATGAGCGGCGTGTTGTGGACGTAGTCGAACGCAAGGTCCGGCGAGTCCCCGAAGAAGTACCTGTAGCCGTAAGGAACGACCTTGTCCTCGACAGGATCGACAGTCCTCTTTTCCGACACCACATGGATTCCGTCTCCGCCCTCGAAGGAATCGCCCATCTTGTAATAGATGGTCGTTTCGTCCCATGTCGTATCCTCCGCGAAAATGAAGGGGCCCATGGCATATCCGCCATCCTTCATGTTTATCCGCTGTTCTATCGTGTTCCACTGTCCGTAATTCCGGAAATAGCCGTGATGCGTCTTCCACTCATAGAACCAGCCGTCGCCAACCAGGACCTTCTTCTCCTTGTCCCTTTGTCCGAAATCACGTTCCCCGGAACGCTCCCATCCGCCATCCTTCCTCTCGAAGAGTTCTATACGCGCGGCATCGTACGTCATGCTCCATAACGGGACCGTAAAGCACCTGTAATCAACCTTCCACTTGGAAAACTTGAAGCTGCAGGACAGCGGCAACTCGATCAGGTTGTCCACATAGGGACGCCGCGCGACGAAGAAGTCCTTTCCCGACCTGGCGTCCCAGCGGGCCTCACCGATCATGTCGATGTCGTCGTTGTGGACCATATTCATGTTGAGAAACGGGATATCCCATTTTTCCCCGTCCCAGTCGAACAGCGACATGTCATCCTGGTCATTGTGGCGGACGGCAAAATAGCGGTCACCCGACGCCTGGACCGATATATCCTGTTTGAATCCGTTCAGCCTCTTCGTGAGGCGCTTCTCCCATCCCGACCCCTCCCAGTGCCAGGCCCTGACGTATTGCCCCGTCAGGTCCCGCCCCTCCTCCGTCCCGAAGAGAATCCCGTCTCCAAAGGTATACGTATCGTCATCATCCAGGTTATCCCTGCTGAGGATATTCGTCAGGCTTACCTGATTCGCCGAATAGTCGAACGTGAAAACCCTCAGGCATCCATTGTTGCCGTAATCTTCCCCCAGGTAGAATAGCGCCAGGTGATTCCTGGCCGTATAGACCCTCAGTTTCTCCATGTCGAAGGAACCTTCCTCGGCCTCCAGGTCATCCAGCGTATAGGTGTCTCCCCAGGCCGTCCACGGGATCGACGTCTTGAGAGTTCCGCCGGAAGCAACATGCGACTTGACGATATAGCCCGGACCGAGGACGACCCTGTCGCGGGGACCGGAACACCTTATTGCCGTGCCGACCTGCCAGTCCTTCCCGTCAAAGACGACCGGATACATGTAGTAGGAGTCTTCCTCGCTGTTCGTCACGTATACAAAAAAGTCCCTGTCCCCGGCATAAAGCATCCCCTTGTCGCTGTAGCCGAACCGGCCTATTTTCTTCCTTGCGCCCCATCCGCCATTGCGCCAGAAATAGGCATAAATCGCATGGTCCGTCTTGCTCTTCCCGACAAGGTAGGGGGTCCCGTCCATAAGGTTGCCCGAGACCACACCCGACAGGGGCAAGGTCTCGGAATAGAGCCGCTCCCCCTCCCCCCGCACTGAGACATATTTATAGTCGAATTCTACCCGCCCGCAGCCGGAGCCCTGCATCGAGGCCATCGTCCCGAAAGGATAGGACATGTCCTTGGCAAACCTCTCCGCGTCGTCGTTGTACGAATAGTCTTCGCGGTCGACGAGGTTTCCGTCCCCGTCCAGGAACGTCACCGACGTAAGCAGCCTCTTCACGTAGCCCGCGACAGTCTTCCCGTCCGGCCGTACCGAGATGGGACCATAGCAGAATTCAACCGAACCAGTCCTCTTCCCGTCGGCAGCCTTCGTCCTTATCGCGGAAAGGAACTTGCGTTCAAGGGGATCGACAAAGGCGTCCTCCACACCGCTTCCGGGAGTCTCGTCCTTCCCATGGGAATCAACATATTCGCCACCGAAATCTCCCGTTCCCTTTTCTCCCAACTCAAAATCAATGGACACCCCGGAAGAGGACACCACACGCTTCAAGTATATTTCCTTGGTATAGCGGCTGTCCGAACGGGATGTACCGAACGCTAGCCCCTCCCATTCCTGCGAATAGGAATAGCTTATGGTATTCCCGTCAAGGTCCCTGTCCTCAACAAGCGCCCATGCCCGCGGATACGGGAAATCGCCGGGGTCGGTCGCATGGCCGACATGCCCGTAGGATTTCGGCCACGCCAAGTCATACTGGGTCGCAGCGGGAGCCGGGCAGGGCACATCCCTGTTCGAACGGCAGTAGGAAAAGTCCCCGTAGGAATGTCTCAGCCCCGAGTCGTCCGTCAGCCTCCACCCCACGACAATATCGTACTCCTTTTCGTCAAAGGAGACATGTTCCGTCACACGCTCAAGTTTCCAGTACGGCTGTCCCTCCAGCCACCACCGTCCCCCATCGTACAGGATCCTGCTGCGCAGCCCCTCCGCAGTCACCAGCCAGTAGACGTCGTCGCCCAGGAACATCGAGCCGTTATGATCCGAGACTATCTGGGAGAAACCGAGCGAGAAGCCGAGTCCGACCCATCCCGTCGGAGCCTCGTCGTTCTTTACCCTAGTGGCCTTGACGACGTTGCCGGAATAGTTCAGCGAGAACGTGGCCGATAGCTTGCCGGCAGAAATCCGGGCCACTGGTTTCGAGAAGGCGACCGTTCCGGACAGCGGGTTGACGCCGCCCTCCGGGGAGATGAACTGGTTGAACGCGTTGGAGGATTCCACAGCACCGGCAAACGCCACCCCGGAAAGGAGAAGCGCACAGAGGATGCCGGACACTCCAAAGAAACGAACCATGTAAGTAATATATATCTATTACGTAAGAAAAGCAATGTTTTTTTGAAGTCTTTGTCAGGAATACTAGTATAATTCTCCACCTATCACTTTCCGCATTCCGGAGAATCCGCCTTTTTTAGCAAAAAACGACATTTTAGACATCCCGTCCATAACGCACATCACACCCTATCTTGAATCGCCGCCGAAAAATTTCTAACTTGGCGGGCCATGAAAGTTTCGAGCGTTTCCACCCTGATTATCGCGATGCTGCCAGCGCTTTCTGCCGGCAACGAAGTCATAGCCATGGCACCCGCCACCGAACAGGCCCCCATCCAGGAAACAGTCGTCGAAACCATTCCCGAAAATAATTCCGAAATTGTCGTACCCGATTCTGCCGTAAGCGAAGCCGTCACGCAGGATCCTTCCGAAGTCGAAGCGGCCGAAGCCGAAATGGAATACCTGGACTTCAGCGGGGCGCATTTCCCGACCCTCCACGGCACCCTCCTCAATTCCCCCTACGGAATTCGCAAGCACCGCCTTCACCGCGGAGTCGACCTCCACCTCCATATCGGCGATTCCGTTGTCGCCGCCTACCCCGGCAAGGTCGTCGTATCGAAATATAACCGCCGCGGCTACGGCAACTACATCATGGTGGAACACGCCAACGGGACCCGCACCCTATACGCCCATCTCCAGAAGCGCCTCGTAGACGTGGGCGCCACGGTCGAAGGCGGCCAGCTCATCGGAAAGGGCGGCAACACCGGGCGTTCCAGCGGGCCGCACCTGCATTTCGAAATCCGCTACGGCGAAGTCAACATCGACCCCGCCACCGTCTTCGATTTTGAAAAGGGCGAACTCCTCCCGAATACGGACCGCTACGCCCTCGCCCCCGCCATCGACAGCCACAACGCCATCCAGGCCGAACTCTCGAAGCACCGCTTCCACAGGGTGCGCCCCGGCGACACGCTCGGCAAAATCGCGCAGATGTACGGGACGACTGTCGAAAAGCTCTGCAAGCTAAACAAGATTACCCGAACCTCCATCCTGAGGATCGGGCAAAACATCCAGTGCTCTTAATTCTATCCGCAATCCGGCGGATTACTTCTGCAGCTGCTTTACGCGGATAGGCAGCGCCTTCGACACGGGTTGCAGATTGCTCTTCGCATAGCTATTGACAATGCGCTTGTAAAGGTCGTTCACCGACTTGAACGTGAAACCCTTGGCCGTCTCACGCCACAGGTGCTTCGCGTGGAGTTCTTCCGTATAGTCGCGCAGGGGAACCGTGCTGTGGCCGTTCTCGTCGAAATAGGTGATGGAACCTTCCATGTTCGCACGGGTCACCTCGATCTTCGACTTGTCTCCATCGACCGTCTTCTGGACTTCGAACTTTGCGACGCCTCCGAGAATCGTCCCCAGGCGGAACTGGTTCGAGATGAAGTTCCCGAGCGACCAGAACACGAGAGCCTTGTTGCCCTTCTTCGTCTTGAATACGCCAAAGGGCTCAATCACGTGCGGGTGCGCGCAGACCAAGATGTCGGCACCCGCATCGATGGCCTTCTCCGCCCTCGCGAGCGATTCCTTGTCCGGAAGCTCCGTATATTCCGTTCCCATGTGAAGGAAGGCGACCACGACTTCGGCGTTGCGGTCCGCCTCGGCGATGCGCTTCAGCCACTTGCCCTCGGAATCGAGCATGTCCACCATGTACTGGCGGTCATCCGGCATCTTCTGGGCATTCAGGCCGTAGGTAAAATTGAGGAACGCGAACTTGATTCCGTTTTTCTCGTCATACCTGATCTGAGCCTGGTCCTCGGCCGTACCGTGGATCCCGAGTACCATCATGGGCTTGTCTTTCCAGAAATCTAGCGTATAGTCGACCCCCTTCGCCTTGCGGTCCATCGTATGGTTGGTCGCGTGCGTCACGATATCGAAGCCCGCATTCACCTCGGCAAGCCCGACCTCCTCGGGAGAACCGAAAGTCGGATACGAGGAATACTTGTCCTCGCGCGGAATAAAGACTGTTTCCTGGTTCACGCACGCATAATCCGCCGAATCGATATCGGCCTTCCATTTGGCAAAGAACCTGTCGAACACGCACTTGGACGCATCCTTCTCACAGGCATCGTAGATGGCGGAATGCATCAGCACATCGCCAATGGCGAAGAAAGAAACCTTGGAGACCTGCGGGTCGGCAAATACGGACGCCGCAGAAAGCAGAAAAACGGTTGCAAATTTTTTCATAGGGCAGTTCCTCGATTCAGGGACTACCGAAAGATAATAAAAAAGGAATCATCCGCTTATGACGTCATCGCAAACGGCATCGTCGCAAATGGCATCGTCGCATATTGCGGCGAGCATGCGTTCGTGCGTGCAGACCTCGGGCGAAACCCCGTGAATACTACCCGTAGAATAGAACGACGTGCAGGCGCATTCGTGCGCATGGCAGCGGAAGCGTATGGCACAACCCTTGCAGTCTTCCTTGTCGCGACTGAAGAAGTCCAGGATATCGCGGGCCACCGCTCCGTTCCAGATTTGCGCTGGGTCGTCAAAGACATTGCCCAAAATGTAGGGAGCATCCGGCTTGCTCGTGATAAACCGCGTGCAGGGGAAAAGGTTCCCGTTCGCGGCACAGGCGACAATGCCCTCGGCCACCTGGCAGCTGGACGTGCGGTGGCGCTGCCCCGTAAGCCTGAATTTCAGTTTGTCCTGGATGGTTCCCAGGTAGAAGGGGACTTTCTTGCGCTTGAGTTCGAGCCAGAATTCGGCAAGTTTCTCGTATTCTGCGGCAAGGGCATCGAATTCCTCCCCCGTCCACTTGCCGTCGAAATCCACGGCGGCGGTCATGTTCCTGAACCCCTGCGCCTGTATCCAGCGGGCCGCATCGGAAAGCGAGCGCATGTTGTCGCGGGTCACCACCGAAAGCACGACCGTATCGAGCTTGGTAAGAACAGGAATATGCGGTTCAATCAGCTTGAAGGAGCCCGCCCCGCCCACCTGCTTGCGGCAGATGTTGTGGTGCGCCTCGGGGCCGTCAAGCGAGAGGTAGATACGGAACTTTTCGCGCTTCAGGTACTCGATGATGTCTTCGTTCAGCAAGGTGGCGTTCGTGTTGACAGCAAAACGCAGGCGAAACTTCGGCGACGTCGTATTCGAAGTCGGCGGCCCGAGCAAAACTTCTTCGCCAAATCGTTCATGCACCAAGCCTTTCGCAAGCTCCACTCCCCTGCGGATGGAATCCATGCAAAGTAACGGCTCCCCGCCAAAGAAAGTGATGTTCAAAAAACGCTGGTTCAGCGAAAGAGTGCGTTCAAAAGCAAGCCTAATCGCCGCCTCCATAATGTCATTCGACATCACCAGGCTGCGGGCCTCGTGGCTCACCTTGTAGTAGCAGTAGGTGCAACGCAGGTTACACCGTTCCGTTAAAGAAAGAACCAGGTTCATTGGCGAAAATTACTGCTTCGGTTCATCCATGCGTACCGGCGTGTCCTCGATGACCCCCGACAACATCGGCCCCGGTTCTACAACCGGTTCAGTTACAACCGGATCGCCCGCAAGCGGTCCCGACTCCGTAGAAGAGGAAGACGGCAGGATTGCATCGCTAGAGGAATGCGGCAAGCCAGACGTCGTAGAGCTCGATTCAATTCGTTGGTATGACGAACTAGAAGATTCCAGATGCCCGGTGTCGATGTTGGAGCCAGATTCCGGTTCAATATATTCCGGCGGAATTACCTCGCCCGAAGTCACATCAAGCGAATCTATTTCATAACTGCTGGAAGAAAGCCTAGTCTGGGAAGAACTGGATTCATTATACTCCCAATCGCATGGCATTTCCCCGCAAGTCATCTGCTCAGAGGAAGTGGGCTCTATAACATCTCCACTGGTTGCCGAAGTCGTATCGCATGCCGTCAGCGCCGCACTAGCAAGCACTGTAGCCGCCGACACCCCAAGCATCGAGGCGAGTTTCTTTTGCGTGGAAGGCGACCACGCTAGGTTCTTTTCCACCTTCTTTTTCGAAATATCCATTGTGTCCTCCTATTTTATCACAATATAAATTAATAAGCGCCCACAAAAACGTCAAGAGGCTCAATTCGCAAAAATCCGTGAGAAAAGCACCAAAAACATGTCACAACACCGCATATTATACACTTTGTTTCATATACAAAACAAAGACCCCCGCTCAAGGCGGGGGTGACAATTCAGGATTGAGGTTTATAATTAAACCTTCAATTCGCCGGCGTCGATAGTAGCCCAATCCGGGATCTTTTCAATAGCCGGACGCACCTCTTCGGTCACAAACTTCACAACCTGTCCCGGAGCGCGCCCCACGAACTTGCGGAGGTCGAGGATTTCCTTGAGTTTCGCTTCGGTGATGCCGAGTTTCTGGAACTTTTCATTCTTCAGCACGCGTTCGAGCAAGTCGTTGTCCTTGCCCTGTTCCTTCACGACCTTGCCTGCTTCCATGGACATCACGCGGATTTCTTCGTGGAGTTCCTGACGGTCACCGCCGTTCTTCACACCTTCCATGATGATGTTTTCGGTAGCCATGAACGGGAGTTCGGCCATGATGCGCTTCTCGATGACCTTCGGGTAAACCACGAGGCCGTTGGTGACGTTCTCGGCGATGATGAGCATGGCATCCATGGCGAGGAACGCTTCCGGAATGGCGAGACGCTTGTTCGCACTGTCATCAAGCGTACGTTCGAACCACTGCGTCGCCTGCGTAAAGGCGGTGCTGTTCACCAGGGCCATCACGAAACGAGCGAGAGAGCAAATACGTTCGCTACGCATCGGGTTACGCTTGTAAGCCATGGCGCTGGAGCCAATCTGAGTCTTTTCGAAGGGTTCTTCCACTTCCTTGACGCCCTGCATGAGGCGCATGTCGGTGGCGAACTTGTGCAAACTCTGAGCGATGGAGCTGAGCACCTGGTTCACGCGGTTGTCCCACTTGCGGGTGTAGGTCTGGCCGGTGATGGTGAGCACGCGCTTGAAGCCTGCCTTGGCGGTCACGCGGCGGTCCAGTTCCATAATCTTTTCTTCGTCGCCGTTGAACAGGTCCATGAAGCTAGCCTGCGTACCGGTGGTGCCCTTCACGCCGCGGAACGGGAGCACTTCGATGAGGAAGTTCAATTCTTCGAGGTCGATGAGCATGTCCTGAAGCCAGAGGCAAGCACGCTTACCGACGGTGGTGAGCTGGGCGGCCTGGAAGTGCGTTGCACCGAGCTGGGCCATGTCCTTGTATTCCATCGCAAACTTGGAAAGCTTGTCCATCACGCGGCAAAGACGCTTGCGCACGAGAATCATGGCCTGCTGCATCTGGATAAGGTCAGTGTTGTCGCCCACGAATGCGGAGGTCGCACCCAGGTGGATGATGCCCTTAGCCTTCGGGCACTGCACGCCGTAAGCGTAAACGTGGCTCATCACGTCGTGACGGCGGCGCTTTTCTTCTTCTTCGGCGACTTCGAAGTTGATGTCCTTCTCGTGGGCCTTCAGTTCGTCCACCTGCTCCTGCGTAATCGGGAGGCCGAGTTCCATTTCGGATTCGGCGAGGTAAATCCACAGCTTGCGCCAAGTTTGGAACTTGTACTGCGGGCTGAAGATGAAACTCATTTCCTTGCTGGCGTAACGCTTGATAAGCGGGCTTTCGAACTGATCGCGCATGATTTATCCTTTTTTGAATTTTTGCGAGGATAAATTTAGAAAAAACTACCTGGCCGGGAGGGACTTCTGCATGCGGACGCAGTCAAATATCCCGCTCCGAACAACGCTATCGTCAACGCGCGCATAACCGAGTTTTTCGTAGAATTGCACCGCCTCGACGCGGCTCTCGATATCAATTACGGAATAACCGCACTCCGCAATCCACTTTTCCGCCTCGCAAACCGCCTTCATGCCCAGTTTACGCCCGCGGTATTCCGGCAGAACGACCACCCGCCCGAGCGTCACATGCCCGTGAGAAGTCTCAAAGAACCTGCACGTCGCCACCGGATACCCGGCATCGAGCAACACGATGTACTTTGTACCATCGCCATCGTGCACGTCAAATTCTTCCCGCAGCGAAATATGGTGCTGCCGGTTCATACCCTGGATGCGGACAGAATACGCCCCTGCGCGTTGCCATTCCTCTTCCGCCCGCAGGACTGCGATGTTGTCAAATGTGGGGTGCATGATAACTTTTCTGAAAAAAGCCCTTCGTTCCCCTACCGCATCGGGTATTCCTCGAAGGCATTGCTGTTCGCCTGCATGTCGTTTCCCTTCCAGTCGAAGAGAGCCGTTCCCCAGGCGCCGCTGAGCGTCGGTTCCCAGAAGAAAGCACCTATCCAGCGGTCCATTCCCTTCACCATCTCGTTCGTGCGCTTGCGCGAGCCGTCGAAATTGTAGTGGTTATCCTGGTCACCGCCGTTATATTCCGCGACGATGAATTCCAGATTCGGATAGCTCGAGGTGACAGTCTGGAAGAGCGATTTCCAGTTATCGGGAGCGCCGTCGCCGTAAGCCGTGTAGGCGGAAAATCCCATCACATCGGCAGGGACCTTCTGGTTCTTGAAGATTTCCGTCATCCACCAGGTGACCGTATTCGCCTGGCGTATGCGTTCAATATGCAGCACGGTCTTGGTATTCGGCGAAACTTCCTTGACCGCCCTGATGCCCGCCTTGAAATACTTGGCCGCGTTCGCCTTGCCGCTCGATGTCCCCATGTCGCCGTTGATTGCGGTAGAGGCCTTGTCTACATTGTTGCCCCAGCAATCCGTCTTGCTGTTCGGCACGTGGACGAGGATGCCCGGCGTTGTCTCGTTGCCAATCTGCACCATCTCGGGAACCGCATTCACCTGCTTGAGCGCGTTCATCAAATCGAGGGTGTAGGCGTAAACGGAATCGGCGAGAGCATCGGAGCTGTTCACCTTGCGCCAGCGTTCAGGGATAATCTGTTTGCCGGGATCGGCCCAGTTGTCGCTGTAGTGGATGTCGAGCAAGAAAGCCATGCCCGCGGCCTTGATCTTTTGCGCATAGGCGACGATATGGTCCTTGTCGCCGTAAGCCTCGGCATCGTGACCGCATTCCGAAGCGGCATAGCCGTACTTTGCCTTGGGACTCACGAATGTCTTGAGGCGGATAGCGTTGAAACCATGGTCCTTGAGAAGCGTGAAGATATCCTTCTCGGAGCCATCCACGTCGTAGAACCTGGTCCTGTTGCGTTCGTATTCCTGCACGGTCGAAATGTCGGCGCCCATGTAGAAGTCAAAATTGAGAAGCTGCTGGGTCGCGGAAGATTTAGGAGATTCGGACGAGGACGAGGGCGGAGGATTATGCGCTGAAGAGGTTTGCGGCTCGGACCCTGCAGACGAACGGGGCGGTTCAACCGCAGACGAAGAGCGCGGAGGCCTGTCTCCGGAAGATTCGGGAGACACAAAGTCGGAAGAGGATTGAGCATCGAATACACCCGACGACGGCAACAGCGCAAAATCGGAAGAAGATATCGAGGCAATCGCATCCGACGAGCTGCTGAAATCGGGAAGCGTAAAACCCGCGGAGGACTCCCCCACTATTTCGTAGTCGTAACCGGCACCGCTGTCGGAATCACCGCCGCATGCAACGAAAAGAACCCCAGCCGCAGCCATCGCCGCGACACACCCAAAACGGCACAAGTGCCGTACTCTAAAACAACCCTGTTTGTATCCCATGCCTTAAATTTAAACTAAAAGTTTGGCAAGCGGTGCGCCGGAACCCATAAAATCGTGCAAATAATTTAAATTTACAATATGCAACCGTGGAATTTGCTCGCATCCGACACTGTACAGGGCTTTATCGAAGAGGCCCTTACGCGCAAGTTGGATGCGTTGCAGGTTTCGACCGCACTGAACAAGCAGGGATACAGCAACGAGGAGCGCGCTGCTATCATGGACTACATGGCGCTCGTGCCCAAGTTCCGCGAAAAGTTCGCAAATAACGAGACCGCCCGCGGGATGTTCCTCTTGTGCGACAAGCTCGCGCTGGAACAGAGCACCGCACAAGATATCGGGCGCTGGAAGGCAAAACTCTGGCCATGCGGGAACGACGCGACCAGCGACGCAACCGAAAATGCAACTGGCACAGGCGCGGAAGTTCACGACCTGTGCTGCGGCATGGGCGGAGACAGTTTTTACCTGCCTGCGGGCCTAAAAGTGACGGGAGTCGACCTGGACGAAAACCGTCTCGCGATGTATAGCCACAACATGCAGGCGTTCGGGAAAAACGCCGAAACGATTTGCGCCGACGTGCGCTCCGTTGAAGGCGCGGACTACTTCACCATCGACCCGGCAAGACGCGCCATTGAAGGCGAGAACCAGCGCGACCTGAAGAACCTCACGCCCACGCTCGAAGAAGTCGTCGAAATCAGCAAACATTACAAGGGCGGCATGGCGAAACTCCCGCCCGGCTACCCGCCCGCCGAAATCCCGGACGGAACCGAAATCCTCTACCTGGGCGGGCACGGCGACTGCCGCGAATGCCTCGTGCTCTTTGGGGAACTCGCAAAACACCCGGACACCGTCCGCGCAATCATTGTCGGGAAGGCGGGCGAAACGCTTGCAGAATGGACCCGCAGGCGCGACCGCTCGCTCGAGACCCTCGACGACGACCTGCAGGAAAAACTCGACCGGAACGACAGCCTCGAAGGTAAGGACCGTACCTACCGCACGGCGACGAGCCGGAGCGACCTGCCCCTCGGGGAGATAGGCAAGTACATCGCAGAACCCGCGCCGGTACTTATCCGGAGCCACCTCTTCAACGCGGCAGCCCTCGCCCACGACCCGAATGCTCACCTGATTTCGGAAGGCATCGCGTATGTTTCGAGCGACAGCACGCTCCCCGCACCGGGATTCGCCTGCTATGAAGTGCTCGAGCATACCGAAATCGCGACGGGTGCTGTCCGCAGCATGCTCAAGGAACACGACATCGGGAAGATTACGCTCAAGTTGCGCGGCGTAAAACTCGACCCAGATGCCGAAACCAAGCGGCTCAAGCCCAAGGGCAAGAATTCCGCAATCCTGTTCTACACCCGCGCTCGCGGGGAGAAAATCGCAATTTTAACAAGGAGATGCCATGGTAAAACTTGAACAATCCTGGCTGAACCTGCTCTCCGACCAGTTCGAACAGCCGTATTTCAAACAAATTAAAGAAAAACTTTTGCAGGAAAAGGCGGAGCATCACGTGGTGTACCCGCCGGGCTCCAAGATTTTCGCAGCGCTCGACTACTGCCCCGTAGACAAGGTCAAGGCTGTCATCATCGGGCAAGACCCCTACCACAATCCGGGCCAGGCGCACGGGCTGTGCTTCTCGGTGCCCATGGGTATCGAGCCTCCCCCGTCGCTCGTGAACATCTTCCAGGAACTTCACGACGACCTCGGCATCAATCCGCCCCCGCACGGGAACCTCGAAAGTTGGGCACACCAGGGAATTCTCCTCCTGAACGCCTCCTTGACGGTGCGCGCACACATGGCGGCAAGCCACGCCGGAATCGGCTGGCAGCAGTTCACCGATACCGTCATCCAGCGCCTCTCCGAAGTGCGCGAGAACCTCGTGTTCTTGCTCTGGGGCAGTTTCGCCATCAAAAAGCAGGCGCTCGTGGCCCCCAACCGCGGTCACCTGATTCTCACCGCACCACACCCGAGCCCGCTCTCGGCCTACCGCGGGTTCTTCGGCTGCAAGCATTTTAGCAAGGCAAACGCATACCTCGTCAGCAAGGGTCTAGAACCCATCGACTGGAGCATTAAGTAACAACAAACGAACGGCTTTTTTATATATTTACCTACATGACTAACAGAAACACCTTCGGACGACTCATCCTCTTTATCGTGCTCGGCCTCATCATCGGCGGAGTGCTCGGTGAATGCCTCGGGCTCCTCTTCGGGGAACTCGGCGAACTCATGAACGCGGGCGGTTACGACAACATCGTGCGCAACTTCTTCGTGGCCTCGTTCGACCTGAACCTCGGATTTCTCGGGGACAAGGCAAATCCGGTCGTCCTGGATCTGTACATGGTCAAGTTCGCGCTTGGCTTTGGTCTAAAGATTAACGTTGTCAGCATCGTTGGTATGATCGTGGCCATTTACATCATGAAATGGTCCGGAGGAAACCGGTAATGGAAACCATCAAGAATTTAAGCGCCAAGCTCGCCAGCGGCGAGACTTCGGCCGTCTCTCTCGCGCAGGACTCCCTCGCAAAGATTGAAGCTACCAAGAATTTGAACGCCTACATCAGCGTGCTGAACGAGCGCGCCCTCGCGAAGGCCGCGGAATCGGACAAGCGCCGTGCCGAAGGCAAGAGTCTCGGCGTGCTGGACGGCATCCCCGTTGCCGTGAAGGATAACATGTGCCTCGAGGGCACGCGCACCACGGCCGCTTCCAAGATTCTCGACAACTTCGTCGCCCCCTACACCGCTACCGCCATCGAAAAGCTCGAAGCGGCAGGTGCAGTTATCGTCGGCAAGACGAACATGGACGAGTTCGCCATGGGTTCGAGCAGCGAGACCTCGTACTACGGGCCGGTGAAGAACCCGCTCGACGAATCCCGCGTGCCGGGCGGTTCCAGTGGCGGTTCGGCCGTAGCCGTTGCCAGTGGCACGGTCGCCTGTGCGCTCGGCTCCGACACCGGTGGTTCCATCCGTCAGCCCGCCGCCTGCACAGGCGTTGTGGGCCTCAAGCCCACCTACGGCCGCGTGTCCCGCTATGGCCTTTTGGCATACGCAAGCTCCCTGGACCAGATTGGCCCCTTCGGCACTACCGTCGCCGACTGCGCCACGCTCCTTAACGCCATCTGCGGCATCGACCCGCACGACAACACCACGAGCACCCGCGAACCCGAGGACTTCGGCGCGAAGCTCGATGCCGGCGTGAAGGGCAAGGTCATCGGCGTCCCGAAGGAATACTTCGCCGACGGTCTCGACCCGGAATGCAAGGCCGCTATCGAGAACATGCTCAAGAAGATGGAAGCCGAAGGCGCCACGCTCAAGGAAGTGAGCCTCCCGCACATCGGTTTCGCAGTCTCTAGCTACTACATCATCGCAACTGCAGAAGCCAGTTCCAACCTCTCCCGCTACGACGGCGTGCGCTACGGCTACCGGAGCAAGGAAGCCCGCAAGCTGTTCGACCTGTACGCCAAGTCCCGCAGCGAAGGCTTCGGCAAGGAAGTCCAGCGCCGCATCCTTCTCGGAAGCTACGTGCTCAGCGCCGGCTTCTACGACGCCTACTACGTGCAGGCCCAGAAGGTGCGCCGCCTCATCACGGACGACTTCAACAAGGCGTTCGAAAGCGTGGACGTGATTGCAAGCCCCACGATGCCGGGCCTCCCGCTCAAGTGCGGCATGAACGAGTCCGACCCGATGGCCGTTTACCTCTCCGACATCTACACCGTGAGCCTGAACCTCTCGGGCCTCCCCGGCGTAAGCGTCCCGTGCGGCATGGCAGGCGGACTTCCCGTCGGCCTGCAGTGGATTGGCAAGCCGTTCCAGGAAACGGACCTGCTCAGCGTCGCCGCAGCGACCGAAAAGCTTGCAAAGTGAGTGTCGCTCCGTCAAGTTTACTTGACGGTATGACCGAACGCAGCAGCGGACGCCAAAGGCGTCAAACGCTGAACAAATAAAATCCTCTGCGGCAAACGCAAGTAATACGAGAAAGCCGACCCAACGGGTCGGCTTCTTTTAAGTTCATTGCAAACTCAGCGCTAATGCATCAAAATGTGCACGCCACCGTCTTCGTTATCCGTAAGGATCATGTAGTTGCTGCCGCCATCGAACTCGAACTCGAGCGGAGTATGGGAGACCTGGTCATACATCGCCGTGCAATCCCTTTCCTTGGTTTCGATATTTATCCTACAGATTTCATGAATGGATTTAAACAGGAGCCTTATCTTGAAAGTTCCCACCCAATCCTGCTCGTAGACGCGACTGCGTTCGCCTGGCTTGAGCGTCTCGCGAATCCAGGGAATCGTCGTATATCCATCCTCCGACACGATATCGAGCCCGACGAAGACGCGTTCCGTCTTGTTTTCAACCTGAAGTCTGGTCGAGGAATCGGTAAACCAGTGGCTGAGGCAACCCGTAAGGGTAAGCGCACAAAGAAGCAAAGCGATTATGGAAAAGCGTTTCATTACCTACCTCCCTGCGTCTGGGATGCACCGGCATCGACCTTCTCGTAGCGGACGCCCGTGGCTGTCAGCGGAGCCTGCGTCTGCGACGACGCGGGCAGCGTTATGCCGGTGCCCTGCGGCTCTGACTGCTTGTTTTTCTGCTTCACGGTATTCGTCTCGATGGGCGCCGTCGTACGGCCGCCGCGGCCAAAGAGGAATTCACCCACGGACTGCAGGTTGAACTGCAGCTCCGCAATCCAAGTTCCCTTCGCATGGAAGAGCCTGTCGTAGTCGGTAGCAGAATTGTAGCCAATGCGGAGCACAGGCAGTTCGATTGCCCAGCCGAACATCAGGTCGTCCCATCCGTCATCGTATACGCGGCGACGGAGGCACGAGACCTCCAAACCGACAAGGCGCGACGGGTCGGGATAATACTTGATTGCCGCGGAATGGAATCCGTCATCCGGGAAATCGTAGGAGACTTCAGCGTAGAGCCTCTGGGCGAAAAGGTTCTGTTCCCAATGCACTCGGACAAAGTCTTCATCGAAACCGCCGATGACACGCTTGTAGATGGTTGCATCGATATTCGGAAGGTAGGTCCTGATGCCCGAGGACTTGCCGCCATAAACGGGGCGGTCTTCAAGGTCCATTGAGAGGCGAATCGATTTCAAGTTTGCACGATGCAGACTCGCCTGCGCGCTGAACTTCCAGTAGCGGAGTTCCGCCCATGTGTAGAGCAGCGAATCGTTTTCGGCCGGGAAAAAGTCGCCGGCAAATTCCAGATTCTGGTGTTGCATACCAGCAGCAACCGTCCAGTCGTGTTTTGCATCCGTAAATGACAGGCCCCACGTCGTCACCGAGCTCACGTGACCGAAATCGCTGTAGCGCGGGAAAAAGAAAAAGTCCTCGCCGTCCCAGCCGTAGCGATCGAACCAGAGGAGAAGTCCCAGGAAATAGCCCTTCGAAATTTCGGTACTGGAAAAACCAGCAAAATGGTGGCGGAAGGCAAAGCCCTGGTGTTCGCCGAATTCGCTCTTCAAGGGAATCTGCGACGGGAGCGGCGTATAATACATGCCAACATCAATGAAAGAGCCACGGCCATAGAGCAAGATATCGCTCATTTCGCGCAGGTGGTCGTCACGCACCCAGGTTCCCGCACCGGCAAGCGACTCAACCGAAATCGCATCGGCGAACGAAGCCGTCGCCGCAAACGAAAGCGCAATCGCCATACGTCTTAGTTTACACACAAATCGCATTATCCGCATTCCTCCTGTCACCTGCTAGAACACGACCAAATCGTTCTTGTGGATGAGCTCGTCGGGCACGTCCTTACCTAGAATCTCGTGAACCTGAGCCGTCTTCTTGTGCAGCACGAGCTTGAGCGTCTCGCTGTCAAAACCGGCCACGCCACGCGCAACCGCATCGCCCGACGGGCTCAACACCTCGATGAGGTCGCCCTTGTCGAAATGCTTTTTGACGGCGCACACGCCCACGGGGAGCAGGCTGGAATGCTTTTCGCGGAGCGCCTTCACGCCACCCTCGTCCACCACCACGGCCCCGCGCGGAGTCGTAATGAAGCTGAGCCAGCGCTGGCGGCTGTTCAATTTATTCTTCGAACCCGCAAACAGAGTGCCCTGCGCATTTTCGAAAATCACCTGGTGCGGCAACACCTTCATGCCGTTCGCAAGGAAGGCGTTTGCACCGCTACGCGTCACGTTTCGAATCGCCTCGAGCTTGCTACGCATACCGCCGGTACTCACGGCAGAGCCAGCCTCGCCGGGTTTCCCCGCAAGGGCGAGCACTGCAGGCGTAATTTCGGGCACAAAGCGGAGCAGTCGAGCGTTCGGATTCTTCTTCGGGTTGTCGTCAAAAAGGCCGTCCTCGTCCGTGAATATCAAAAGCAAATCGGCATCGAGGAACAGCGCCACGTCGCTCGAAAGCTTGTCGTTGTCGCCCACCTTGATTTCGGCGACCGCAAGCGAATCATTCTCGTTGATAATCGGGACAATCTTGCGGGCTAGCATCGCCTTGATGGTGTTCTGCAAGTTCTTGTAGCGGGTGCGGTCGCGGAAGTCATCGGCAGACAAAAGAATCTGCCCCACCGAGAGATCCACCCAGCGGAACATTTCGCGGTAGGCGTACATGAGGTCGATCTGGCCCACGGCGGCGCAGGCCTGCTTTTCGGCAAGCACGGTCGGCTTTTCCTTGTAGCCCAGCTGGCTCATGCCGGTTCCCACGGCACCGCTTGTGACAATCACGACTTCCTTGCCCGCTTCCATGAGACGCGCGACAGAATCGGCAAGTTTCTGGATGTAGCGGGTGCGCACGCCGCCCTTTTCGGAATCCACCAAAATACGGGACCCGATTTTCACGACGATACGGCGGGCCTCATCAAGGATATTCTTACGTAGTTCACTCATTTTCGTAATCCGTATTCTTTACCTGCAAACCACCAGACGAATGGCATCCAAGCGGAGCTGCGGGTTTGCAACGATTTTCTTCCTGTCGAAAACATTCTTGCGCAACTGCTGGAGTTCAGCATTGTTCCCCGCCTTGCCACGCATGGTAAGCAGGTGGTTCACGCGCTGGTATTCCTGTTCCGAACGCGCCTCGACGGCCGCAGCAGCCTTCTCCGCGTATTCCTTGGCAAGTCCGTTCACGCACTGCTTTGCGACGGCGAGACCGCCATGTGCAAAATAGCGGATTGTCGCATCGACCGCCTTGTTTCCCTGCGGGACATTCACATCACGGACTTCCGCATTCTGCAGTTCCGCCAAGTGGGCCGACTGGTCCACGCCGGCAGCATCAACAAGCACGCACGCATAACGCGGACCGACAATATCCGAAACGCCCCATTCTTCGGGCACAGGAAGTTCTATTGCAAAGTTGTATTGCATCATGAGTCCATGCAATCCGGAACCAGGCCAGATACAGCACGCGACATTGCCATGGTTGACCCCCGTTTCGAAGTCGATCATGCCCTGGGCGAGCGGATGTTCGAGGCTCATGAAGTCCACCTCGTCATGAACCATGGCCACCTTGCGGTCGAACGTTACCGTCAAGGAGATGCTATCGGAGCCCTGTTCTTCCTCTTCGCTCTGGGCCGCCACCATGCCACGACTCGGCATCCCGGCGATAGAACCTTCCTCTATCTGCGGACCCATCGTGATGATTTCACACCCGGCAACGGCACTCTTGTCGATTTCCAGCCCCCTGGAACGGAGCGAATCAAGCAACAGTTCACGCAGCTCGGGTTCCGCATCGATACGTTCGATTTCGTCGGTAATTTCTTTCGCCTTCTCGGGATTGCGGCTGTTGAATTCAAGCAGGCGGTCACGGCCCTTCTCGATATTCTTGCGCATCTGTTCGCAATCCTTGCGGACCTGAGGGATTACGTTTTCAACAAAGTTTTCAAGCGAGTGGCGCGGGTCCGCCAAGGCTTCGATGAGGCTATCGGTATACTTGAGGAACAGCTCTCCGCCACTCATCAGCGGGGCGCCGAAAGCGTTCAGGCCGTCGTTATACCAGCGGAACATCACCTCCTGGCCGGAGCCCTTCACGTAGGGCACATGCATCACGATGTCCTTCGTCTGGCCGATGCGGTCGAGACGGCCGATGCGCTGCTCCACGAGAGCGGCATCCAACGGAAGGTCGAAAAGCACCAGGTGGTGCGCGAACTGGAAGTTGCGGCCTTCCGAGCCGATTTCAGACGCGATGAGAAGATTCGCCCCGTTCTCCTTGCTGAAGTTCGCGGCAGCCTTGTCGCGCGCCATGATGGTCATATCCTCGTGGAACATGGAGAACGCGCCCTCGCCGAGGTAGTCCGTCAGGATAGATTCCAGCGCCAGCACGACCTCGATCGATTCACAAATCAGTAGGACCTTGTCGTTTGCATGTTCCTTGAGAAATTCCTTGAGCCATACGATACGTTCATCCAAGTCCCAGGCGTCCGAATATCGCGTGCAAAGGAGGCCGTTCTCCTGAATGTCCGTCGAGGCGTCCAGGTCCTTCTCGGCCGCAATTTCAACCATTTCACGATATTTCGGGTTCGGCTCCAGACAAACGGCATCCAGCTTGCGCTTGGGGAATCCGCCCACGCCCTTTCGCGTATTGCGGAACACCACGGAACCCGTACCCATGCCGTCCACGATGCGGCGAATCCATTCGCCCGCAGTCATCGACTTCGAATTTTCCTGTTCAAGCCAGGGACGAATCTTGGAATTTTTGGGAACCGATTCGTACAGGTCTTCCCAGCTCATCTGGTGGTTGGGGTCGGTCGGCAGCTTGGAAAGGTCATTCACCAGCTTGCGGTAGGCCTCCTGGTCCTTGATGAACTCGCCATAGTCCGAGAAGCGGGCCGGGTCGAGCATCTTGAGGCGGTTGAACTGCGATTCGGGATGCAGCTGCAAAGGCGTTCCCGTCAAGAGGAGAACGCCCTTCGAGCGGGCGAGCACAGCGTTCGCGAGCATGTATTCGTGACTGGTAAAGCCATCTTCACAAACAAGATGATGGGCCTCGTCGATAATGGTCATGTCCCACTGCGTCTTGAGCAGGTCCTCGATCAACGCAGGCTGGCTCATCAAGAAATCGATAGAGACGATGATATTGTTGCTCTGCATGAAGGGATTGGGTTTCGCCTCATCCTTTGCCACAGAAAGGAACAACCCGCGGATAAAGCCTTCGTCGACCAGGGTAAACAGCTGGTTGAATCGGCGTTTCATCTCGATCATCCACTGATGCTTGAGAGTCTCGGGCACAATGATGAGGGAACGCTGGACGCGGCCACGGGCGTTGAGCGCATGCCAAATCATGCCCGCCTCAATCGTCTTCCCAAGGCCAACCTCGTCGCTGAGCATTAGGCGCGGAAGCATCGAGCTTGCGCAGGCACGATAGCAAAGGTAGTACTGGTGAGGAATCATGCTCACGCGGGGACCGATCATGCCACGCACCGGAGAGGACTTCCAGTGGCACAGAAGTTCCATGGCACGGCGCCTGCGTTCAAAAGCCTTCGAGGAAACATTCCCCGAAGACACCTCGTCCACCTTGTCCCGGCCAATCTTCATGAGGCTCCGGAACAAGTCGGATGGTCTTGCCATCTGCTTCGCCGTGAGGTCCGATTCCTTCATTTCGCGACCGCCGCGACCTACATAGATGACCACGCCGTCGACCTCGCGGACGCTTTCGACGACAAAGGAGACTCCCTTTTCGTTCTTGGCGGTTTCGCCCGGCTGCAATATAAAACGGTCAACCGGAGAAGAATCGACACGGTATATACGAATTTGACCAACTAGGGGGAAAGAAAACTGAACGGTGCGGCCCTGCACCTCGGATACAATTCCAAGACCCAGATCCGGCTCTGACTGGCTAACGAAACGTTGCCCCGGCTTAAACATACTCATAGGGGATAATTTAGTAATTTTCATAGAAAACGGCCTTCGAATTTTCTAACTTTGACATTGTATGAAATGGTATTTTATTGACGAGAGCATCACCGATGGAGAACGTAGGCAGGGTCCTTATTCTATCGATGAAATCCGCGAATTTGTAAACCAGGGAAAAATAACGGAAACAACGCTCGTATGGCATAGCGGCGAAGAAGATTGGAAGCCCTGGAGTGCCTACAAGGATGAATTTTCCGCCCCCGACGATGCGGACCTCGCCCGCGAAGAACTTTTGGAGAATACTATAAAGGCCCTCGAAGAGGTCATGAAAAAAGAGCAATTCGCCAGGTACCGCTACGCAGGGTTCTTCACGAGAGCCGCCGCCTATATTGTAGACAACCTCATTCTCGGCTTTATCTGCGGAGGAATACTCTTCATTCTCTCTGCCACTGGAGTTGTCGACTTCCCCGCGCTCCAGGAAGCCCTCAACAGCCTCGCAGATTCCGCATCGACTACGGAAGCCGTGTCCAAGCTGCCAAGCATACGTGGAGTTTCCCTGTTCATGGGCATCTTGAACGTCATACAGGCGCTCTACTTTATCATTTTTCACGCCATCTATTCTGCGACCCCGGGCAAGATGCTTGTCCACATCCACGTGGAGACCCGCGAAGGAGCTAAAATCGGATGGGGCGGAGCCACCGCGCGCTACCTTTGCAGTATACTCACTCAAATGACCCTGTTTTTTTATGGACTCGGATACCTAATCGTTTGCATCGACCCAAGGCGCAGGGCGCTTCACGACTGGATTGCAAGGACATCGGTTGTCTTTAACGAAGAAGCCAGGATTTCCAAAGCACCCCGTAGCGAATCCAACGACGAGTCCAAGGAGAATTAAAAATGTACCGTTTTGAAGTTCACCAGGCAAAAAAGCCCCTCGAAGGCGAAGTCCCCGTTTCGGGCGCGAAGAACGCCGTACTTGCCGTGATGGCAGCAGCGCTCCTTGCCGATGGTGTTTCCGAAATCACGAACGTGCCGCACCTCAAGGACATGAAGACCATGAGCGACGTGCTGCGCGTCATCGGATGCCGCATCAGCGGCGAAGCCCACAACCTCAAAATCGACACGCGCGGAGCCGACCATCTCGAAGCCCCCTACGAACTTGTGAAGACGATGCGCGCAAGTTTCTACGTCCTTGGCCCGCTCGTTGCCAGGTTCGGACGCTGCCGTGTTTCTCTCCCCGGCGGATGCGCATGGGGTCCGCGCCCGGTCGACCTCCACCTCAAGGGACTCGAAGCGCTCGGAGCAAAGATTACGCTCACGCGCGGCTACGTCGAGGCGACCTGCGAAGGCAGGCTTCCCGGCGGCACCTTCTACTTCCCCATTTCGAGCGTGGGAGCCACGGTCAACGTGCTGATGGCAGCGACACTCGCCAAGGGGACGAGCGTTCTACAGAACGCGGCGCTCGAACCCGAAATCGACAACCTCGTCGACTACCTTATCGGCATGGGCGCCAAGATTCAGGGCCGCGGAACGCGCACCCTCACCGTGCAGGGCGTCGAAAGCCTCCGCCCGGGCAAAGGTTTCACGATTCCCGACCGCATCGAGGCGGGCACATACCTCTGTGCAGCCGCCATCACGCGAGGCCGCGTAAAGGTCACGAAGATTATCCCCGACCACATCGCCTCTACGCTCGACGCCTTCCGTGACATGGGCTGCAAGGTGAGTGTCGGTGCGGACTGGGCCGAAGTCGACGCCCGCAATGTAGAACTCAAGCCCATCACCATCCAGACGCTCCCCTTCCCGGGATACCCCACTGACATGCAGGCCCCCCTCATGGCGACCCTCGTCTCGATACCGGGCAACAGCGTCATCCAGGATACCGTCTATAACGACCGCTTCAAGCACGTGGCCGAACTGCAGCGTCTCGGCGCCGATATCCAGGTCAACGGCAACACGGCGACCATCAAGGGTGGCACCAAGCTCGAAGGCACCGAAATCATGGGTAGCGACCTGAGAGCGACGGCAGCGCTCGTACTCGCCGCGTTCATCGCCGAAGGCGAGAGCACCGTGAGCCGCGTGTACCACCTCGACCGCGGTTATGAGGATTTCGAGAACAAGATGGCTAAGATCGGCGGCGTCGTGATTCGCCACAGCGACGACGAAGACGACGATGCTTTTTGAGAAATAGGGAGGGCTCGGCCCTCCCTAAAACCCTCCTAGCACTCGAAACGAGTTTCTTCGTGAGCGCCTTACGGCGCGGACGCGGGCGCGGGCACTGCGGCGGGCTGTGATTCAGCAGGCGCGGCCGTGGAAGGTTTCGGCACATCGCGCACTACGGGTTCACAAGCTTCGACCGGGGCTCCCGAGGCCTTTTTTTCTTCACGCTCCAAAATAGACTGCAGCATTTCGGCGGCTTGTTCGAACTCGGCGGACTTTTCACAAAGTTTGTTCGCCAAAATCCTCTGCAAGTACTGCTTCTGCGATTCTACGTTGCATTCATCGCCATAGATTCCCGCTAGCTTGAACAGAGCAGTGCAGGTTTTGCCCCCGTCAGGGAAACTCTGCGTCAAGGCATCGAGAACCTTCTTCGCCTTTTCAATCTGGTTCACTTCGACCAGGCAAAGCGCCATCCAGTAGAGCGAGTTTTCGCCGAGCTCGCCAGATTTCATTTGTTCATAGACCTGCTTGAATCCCGTATAGGCAAGCTTGTATTCGCCACGATGGTAATCGGAACGGGCCGTATTGAACATGGCTTCGGCTTCCACGAGGCGTTCGGCCTCGCGTTCGACGCTATCCATAGAAATCGGGGCCTGCGGGGCGCCACTGACCACGACCTTCTTCGCGAGAATCTTGTCGGACTTTCCAAGCAGCATGTCGAGCCGGTAGATGATTTCTTCCTGGCGCGAATCGTTGCGTTCGGATTCATCACTCACACGGCGCGAAAGGATGGAGAGTTCCGCCATCATGCGCTTCTGCAGCAAGGCAGACGCTTCCTGCTGGGCAAGAAGTTCAGCCTTGAGCGAATCCACGCGCTTGCGGAGGTTCTTGTTGTCGGCCCTGAGCTTATGCATGGCGGAATCGAGGTTGCTGAGAACCGCAACCTGCACGTCCGTACCGACATTACGCATTTCTTCGGTGCGGAGCACCGTCATCTGCGAGCAGCCCGTAAGCGAGAGCGCCGCCAAGGCAATTCCTACTATGATTTTTTTCATATTCTACGAGTGTTGCTAGAAACTATGACTTTATATTGTCTATTACTGCTGGATGTTCACGCGGAAGTTCGCACGGCGGTTCTGGGAATAGGCTTCTTCCGTTTCGCCCTGAGCCTTCGGAGCTTCCTTACCGTAGCTCACGGATTCCATGCGCTTGCCATCGATACCGTAGGTATTGAGGAATTCCTTTACCTTCATGGCGCGCTTTGCACCCAAAGTAAAGTTGTAGTCTTCGGTACCGCGAGCATCGGTATGGCCCTCGATGGTAATCGTGAAACGGGTTTCCTTCAGCAGGAGCTCACCCACCTGAGCCAAGAGTTCCCTGGCCTTTTCGGTAAGCTCGGAGCGGTCAAAGTCGAAATAGACATCCTCGCTCATGATCTGGTTGATAAGAGCTTCGAGGCGGGCGCGTTCGGCTTCAAGGCGTTCGGCTTCGAGCCGTGCCTGCTCTGCAGCGAGGGAATCCGCATTCAACGCGGGTTCCGCAGGAGCGGCGGGTTGCTCTGCAGCGGGAGCTGCCGCAGCAGCCGGGGCGGGTGCGGGAGCCGGAGCAGTCTCGGGAGGCGGGTTCTTCGAACACGCCACGAGGGCAAGACTCGCCACACAAGAAATCATCGCGAGTTTAAATGCGAATTTCATTGATTACCTTCCTTTTTTTGTTGTTTAATATCTTCGTTGAACCAGGACCACGTAGGCGCAGTGTTCTCGCCGCCCTGGGTAATGCGCGTCACGTTCGCGCCGTCGGAGCGCATGATGTAAATCTGATACGATCCGCTGCGGTTGCTCGAGAATGCAATAAGCTTGCCGTCGGGCGACCAGGTGGGATGCTCGTTATTGCCGGCGTTGTTCGTCAGCTGCGTCACGTCGCTTCCGTCAAGGGCGCAGGTATAAATGTTCATCTTGCCGTTGTCCATCGAGGTGTACACGATGCGGTCCCCATTCGGCGACCAGCTGGCGCGTTCGTTGTAGCGGCCCATGAACGTCACGCGGCGAAGGTCAGATCCGTCCTTCTCCATCACGAAAATCTGCGGGCTTCCCCCACGGTCACTCGTGAACAGCACTTCGCTTGCGGTCGGGCTCCACGCGGGGCTCGTCTGGTTGCTCTTCAGGTACGCAAACTTCCTCGCCTTGCCCGTTTCCATATTGCCAAGATAGAGATCCGTTTTTCCATCCACGGTCGAAGAAAAAAGGAGCTCCCCCGTCCTGGGATTCACGGCGGGACTGTAGGTCTGGTCAAACTGGGCGAATAGCGGATATTCCGCACCGCCGAACTTTTTCGCATACAGGCGCGGCCTACGCGTCTTGAAGTTTACGTACACAAGGCCTGCATTTCCACGCATCCACACGGGCATCATGCTGATAGTCGAGTCACGCGTCACCTGGCTGCGGTGGAAGCCGTCGTAATCAGAAATTACCACCTGCTTTACGCCGTCAATCTTGGAAACAAAGGCTAGCCTGGTCGTCGCAACGCCGCGTTCACCCGTAATGCAAAGAGTCGCCTTGTCGAAAAAATCGTGGACTGCGCGACGCAGATTTTTTTGCTTTACCGTGTAACTTTCGCCGAGGCGGAGCGTCTTCGACTTCGACACGTAGAGAAAGCATTCCACCTTGAGCAGGCCATCCGCCAGGGGAGAAACTTTCCCCGTCATGTAGTAATCCGCATGGCTACGGCTGAAAAGCGCAAGGTTGAACTTTTCAGAAGCGACAACGTCAAATCGACCGGAGAGATTCGCATCACGTGTAAGAATCTGGTGCGGACGCTCCTCAATCCATTCGATTCCAGGTTTTTCCTCGAAAGGCACAATGCCTATGGGAGTCGTCTTGAACACTGAAATTCCCACGTCGACGGCAATCGTATCGATAGACGCGAATACGCACGGCGCGGAGAATACCAAAAAAGCAAGCAGGACAAACAATCTTTTCATAGCGTCAGTTCGGAGTAAAGTTAAAATGCAGCACGAGGCTCGGGGCGCGGTAGTTCGGCGGCAGTTCGGGCACCTTCGAAATCTGCACCGCGCGCACGGAAAGGTGGTCCCACGCCTTGTTGCCCGACGACTTCTTGAGAATCACTGCGGTAATACCGCCGAAGCGGTCCACCTGGAACTGCACGGTCGTCTTCGCATCGCGGCCCACCTTCAAGTCCTTGGGCGGCTTGAAGTTGCTCATGATAATCTTCTTAAGCTGTTCGAGATAGACCTGCATCAGCGGATCCATGTCCACGGAACCCACCGGATTCAGGCTCGGGGCCTCCACTGCAACGGGCAGGTCGAGATCGTCGACCGGGAAATCCTCCTGCGGTTCCGGTTCGGGCTCCGGTTCTGGTTCCGGCGGAACCTCTTCGTGCACCTCCTCGGGCTTCTGCTCCGGCTCGGGCTTAATCTCTGGCGGGAGCTCCTTGTTCACCTTGGGCTTCGGTGGCTCCTTGGGCTTCGGTGGCTCGGGAGGCCTCGGCTGTACCGGCTTCGGAGGCGGAGGCGGCTGGGCCACCTGCACCATCTCGAACACGGGAATTTTCTCGGGTTCCGGCTTCAGATTCACGTAATGCAGCCCGATGAAAAACGCCACGACGGCAAAATGGAAGACAACCGCCACGACGATTATCTTCACGAGCGTGGAATCCACGTCCGAGCTGAAGTACTTTATCCTTTCTTCTTCCTTGCTCATTTACCCGGTTTTTCTTTAGGATTCATCGTAAGGAACCCGAGTTTTGTCACGCCCAATTTTTGCACCTGCGTAACGACCTTCATCACGAGTCCGTAATGGACGTTCTCGTCGGAATTGATGACGACCGCCATCTCTCCGTTCCAGAGGGACTTGAACACGTTGTTGAAACTGCCAAAATCCACCTGCATGTCGGCGATGTAGATCTTCTCGTCCTTGGTGATGGACACCTTCAAAAGTTTTTCCTGCTCCATCGTCGGGGCTTCGGCCTTCGGGAGGTCGACCTTCACGCCCTGGCTCATGAGCGGAGCGGAGATGATGAACACGATAAGGATCGAGAACACGATGTCGATCATGTTCGTGAGGTTCATCTCCTGCTTGAGTTCTTTTCCGCGGCTACGCTTCACCTAGGCCTCCTAGCCGGCAACTTCTTCGAGGGCGAGCAGGTCGCCGCGCTTGAACAGGCTCAATACCTGCGAACCGAAGTTGAAGTAAGAGATTTCGTTCTGGCCGTTGCAGCTGGTGAAGTAGTTGTAGCCCGCAGAGGCGGGGATAGCGACCACGAGGCCGCCCACCGTGGTAATCAAGGCCATGGCGATACCCGGAGCGACGACGGAAAGGTCGGCGGAGCCGTGCTGGCCAATCTGGAAGAACGCAATCATGATGCCCCACACCGTACCCAAAAGGCCGAAGAACGGGGCCAGGTTCGAACTTGTGGCAAGGAAGCTCAGGTAGCGGTCTTCGGTAAGGCGCAGGCCCTCGATGGAGCGCTGGATGGTGTCTTCCAGGAGCGATGCGCGGTGCTGGATGGAGTCGTAACTCACGAAGTTACTGAACTTGGAGGCTTCCTTCAGCACTTCGGCCGTAAGGCGGCGGAGCGCACTGTCCTCGGCGGTCTCGCAAAGGCCCTGCAACTGCACGAACTGCGTAACCGTACTGAACTTGCGGAAGAACTCGGCATTCGCGTGCTTGCTCCTGCGGTATGTAAAGAATTTTACGATGATGATGCCCCAGGAACCGAGCGACATAATGGCAAGGATGCAGAGAACCACGATAGTCGCGATATCGGACTGCAAAACCATTTGCACAAGAGGGATGGAATTGTTCAAAAGAACCTCCTCAGAAAAAATTCCGGGCGAAAACATACGCCCCGTGCACAATGTAGCAAAAAGATATTTTTTAGACCAACTTAAACGGGCAAAAAGCCCCCCAAATTGTCATTCCAGCCCTTTCGGGTGAAAACTCTTGCGGTGTGCGGGTGTAAACCCGAATTTACGGATGCCGTCGAGATGCGCCTTCGTGCCGTAGCCCGCATTCACCTCGAACGCATAACCCGGATACTCTTCCGCTAATTTGTCCATAAAGCGATCACGGAATACTTTCGCGAGGATAGACGCAGCGGAGATACTTGCAATGCGGCCGTCCCCTTTAACGATGGGCATCTGCATCTCGGCAGGGACACCCCGGATTTTCAGGTTGCCATCAACCGCAACGAAAACATAAGGAACCGGCGAGCCCGAGACTTCCGCAAACGAACTTTTCACTTCCAAAGGAATCTCGGGTGCGGGAGCATCGAGTCCCGGCATTCCGAGCGCCTGCAAAGCCCGCCGCATCGCAAGGAAATCGGCCTCCAGGATGTTCAGGCGGTCAATCTCTTCCACGCTCGCACTCGCGATTGCATAGCAGGCGCACGCGTCCTTCACGGCATCGAACATCGCCTCGCGCTTCTTGCGCGTAAGCTTTTTGGAATCGTTCAGTTCCGGCATGATATCGGGCGCTTTCAACACTGCCGCGCACGCCACCACGGGCCCTGCAAGCGGGCCCCGGCCCACCTCGTCGATGCCGACAACGACAACGTTTTTCCTTGCGCCGGTTTCTGCAAGCGAGAACAGGTCAAGCGTCTCTTCACCGCCAACAGATGCAGGGTCGGCGACAAACCTCCGCAATAGGTTCTCCCCTTCTACCGGAGTTTCGACATTTTCAAGGAATGCTGGCAGCCTGAATCTCATACCATTCCCTATAGACCTAGTGAAGTCCAAGGCTGCCCGCATAGTCGCGGATGGTCTTCCAATATAGATTGTGTTCCTGTTCGAGCACGCGGCCCGCAAGCACCTCGGGAGAATCATTCTCGAAAACGGGAACCTTCACCTGCGAGAGGATGCGTCCCTGGTCAATTTCTTCGCTCACCAGGTGGACTGTCGGGCCGGATTCCTTTTCATGCGCGGCAATCACCGCCTCGTGCACGTGGATTCCCCAGTAGCCCTTTCCCCCGTACTTGGGCAGGAGGGAGGGATGGATATTCATGATGCGGTCGGGCATACGGGCTATCATGCAAGAAGGGAGCGCCTTCATGTAGCCCGCCAGAATCAGCAGGTCAACGTCATACTTGTTCAGAACATCCATCATCGCGGCCTCGTAATCCGCGACAACCGGGTGCGTCTTGCCCGAAATATGGTGAACCGGGATGCCATATTCCGAAGCGTGCCCCACAGCTCCGCAATTCCCGTTATTGGTAATCAAGAACTTGCACTGGCAATCGAGTTCGCCAGAGCCAATTTTGTCGATAATTGCCTTAAAATTGCTTCCACCACCGGAAGCCATCACTCCAATTTTAAACATGGGGCCAAAGATAGAAATTTTTTTTCTATTTTTGGGCCGTATGAAAAACGTCGATACTATTGCAGTTTTGGACTTTGGCGGGCAGTACGCCCACCTGATTGCTAACCGCGTGCGCCGCCTGGGCGTGTTTACCGAAATCCACTCCCCCGCCGCTCCCGTCAGCGAACTCGAAGGCGTGAAGGGAATCATCTACAGCGGTGGCCCCAGTAGCGTGTATGCGGCCGACGCCCCGGAATACAATCCCGAAATTCTGAACCTCCCGGTGCCCAAACTCGGCATCTGCTACGGTCACCAACTTATCGCCCAGCAGTTGGGCGGGCATGTGGAACCGGGCAAGGTGAAGGAATACGGAATCGCCGACCTTATCGTGGGTGACGAGAACTGTCCGATTCTGAAGGGCCTCCCGAAGGCCAGCCCCATGTGGATGAGCCACGGCGACCAGGTGACCAAGCTCCCCGAGGGCTACAAGATTGTGGCCAGCACCAAGGACTGCGAAATCGCAGCCGTCGCCTTCGATAGCGATAAGCCCGAACGCCAGATTTTCGGCATCCAGTTCCACCCCGAAGTCACCCACAGCAAGTTCGGCATGAAGTTGCTCGAAAACTTCGTGGACTTCACAGGCGCGAAGAAGACCTGGAACATGAAGAGTTACCTGCCGCTCATCACGGAGCGCATCAAGGAACAGGTCAAGGACCGCAAGGTCTTCTTGCTCGTGAGTGGCGGCGTGGACTCCACCGTGGCATTCGTTCTTTTGAACCGCGTGCTCGGACCGGAAAAGGTCTTGGGCCTGCACGTGGACAACGGCATGATGCGCCTCGGCGAATCCCAAAAGATTATGGAATTCTTGAAGGCCGAAGGGATGAACAACCTGAAGGTCCGCGACGCCAGCGAACACTTCCTCGCTAAGCTCAAGGGCGTGACCGCGCCGGAAACCAAGCGCGGCATCATCGGTAAGGAATTCCTGACGGTGAAGGACGAGGAAATGGCGAAGCTCAACCTCGATCCGAACCAGTGGATGATGGCGCAGGGCACCATCTACCCCGACACCATCGAAAGCGGCGGCACCAAGAACGCCGACAAGATCAAGACGCACCACAACCGCGTGCAGGAAGTCTTGGACCTTATGGAAAAGGGCCTCGTGCTGGAACCTCTCGCCGATCTGTACAAGGACGAAGTCCGCGCCCTCGGCGAAGAACTCGGCATTCCGCACAACTTAGTGTGGCGTCACCCGTTCCCGGGCCCGGGCCTCGGCGTGCGCCTGCTCTGTAGCGAGGGCAAGCTTACCGACGACCTCGTGAAGTTCGAAGACGTGAAGGACACCGCCGGTCAGTCCCTCGCCGACTACCTGAAGGCGAACAAGATTGCAGGCCGCCTGCTCCCCATCAAGAGCGTGGGCGTGCAAGGCGACGGACGCACCTACGCGCAGCCGTTCCTTATCACCACTCCGGGTCTCTCCTGGAAGGATTGCGAAAAGTTCTCCACCGAACTTGCGAACCGCTTCAAGGCAATCAACCGCGTCATCTACCAGATTGGTAGCGTGGCCGATGAAGACCCGAAGCTTGTGGAACAGTTCGCCACCCGCGAAAACTTCGATACGCTCCGCAAGTTCGACAACATTTGCACCGAATTCCTGCAGGCAAATGACCTGTACGAAAAGATTTGGCAGATGCCGGTCGTTCTCGTGCCGCTCCGCACGGCGGGCAAGCCCTGCATTGTGATGCGCCCGGTGAACTCCACCGAAGCCATGACCGCAAACTTCGCCGAAATCGACCAGGGAATGCTCGCCGGTCTTTGGCGCAAGTTCGAAGCCGAAGGCGCTGGCAGCCTGTGGTACGACGTGACGCACAAGCCCCCCGGAACTATTGAGTGGGAGTAAACAGCAAAGCGCAGTCGCAATGGGAGTAGATCAAACAAATGCTTACTCAAAAGCCGAATGAGACAAACCCATTCGGTTTTTTATTTAGTCTGCAAGGACGAAAAAACCGGCCCCGACAATTCGGAACCGGTTTTTCACTGAGCTATGAAGGGCTCGAACCTTCGACCCACGCCTTAAAAGGGCGTTGCTCTACCAACTGAGCTAATAGCCCGAGCAGACCAAATATACGAAAAAAACGCTTTTTTGTAAAGGTCGGCGGTTCGTTTTTTGCTTTTTTTGTAAATTTAGGGCATGAATCTGAAGGGTAAAGTCATTTCGTTTGTCGCATGTGGATTGTTGTCAACGACAAGTGCAAGCGCATACTTTTCCCAAGACGACCAGGGAAACGAAGTGTTCTCTTTCATGAGCACTTTCGACAGTCCCCGTAACGCGGCCCTCGAAAAATCAGCAGCGGCTGTCCCCTCCACCGACCCTACCGTCGTTCAAATCAACCCGGCAGCACTGCGCATGCCGGACGGGATCAAGCGCATCGGTGAAATCCACTGGCAAACAGGCGACATGGCAGACAACCAGGGGTCCATCTCCTACACGTCCACCTACAAGCAGTTTATCTACCAGATTTCATACAACTGGCTCGACTACGGAACAATCAACGGCTATGACGAATACGGAAACGAGACCGGGAAAGACTATAACCCCTTCAGCCAGCTCGCGACAGCGACCATTGCACTACCGATGACGCACATCCACGTCGGTGCTACAGCCAAGTTCGCAACCGAAACTCTCGCCGACGACAAGGGCGACCGCACTGCCTGGGGCGCCGCCTTCGACTGGGGCGTCTCGTGGCAATCGTCCAGTAAATTATTCGGATTCGCTCTCACGGCACGCGACTTCGGTTCTCTCCTTCGGGACTACACCGACGATTCGCAAGACGACTACTACCCAATGTCGCAGACATTCACCATTGCCGGGTATTACAGACCGGTCATCCTTCCGAGGCTCACCGTCACAGCCGCGAGCGAATTCCCGCGTTATGCGGAGTCCCGCCTGGAACTTGGCGGGGAATACGCTCTTGGCGGAAGCTTCTTCGTCCGCGCCGGTTTCACCCGCGCCTGGCTCGACATCACCCGCGACTTCAAGCAGCTCATCTCGGCAAGCAGCAGGCCCGACGAATCCCAGTCCGGGCGCATGCTCAGTGCGGGCCTCGGCTACACGAGTCAACTATTCTCCCTCGACTACTCCTTCTCCTACCTCGCCCAGGGGCTCGGTTTCGAGCACCGCATCGGTCTTCGCGTAGGGCTGTAGCGGAGTGACCCATGCGGCAGTTCGATGTTTTTGTATGGGGCGACAGGATGGCGCCTCCCTTCACGGACAAGGCTCTAGGGTGGTTTTCCACAGACAGATTTAACGAACAGCTTTTAGATAGCGATGCCGAATGGATCGTTTTCGCCCACAGTTCCATACAAATCGACCGCAAATTCCTGAACGACCTCGCCGAGACAATATCCTCGTTTCCTATGGTCGACGCATTCGCCCCGCGCATCCACGACACGACTACCGGGAAATTCCTTTCGGGATTCAGGTTCGACAAGCGCGCAGGGATTGCTATGCTCGAAGAAAACGCCCCGCTCCGATACGTGGCCGCGCCGCACCCCTATTTAGCAGCATTTTCGCGCCGCATCGTCCAGCGCACCGGCAGATTCGATGACGAACTCTCGACGGAAGAACAGCTTGCAGATTATTCCTTCCGCATGCTCCATGCCGGAGGATCGATGTTTTCCGTTCCCTACCTAGTCGCTTCGGGAACAGCCGCAGGAACCCCCTACGGCAACATCAACGACCTTGCCTACGCCATAGTCAAATCATTCGGACTGTGGAAATCACGGCGGTTTCTGCTGCGACATGCCGGTTGCATCCACCATTTATGGGCCAACCGCAGGGCCCTGCAAGAAAAACGCGAAAAAGCAACCCTTCTCAGTAAGCTAAGAAAAGAGAGTCTAGACAAACTTTTCTAGGAACTCGCAAACACGGCTTGCAAATTTTTCCATGGAACAGCGTTCCAGCAAGGCTTTCGCAGCCGTTTCTTCAACGACATTTTCGCCAGCAAGCACGCGGTCAAGAACTGCGGCATAAGCCTCGGCATCGGTCGGCGGATCAACAAGAGGGCATACGCCAGCAAGGTTTTCCCTGACAGCCGACGTCGCGGCCCCGACCGCAGGCGTGCCACAAGCGATTGCCTCGATAGGCGGAAGCCCGAAACCTTCCAGAAAACTCGGATAAACCATCAAGTCGGCATGGCGGTAGAACTCACGCAATTCCAAAGCTTTGAACTCGTTAAAATGGAACACGTTGTAGAGTTTCTTCTCGTTCACGATGTTCCTGAGCCGCTCCGAAAACTTGCCTACACGCACGAAGGCCACATCGGGACGAAGGCGAGCCATTTCGAAATATGTATCGATATTCTTGCGCGGCTCGTCAAGGCTCACGTTCAGGCACATGCCCTTGTAATTGCGCATCCCATGTTTTTTGCGGAACGCGGCACGTTCTTCCTGTGTCATGGGTGAATCCGGCATATTGAACAATGCGGAATCAATCGGGCAGCCGATTACCTTCCCCGGCGAATCAGCCATCTTCTTGCCAAAATACTTGGCAGCCTCGCCCCGGGTCCATTCGGAATTATAGACAAAAGAATCCGCGCAGACTGTCGGACGAATAAAGAACATGTTCAACAGCCTGAACTTGACACTGTGCGAGTAGAGCGTCTCAGCAAACGTATCGTGCACGAACATCACCGATTTAGCAGACGGGCATGCCGATTTTGCCATGGGGACCAGGAATCCGAGTTCCGGACGGATAAAGAACACGATATCCGGGGCAATTTCGCGCAACACCTTTTTCAGGGGAGAACGGAATGCAAAAAATCCCGTATAGAGCGACTTCGCCCATACCTCGTGCGCCGTAAACCCGCGAGCATCCGCGACCGACATCTTTGCCGATTTTTCCGCATTCACCTCATCCGGAAAAAACTTCGGTGTCTTGAGCCAAAGCACATGCGCATCGAACTTTCCGCATACGGCATCGAGCAAGTTCATGGTCAAACGGCCAAAACTCGTGCGTTCGTTCTTGTCGCAAATAAACACTATCTTGGGCATGCCGGGCATATATCGATAAAAATAAAAAAATTAACTGCATGGCATAAGCCCAAATAACAAAGATTGCTATATTCGGATTATGGCCAGAATCTGCGTAGTCCTTGCAACCTACAACGGCGAAAAGTATCTTTCGAAGATGCTTGATTCTCTCGTGGCGCAAAGCAGGCCGGCAGATGTCATTATCGCGGTCGATGACGGCTCAAAAGATTCGACATGTGAAATTCTTGAAAATTACAGAGATACACTCCCCCTACAAATCGAAGCGCTCCCGCAAAATACGGGCCATCGTGCCGCATTCTCGCATGCGCTCACCCTCGCCCAGAAGTTTATTACCGAAGACGACCTGATCGCTCTTGCCGACCAGGACGATGTCTGGCTCCCGCAAAAGCTCGAAGTTCTAGAGAAGAAAATCGATTCGACCAAGACCTCGCTCGTCTTTGGCGATGCCGAAGTTATCGACGGAGACGGAAACAAGATTGCCGATTCTTGGCGTGAATTCGCAAAAATCGAGAAACACATTTCTATCGAGCATCAAATCGCCGGCATCAACAACGTGACCGGCTGCATGTCGCTTTTCAGGGCTTCCCTTCTGGATGCGGTACTCCCTATTCCCGAAGGAGTCTCGGTTCACGACCGCTGGATTGCGATGATTGCCGATAAAAACGGCGGAATAGCGGCAACCGACGTTTCCGTCATCCAATACCGCATCCATGGAGCAAATGCCGTAGGCGGTGTTCCGGACAAGTCAATGCGAAAGACACTGGAAGAACGCATCCGTTGGGTAGAGACTTTGCTCACCCACAGGGAACGACTCAAACTGACCGAAGCAGAGATTCTGTTCGCAAACGAGCTGATAGATCTTTCCAGAACCCGTCTACAGAAACCGCTCGTTCTCTCGAAACTTCCTTGGATTATCCGCCACCATAGAAAGCTGTTCTTAAAAGACTCGCCCATCAAGACTTTAAAACGCGAACTGTTTTCTGCAGTAGGGCTTCCACTCGCCCATAAAATCTTTGGTAAAGACTAATGCGTATCGGGATCGACATAAAGTGCTTGCGCTACAACAATAGTGGCATCGGCCGCTATCTTACTCAGTTGCTCAATGCACTCCAGGAAATCGACTCAAAGAACGATTATTTTCTCTTTTCGCCGCAACCCATAGACTACCCCCTTACGAATCCCCGTTTCAAGGCGTGTCCGAATCCAGGCAACAGGCTCTACAAGAAACTGCCAGGAATCTTATGGCAACAGAAGGTTCTACCGCAATTGCTGGACGAAAACCTCATTGACCTTTTTTGGGGCCCAGAACAGACGATTCCCCTACGGAAAACCAGATGCAAGAAAGTTCTGACCGTACATGATTTCGTTTATCGGCGTTACCCCGAAACCATGCGCCGCTCAGTACGCTGGATCAACACCCTCATTGGGGAGAAATCTATCCGGTGCGCAGATTTCATCGCAGTCAACTCGGACTTCACCCGGCAGGAACTCCATCATTTCCTGCCAGATTTCCCGATGGAAAAAGTCAAGGTCATCGCATGCGGCATCAGCAACACGCTCCCGCCGCCACCCGCAGAAAGAAAGAAGCAGTTCCTTTTTGTCGGAAGCCTGGAACCCCGCAAGAACCTGAAGAACCTGGTTGTCGCTTTGGAAAAATTGGCAGACAAGGGAATACACGTCCCCCTGAACCTCACAGGGCCCAAAGGCTGGAACAACAGCAGCGAAAACAAACTCATCCAGAATTCAAAAATCGCAAGCGACATCCACCACCTCGGATTCGTCAGCGATGAAAGACTGCAGGAACTTTATTCAACAAGCGCTGCAGTCATATTCCCTTCTTTCTATGAAGGATTCGGCCTGCCTGTCCTAGAAGCCCTTAAATGCCGCACCCCCGTACTCACATCAAAAGATTCCGTCATGGAGAGCATCGCAAAAGGGTGCGGAATTTATTTTGACGCACATGATCCTGATTCCATTGCCGCCATCATCGAGTCCTTCCTCAATAAAGGCGAATTTGAAATTCCCTTAGACAAGGAAAAGGAGCGCATCGAGATTCTGAATCAGTACCAGTGGGAAAATTCAGCCCGATTGCTGCTACAGGCATTCGACCAGCTAGTTCCATCATGCGAGGCAGGAAAATGAAAACCGCCATCATCCTCGTCACCTACAACGGCTGGGAAATGACGCAGAACTGCCTGCGCGACCTTTCCGCACAGTTGGCAGACAAAAAAAATTATGTTGTCGCCGTAGCCGACAATGCCAGCACAGACGGAACTTCAGAAAACATCAGAAAAAATTTTCCTTCGGTCCATGTATACCCATGCGAAGGCAACCTCGGGTTCGGCAGGGCCAACAACCTTGCCATCCGCTCTCTCATTCGCGACGGCGAGAACTTTGACGCAATTTGCCTCCTGAACAACGACACGCGATTCGACAGCCAAATGATTCCGCAACTGCGAAACGCACTCGACCAGCAAATTAAAACCTGCAAATACGCCATCGTCGTTCCACGTGTCCAAAATCCCGACGGAAGCGAACAGCCCAACTACTTTGCGGGTCTCGGTCCCGAAGGAATCGGGAGCATTCCCTTCTTCACAAATGCTTTCCGCAACGAAGCACAGGCGGCAAGAATCTTGCAGGGCAAGCCTGCATACAAAGGCGGCTATGCCGAAACGCACTGGGCAAGCGGGGTCTGCTGGATGCTCGGCAGAAGCCTCTACGACGAGCTCCAGAAAGAGGGCGAATTCTTCGACGAGCGGATTTTCATGTATTACGAAGATGCAGACCTTGCCCTACGCGCACGCAAACTGGGCGCACGATTCTTCATCTGCAACAAAGTCGAACTAACCCACCTCGGAGGCGGCTCATCCGAAGGCAACCTCAAGCGCGCCCTTCAGCACGACCGCGCCCAGCAATACGTATTCAAGAAGCATTTCGGATTCCGCGGATACCTGCTGTCGAAATCGTTCCGCTTCTGCCGAAGCCTTGTCCGCATCGCGGCAAGCTTTCCCCGCTGTCTCGGGAAGAACGGTTCGAGAAATCGCGTCTACGTCAAGCATCACTTAGCCCTCCTCAAGGAGGCTCTATGGTAACGCTTATGAAATATTTAACCCTGCTCATCCTTCTTGCAACAATATGCGCAACAGCAAGTGCGCCCCCTACGCCTGCTCACTTCACGTTTGTCGACTCCGCACGCAACTACGAAGTGAACATCCGGGCGCAACTCGTCGATTCCGTCGCCATCACGAACTTCGAGAACGCGCCAACGCACTACGACAACGAGATGTCAGTCCGCCTTTTCCTGGACGGGCATTTCACGGATGCTTTTCATTTCGAAGCCCAGGTCAACGTAAACAACGACTTCACCAACAGGGAAATCTTCGACAACTTCTACAATCCGAACGAAGGCCTCCCTTACAACAAGCAGAGCGAAAACAGGCGCACGTGGGACCAGTTCGCAGCCAAGGTCGATTACACGCTCAAACCGTTTACGCTGCTAGCCGGATTCGACTACATCGAATTCGGGCCCGCGCGCCACAACCATGTCATCCTACGCGGAGACAGGTCGTTCTACCGCCCATGGCAGGATTCTTCGAGCCGACTGTGGATTCCCGCCCCCACGCCCTACTTCGGCTACAAGTTCTCGATTGGCCCTATAGACTATACGCAATATGCAGCCAAGTTGTTCGAAGTAAAAAACAAGGGCAAGTACATGCATGCCCACAGGCTCGACATCAGCCTTCCCGCACGCATCACGCTGGGGCTTTCCGAAACCGCCATTTACGGTTCTACAACGGAACCCGCAAACACCAATCCCAATGCCGATGCCGACAGCACCGACCGCGACTTCGAATGGAATTATGTCATCCCGTTCATCATGTACAACTTCCAGGAACACATACAGGGAGACCAGGACAACATCTCCCTCGCGTTCGACCTGAGCGTCCGCACGATACCGCACTGGGAATTTTACGGCGAACTCCTCTGGGATGACATGAAAACTCCCACAAGCATGTTCGATGACAGCTGGTGGGGCAACAAGTGGGCTGCGACAATTGGCGTCGCCCGCGACAGCCTCTACATCGGCCCCGTCCGCCTCGACATGTTCTCCGAATACACGCGCATCGAGCCCTGGGTTTACACGCACCACAAGGGCGGAGGCTATACCTATGCCAGCTACTCGCAAGACCTCGGCAGCGACCTCGGACCCAACAGCCAGGAAATCCACACCGAGCTGAGCGCTTCATACAAGTTCATAACGGCGACTCTATTTGCAAGCCAGGTGGCAAAGGACACCGCATTCGGCGGAAACATCGACGACATTCATGGTCCCCAGGATGCCATAGATAAGAAGTTTCTGAACGACGAGACCACCCAGAAATACACCGAGCTTGGCGCAAGGCTTTCGCTTTCTCCTTGGGGATGGATGGATTTCCGAGCCGGATACGCCCGCTACTTCGGCGACTACAAGGGTTACCGCGCTTACGCCACCGGCACCCTGCAATGGTAGGCCACAACAAAACCTAGAACAAGGACTTGAGTTCTTCGTCGCTCTTGGCAGCAATCGCCCGCGCTTTCCATTCAGAATCAAGCAGCATTTTCGCCAACTGCGCAATCACGAGCGTATGCGCCGTGGCCGACTCCGCGGGCGAAAGCAACACGCACAAGAACTGAGCCCTTTCGTTACCTCGCGTATTCACACCGGCAAAGCCATCAGGGCAAACGGCGAACGCGGCCAGCGGCTCAGCGAGCCCTTTTACGCGCGTATGCGGCAACAGGAGTCCATCTCCCATGTAGATTCCCTGCGCAACCCGTTCGCTCAGGCTATTCCACACGGCATGCGCATCGAACGAGACTCCCGAGTGAACAAGGGCGTCATAGGCAAAACCAAGCGCTCGACTAAAAGGCTCGGAAGCAGAATATTGCTTAAAATAGAGCGGGAGCATGGTTCTCGACGCTGAAAATCTAGCCGTTCAGAGCCTTCTCGATAAACTCGATGGCCTCGGGCTCGGTCGCCTTCGCAATCTTCTTGAATTCGCCAAACAAAGTCCGAAGTTGTGCCTTTCCAGGTTCGATATACTGTTTAAACTTCTCGATGCCCTTCACCTTGCTGAGGAAGCAGTAGGCGCCCAGCGCCTGCATCACGCGCTGCAAACTCGCATGGATAAAGCTCTCCCACGCATCTTCCTTGGAATAGGCCTGCACACGCTTGTTCTGCATGCGCCAGTATTCGTAAAAGTCCTTGATCATCGAAAGAGGCAAACACACATACGGGTCCCAAAGGAGACTTGCGATATCATAGAATGCCGAACCGCGGCGCGCACCCTGGAAATCGACAAACGCAATTTCGGAATTCGGACGCACCATGATGTTCTGGCTCTGGAAGTCGCGGTGCATGAGCACCTTGGGCTGTGCATCCACAGAGACCGCCAGAAGCGAGTAGAAGTTCATCACGCTCTGCGGAATCTCGGTAATCCCGCAATGGGCCTTGAGGAAATTGTCCGTAAAATAATCCGTTTCCCACTTGAGGGCGGCAAAGTCAAACCGGCGAATCCAGAGTTCCGTGTGGCTACTGAAAATCGGCTGGCTCGCCTCCTGCCACTTCACGAGGGCATCGATGACCGTCGGGTAGATAATGCGCTCGTTGCCCGAACGCACACCCGGGCTCACCGGAGAAACCTCGTCCAACAGGTTACGCTTGCCCAAGTCCTCCTGCAGCACCTGGCACGAACTTTCATCCACGCAGTAGACGCGCGTCACCGGCAGGCCAAAATCGCGGAAGGTCTTGGAATAATCCACAAAATGCCTAAAGTCATCGTTCACTTCGGCACAGACCTGCAACACGCACGACCTGGAACCTTCGGAAATGCGGAAATACTGGCGGCCCGAGCCTGCCCCTGCAATCGAGGAAACGGTAAAATTCTCGGAATAGCCGCGAGAAAGCAGATAGTCTTTGATAACAGGAGAAATTTGCAAGGATTCGTTACTCATGATTTTTAATATAGCAAATAAAAAATTCTAGTTATCGGTCATTGGTCATTGGCTTTACGAGAACTTGATTCTCGGGTCCACGAGCGTGTAGAGGATATCGCTGAAGAGGCGGCCCACCATGGCCATGAGGCTGCTGAGGAAGATGATTCCCATGACCACGTTGTAGTCGCGGTTCACCATGGAATTGTAATACAAAAGGCCCATGCCGTCGATATCGAAGACTTTCTCGATAAGGAGAGCGCCCGCGAACATGAGCGTGCAGATTTCGGAGAGGCGGGTGGCAATCGGGATAAGCGCGTTGCGGAGCGCATGGCGAACGAGCGCCTGGTTGAAGCTCATACCTTTGGCTAAGGCAGTGCGCATGTAGTCCTTCCCCAGTTCCTCGAGCGCGGAATTCTTCATGAGGAAGGTCAGGAATGCGAACTCGCTAATCATGTAGCAGAAAATCGGAAGAATCAAGTGGTGCCCGAGGTCCACGATTTTTCCAAACAAACTAAAATCCTCGAAGTCGTCGCTCGTGAGGCCCCCCAGCGGGAAAATATCGAGGTACGACCCGCCCGCAAGGAAGATGATGAGCAGAATGCCAAGCGCATATCCCGGCATCACGTAGCCCGAGAAAATCAAGCCCGAACTGAAGGAATCAAGCTTGCTTCCGTGGTGCACCGCCTTCCAGAGCCCGAGGGGAATACATACAAGGTAACTCAGGAAGAAAGAAGTTATCCCGAAGAAGAGCGATATCGGGAAACGGCTCACGATGACGTCCCATACCGGGAGGCCGTAGGTGTAGCTCGAGCCCAGGTCAAGGTGCAGTACGTTCCAGAGCCAGGTCAGGTAGCGCTTCCAGGCGGGCTGGTCAAAACCGAAGTACGCCTGGATTTGTGCTATCTGGTCGGGCGACAAGGCCTTCGAGGCATCTACCCCGCCCTTCATGGCGGCAGCCTGCTGCGCACGCGAAATCATTTCCTCCACGGGGCCGCCCGGCAACAGCTGGATGAGAATAAAGCACACCAGCGAAATCCCGATGAGCGTCGGGATCATGAGCAGCAGACGTCGGAGGATATACGAGCGCATTTACCTCATCTTTCCGGAACGCAGCACGTCCATCATGTTGAAGGGCTTGGCGGTACCGGCGGCAATCTGCTCGGCGAGGAAGTTCACGGCATCTACAGTGCCCTCGGCGTAAATCTTACGGCCGCACACGTTGTGCTGGAACTCGAAATGCACCGTACCGTCGGCGCTGTCGAGGCTGTAGGTGTGGAAGGCGTGACCGCCGAGGTATTCCTCGGGCACGTGCATGCGTTCCATCTGTTCTTTTTCGTTGCGAACCTTCTCGATATCGTCCACGGAGAAATCGAATCCCATCTTCTGGAAATCTCCCACAACGGCCTTCGCCGTACCGCTCGTGTCGGCCTTCGTCTTCTGGTGGCTTTCCACAACGGAAAGCTTGTAGCCACTGAACGCCGTCGGGAATTCCTTCGCCAAAAATTCAATCATCATCTGGAAGGCGACAATCTGCTTGGCCATGTTCGGGGCAATCACGCTCGGGTGGTTCGCTTCGGCTACGAGTTTCGCAAGCGCCTCGCGGTCACCGCCGGTAGTGCCCATCACGAAGGGAATCTTGTGCTTCACGTAGAATGCGGCGTTGTCGTTCACGGCCGTCGGGTGCGTGTAGTCGATGCAAATGACATTCGGGTACTTCGCGAGCACTTCGCCAATACGGGCCTCGCGGTTGCTGGGCTTCAAGAGCTGGATGGTCTTCCCCGCCACCTCTGCCTCGTTTTCCACGATAATCTCACCCGTCAATGAATACGGGACAAGTTCCAAGCCGCGTGCAACGCAAGTTTCGGCCACGATACGGCCCATATTGCCCGGAATACCATTAACCATTACCTGTACAGACATAAAAACTCCTGTTTTTGGAGTGGAAAATAGAAAAAAAGCAGAATAAATCTTCTTTCCTCACGGAAAATCACCTTTTTTTGTAAACATGTGGTCTTGGCTTTACATATTTTGTAATTTAGTGTTTACGGGAAAAGGCAATTAGCAAAAACTTGTGTTTACAACATGCTGTTTTATGTTTTCACAACCGCTAGTTGTTTTTTCTTAAATATCGGATATCATGAAACTGAAGAACGATGAAGAAAAGGCCTTTGACCTGGAACTTTCTAAAATTATTAAAGCCAGAAGAAGCGAACTCAATCTCACTCAAGAATACATAAGTTTACATTCCGGCGTTACTCGAATCACCATCGGCAAGTGGGAACGCGGGGAAAAGACCCCAATCAGTTTCGACCTCTACAACGTTCTCAAAATTCTCTACAAGGACCCATCCGAATTCTGGGCCACACTGCACCAGCAATTCGAAGCCAACGCCTCCCCGATTCGTAAAGCGGCCGACAAGAAAAAATACCAAACCTACGTGGAACAGACCCGCAAGAAAAAATAACCCGACCGTTATTTTCAACCGTTCTCATCCAACCATCTTTGCAGAATAATGGCGGCGGCCAACTGGTCGATTACCGCCTTATTTTTTTGCTTCTTTTTCTTGCTGAAGTACGAAGTCTTTTCCTGCGCCTGCACGCTCGAATACGATTCGTCCTGCGTGTACACGGGCAGGCCCGGAAACCGCAGTTTCAAATCCTCGACGAACTTTTCCACAACCACGTTCTTGCCGTCGGTACGGCCATCGGGGTGATACGGCATTCCCACCACGAACGCATCAATCTTGTTCACCTTCACGAGTTCATCGAGCCGTACAAACAAGTTTGTCGTCTTCTGGTCAATGGTTTCGCGTGAAAATGCCATACGCAGCTCGGAATCGGCAAAAGCGACCCCGACGCGATGTTCTCCGTAATCTAGAGCCAAGTAGTTCATCAGGACGAAATATAAAAAAGAAGCCCGCTAAAAAACAAGAAGCCCGGCTAGAAGCCGGGCCGACTTGCCGTTCAGCGAGACCTATCTTAGAGGAGGTAGGTCAGCGAAAGCTGGATGTTCCAGGCGCTCGGCTTGTCTTCAACAGCATCGCTTACACTGTTGAAGTCGTACATGAAGCGGAGACCGACGTTCATGTCGTTGCCACCCTGGTGGAACTGCGCACCGGCACCGAGTACAAGCGATACATAAACGCCGCTGGTCTCAATGTCTTCGGCGGCGACAAGATCGCTTGCGTAGGCGTCAGTCTCGTTGCCGTAGGTATCATAGTAGTTGTACTGCGCCGAGTACATGTCAGCAAGGCAGAACGCAAGACGGAGACCGCCTTCCACGTAGAGGAAAGAAAGCGGTTCGAAACGGGCGAGCACGGGCACGTCCATGAGGATTTGCGAGATGCCCTGTTCAAATTCGTATTCGTAGCCATTGCCAAGGGAAACTCGGTCGGTGGTTTCACTGAAATAGCGGAAGATGAAGTTCACTTCGGGAGCGACAGCCAACTGCTTGTTGATGTAGTAACGGAGGGAACCGCCCACATAGCCGCCAATGGCAGAAAGATCGCCAAGACCGCCGAAGCCGACGCCGATATGGCCGCCAAGACGGAATTTCTTGTAGTCGGTATCGTCAGAAGACTTTTCCGCGGCAGGAGCGGCGGTCTCGCTTTCTTCAGCGGGTTCAGCCTGGGTGGATTCCTCTGTCGAGTAGCTGCTTTCTTCGGTTTCAGCGGGGGTTTCGCCGTAATTCTCGTCGTCGTACTGGGCGAACGAAGGAACAAAAGCAAAGCCAAGCGCTATTGCAAGTACTGTCAATTTCTTCATAGATATTCTCCTCATGAAAAGTTTGTGAATTTGTTCGTTAAAAATAACAATAGCCCGAGCAGATGTCAACAAAAAATTCAATTTCCTTTTTTTTTGCGAATTTGGGCATTTAACGGTCCCGTTTTCCAATAAGCCCCACCCCAATTTTTCTATCTTTACGACCACTATGAGCAATTTGAAGAATGATTTGTGGGTCGGCGTGGACGTAGGTTCCACCACCGTGAAGATTGCGGTCGTCGATCCCGAGACCAACAAGCTTTTGCATTACACATACCAGCGCCACAACGCCATGCAGGCGAAAAAGGTCTACGAGGTGCTGCGAGAAGCCCACGGGCTCTTCCCAGACAAAAATTTCAGGGTAGCCTTCTGCGGTAGCGGCGGCCAGCCCTTCGCCGAAGCCACGCACGCCTTCTTTGTGCAAGAAGTGGTGGCAAACGCCCTCGCCGTGCGTGCCACCTACCCCGAATCGCGCGTCGCCATCGAACTCGGCGGCCAGGACGCGAAGGTCGTATTCTTCGAAAAGGACAAGACAACCGGCAAACTCATCGCAAGCGACATGCGCATGAACGGCGTGTGTGCGGGCGGTACCGGCGCATTTATCGACCAGGTGGCCGAACTCCTCCGCATCAAGACAGAAGCCTTCGAAGGTTTCGCCAAGCGCGGCCAGAAGGTCTACGAGATTTCGGGCCGTTGCGGCGTGTTCGCGAAGACGGACATCCAGCCGATGCTCAACAACGGCATCGCCAAGGAAGACATCGCCCTTTCGAGCTTCCACGCCATCGCGAAGCAGACCATCGGTGGCCTCGCCCAGGGCATGGAAATCAAGCCGCCCGTGATTTTCGAGGGCGGCCCGCTCACGTTCAACCCGACGCTCGTACGCGCATTCAAGGAACGTCTGGGCATTAGCGACGAACAGGCAATCGTGCCGGAACACTCCGAAGTGCTCGTCGCCATGGGTGCAGCCCTCTCGCTCGGCTCCATGTTCGCGGGCCAGGAATGCCATTACCGCATGGAAGGCTCGCTCGACGCCCTGGTGCACTTCAACGAAGTCCGCCAGGCCGAAAACAAGGCGAAAGCCGCCGCCGACCTCTTCTTCAAGAACGAAGCCGAATACAAGATGTTCCTCGAGGAACACAAGATGGCCGACAACCACTACCCGCAGCCGGCCTCGGGTTCGACCATCAACGCCTACCTCGGTATCGACGCAGGTTCCACCACCACGAAGTTCGTGCTCCTGGACGAGCAGGACAACGTGATTGACGGGTTCTACGCAAGCAACGACGGCGAACCGCTCGCCGTCTTGAAGCGCGCCATGAACGAGCTCGCCGACCGCTACGAGGAATACGGCTGCAAGCTCAACATTTTGGGCGTGGGCACCACCGGCTACGGCGAACAGCTCTTCGCAAAGGCCGTCCATGCCGACTACCATACCGTGGAAACGGTCGCGCACGCGAACGCCGCCCAGCGCCTGTGCCCCGACGTAAGCTTCATCCTCGACATCGGCGGCCAGGACATGAAGGCCATCTCCGTGCAGGACGGCGTCGTCACCGGCATCATTTTGAACGAGGCCTGCTCCTCGGGTTGCGGTTCCTTTATCGAGACCTACGCCCGCAGCCTCGGAATCCCGATGGAAAAGATTGCGGAACTCGCGTTCAACGCAAAGAGCCCCTCGCAGCTCGGTTCCCGCTGTACCGTGTTCATGAACAGTTCCATCATCACTGAACAGCGCGACGGCAAGCAGCCCGAAGACATCATCGCGGGTATCTGCCGCTCCATCATCAACAACGTGTTTACGAAGGTTATCCGTATCCGTAACCTGAACACCCTCGGCAAGAAGGTCGTGGTGCAGGGCGGTACATTCAAGAACAACGCGGTCCTCCGCGCCTTCGAGCAGTACACCGGCCTCAAGCCCATCCGTCCCGAACGTCCGGGCGAAATGGGCGCTATCGGTATCGCGCTCCTCACCCGCAAGTTCATGGAAGAAAAGCGCAAGCAGAACCCAGACCTCAAGTCGAGCTTTATCGGCCTCGAGGCCATGAAGACCTTCAGCTGGCACAACCAGCCGGGCCAGCTCTGCCAGTACTGCACCAACCACTGCTCCCGCACGATTGTGACCTTCAGCGACGGCCAGAGTTTCGTGACCGGCAACCGCTGCGAACGCGGCGAAGTCACTGCCGACCCGAACGACCCGAAGACGAAGGCACTCATCGCCGAAATCAACAAGAAGATGCTCTCCGTGCCCGACATGATCAAGCGCACGAACCAGCTGTTGGTCAAGGACTACGCCCCGGCAAAGCTCGTCGAGAACACGGGAAAGACCATCGGTATCCCGCGCGTGCTCGAATTCTGGGCAAGCCTCCCCTTCTGGAAGGCGTTCTTCACGAGCCTCGGCTACACCGTCGTGGTGAGCCGCCAGAGCGACTACAAGATGTTCGAGGCGGGCCTCCACAGCGTGCCCTCTGACACGGTTTGCTTCCCGGCAAAACTCGTGCACGGCCACGTGCTCAGCCTTATCGAGAAGAAGGTCGACCGCATCTTCTTCCCGATGATGGTTGCCATCCCGAGCGACCACACCAAGTTCACGGCAACATCCGTTTGCCCGGTGGTGCAGGCCTACCCGAACGTTTGCAAAAACACCGACGAGCCCGAAAAGAATTACGGCGTTCCCATGGACCAGCCGATTTTCCACTGGTTCAACACCAAGCTCCGCAGAAGCCAGACCGTAGACTGGTTCCACGAACACTGGAAACTCGACAAGAAGCTCCTGGACAAGGCCGTGACCGAAGGCGAGAAGGCTCTCAACAGCTATCGCACGACCCTTTTGGAAGAAGGCCAGAAGATCCTTGACGACGTGCGCGCGAAGAACAGTTTTGCCGTGGTGATTGCGGGCCGCCCCTACCATGCGGACACGCTCATCAACCACAACATCGCGAGCCACTTTACCGCCATGGGCATCCCGGTGCTCACCACCGAATCGCTCCCCGGCGTGTACGACCAGGATGTGCCGAGCCACACCCGTATCGAAATCAAGAACACCTTCCACCTGCGCATGATTGGTGCCACCATGATTGCGGCGAAGGACCCGAACATCGAACTCGCGCAGATCGTGAGCTTCGGTTGCGGGCACGATTCCATCTTGACCGACGAAATGATGCGCATGCTGCACCTTGATTCCAACAAGGAAATGCTCATGCTCAAGCTCGACGAGGGCGACGCCCGCGGCCCCGTGGGCATCCGCATCAAGAGCTTCATCGAGACGGTGAAGGCACGCCGTGCGGCAAACCTCCCCGACAAGCCCGAAAGCCACGAACCGCTATACCACACTCCGTTCGTCGCCGAAGACAAGCAGCGTCGCCGTATCCTCACGCCGAACCTCTCTCCTGCATTTACCGTGCTCGCGAGCGAGTACATGAAGCGCGAAGGCTACATCGCCGAATACCTGCCCGTGGCCGACAAGGAAGCCATCGAGCTCGGCAAGAAGTTCGTGCACAACGATATCTGCTTCCCCTGCCAGGTGAACATCGGCGAAGCCCTGAAGTGGCTCGTCAATCACCCGGATGTGCCGCAGAACGCTGTCTCCATGTGCCTTGCAAAGAACTGCGAGAACTGCCGTGCCGTGCAGTACGCGGTACTCGCCCGTAAGGCCCTCGACGAGGCCGGTTTCAAGGACGTCACCATCATCACAACCGGCGTGGACTACAAAGGCATGCACCCGGGCTTCCAGCTCGGGCTCGACTTCCGCCTCCACATGCTGTGGGGCCTTGTCACGATGGATGCCATCGAGACCATGTACCGAGCCCTGCGACCCTACGAAATCAACAAGGGCGACACGCAAAAAGTCTACGACGAGTGGATGCCGAAGGTTATCGCCGTGGCAGGTCACCTCACCACCACGCAGCTGGTGCGCCCCTCCAAGCTCATCGAGGTCTTCGAGCAGTGCATCGAAGCGTTCAATGGTGTCGAGATTACCGAAGATCGCAAACGCGGAATCCGTAAGCCCCGCGTAGCGGTACTTGGCGAAATTCTCATGAACTACCACCCGAGCGCAAACGGGTTCGTAGAAGAATACCTCATGAACAACGGGATGGAAGTCTACCTCCCGGGCATGACGGACTTCTTCCGCGTCGACGAAGTCGTACGCAGCGAAAAAATCAAACGCGGATTCTCGGCGAACCCGCTCATGGACCGCGTGGAAGGCGGCGTGACGGCGAAGGTCTACACGCATGCCGTAGAAACCGCCCGCAAGTCCATGCACAAGTTCAAGCTCTACGAACACCACGCAGACTGCTACGAACTCAAGGACTACGTCACAGACATCATCGACCCGACATACAACACCGGCGAAGGATGGCTTATCCCGGGCGAAATCCTGTACAATGCGCAACATGGCGTGAACAGCTACATCATCTTGCAGCCGTTCGCCTGCCTTGCGAACCACATCAGTGGCCGCGGCCTCACCAAGGCCGTGAAAGAGCGTTGCCCGCATGTGCAAATCCTGAGCCTCGACTACGATCCGGACACGAGTTTCGCGAACATCGAGAACAGGCTTCAGATGCTCATCATCAACGCCCGCGAGTTGGAAAAAGCAAATCAGCAATGAGCTATGAGGTATGAGGACGGCACTACGTGCCTTTGAGCTATATGCAGCGACCGCCCTCAAACCTCACAACCTCAAACCTCACACCTCAAAGGGCCGCAAGGCCCGACCTGATACCTACTAATGCTCAACGTTTCCAATGTCAGTCTTCAATACGGTAGCCGCGTCCTCTTCAAGGAAGTGAACCTCTCCTTCAAGCGTGGCAACTGCTACGGAGTCATCGGTGCAAACGGCGCCGGAAAGTCCACGTTCCTGAAAATCCTTTCAGGCGAACTCGAACCCAACACCGGTGAAGTCACCAAGGACCCGGGTGAACGCATCGCCGTTCTCAAGCAGGACCACTTCGCCTACGAACAAAATACCGTCCTCGAAACAGTCATGATGGGCTTCCCCGAGCTCTACGAACTCGGCAAGAAGCGCGACGAACTCTATGCGCTCCCCGAAATGACGGAAGAACAGGGCATGCAGGCCATGGAAATCGAGACACGCTTCGGCGAAATCGGCGGTTACGAAGCCGATTCCAACGCAGCCGTGCTTCTGAAGGGCCTCGGCATTCCTGAAGATTTGCACTACAACCTGATGGCAGACCTCGACGGCGGCCAGAAAATCCGCGTCCTCCTCGCGCAGGCTTTGTTCGGCAACCCGGACATCCTCCTGCTCGACGAACCGACAAACCACCTTGACCTGGAAACCGTCGGCTGGCTCGAAGACTACCTCGAACGTTTCGAAAACATCGTAATCGTGGTGAGCCACGACCGTCACTTCCTCAATGCGGTCTGCACGCACACCTGCGATATCGACTACGGCAAGATTAACCTCTACGGCGGTAACTACGAATTCTGGTACGCAGCAAGCCAGCTCGCCCAGAAGCAGCGTAAGGACCAGAACCGCCGCGCCGAAGAAAAGATCGAAGAACTCAAGGCGTTTATCCGCCGCTTCGCCAGTAACGCCGCCAAGGCCAAGCAGGCCACCAGCCGCAAGAAGCTTTTGGACAAGATGACCGTCGAAGAAATGCCGGCATCGAGCCGCAAGTTCCCCTGGGTCAACTTCAAGATGGACCGCGAACCGGGCAAAATCGTACTCGAAGTCAAGAACGCGACCATCGACGGCGGTGACGGAATTATTTGCAAGGGACTTGACTTTAGTCTCAATAATGGGGACAAAGTAGCGCTCGTCGGCGAATACGACACGCTCAAGACCGCCTTCTTCCAGCTCATCGCCGAAGAGACCAAGGCACCCGAAGGCGTGCTCAAGTGGGGCAACACCATCAGCTACAGCTACTTCCCCAAAAACAACGACGCCTACTTCGGCACGGACCTCTCCCTGGTGGATTGGCTGCGCCAGTACAGCAAGGAACAGGACGAAACCTTCATCCGCGGGTTCCTCGGCCGCATGCTCTTCACCGGCGAAGAAGCCCTCAAGAGCGCGAACGTGCTCAGCGGTGGCGAAAAGGTGCGCTGCATGCTCAGCCGCATGATGCTCAGCAACGCGAACTGCCTCTTGCTCGACGAACCGACCGCACACCTCGACTTGGAAGCCATCACCGCCCTCAACAACGGCCTCACCGCCTTCCAGGGCCCGATTATCTTCTGCTCCCAGGACCACGAATTCGTACAGACGATCGCGAACCGCGTGCTCGAACTCACGCCGAACGGTGTACTCGACCGCAGCATCACCTTCGACGAATGGCTCGAAACCAAAAAAACAAGGAAAAAATAAAAGATTAACCCCTAAATGGCGCATTTTATCGTCATTTTTCGCACACAAATCAGCAAAAAGGCCGTTCCATAGGAAAGGCCTTTGCTTTTAACGTTTTTTTTTATATTTTGTATGCATAAACAAGGAGGAACACCATGAAAAAGTTCATTCGAAGCATCTTGATTTCTGCCGCTATTTTCGCAGCCTATGCGACCGCCGCAGAAAAAGTCTACATGCCGCCAGTCGGCACAACGAACATCCACAGCGACTACGGCATTGCAGCCCAGAAGCTCATGAAGACCTACATTGAAGACGACGGCCGCTTCATTCTCATTGAAGGAACCGTCGAAGACAGTGTCGACATCAGCAAGCCGGAAACCCTCAACAACAAGGCCGTATCCAAGGGCTGCTCCAAGATCCTCATTGCCGAATTCACCCGCCTGGGCGAAAACGTAATCCTGTCCTTCAAGCTGTACAATACCGGAAGCGAAGCCCCCATCTGGCAGGACCGCCTCAAGGCAGCAAACCCCGATGACTTCGACCCGATTATCCAGCGCGTGGCCCGCACCATCGGCACAAAGCAGAAGGCGACCAACGACCAGGATATCTATAACGTCACCCAGAACGAAACCAAGCAGCCCAAGCGCATGAAAGCGTATTCTTACTTCGGCCTGGGCCTTGGCGGCATGGTTCCGCTCTCCCCCTCCGTCGACATGGCTCCCGGTCTCAACGTATTCGGCATGTACGACACCCAGAGCTTCCTCATCGGCCTTGATGCGAACTTCTGGGGCATGAGCGACGATTCCCGCTACAACTACCTAGACTTCGCCATTTCCGCCTACTACGCCTTCGGCCGCAAGTTTATTGCTCCTTACATCGGTGGCGGTATGAACTACTCGGCCGTCGACTACAATACCGACGTTACGGTCCATTCCAAGGTCTCACGCTACGATTCTTCCATTAAAGATTACAAGACGACCGAAGAAGACACGAAGAGGAGCTACTCGGATTCAAAATCCGGCATCGGAGCTTTCGTCGGCGGCGGCGTGATGCTCAACCGCGCAAGCAACATCGTCCTCTTCGCCGAAGCCAAATACTTCGTCAACTTCTACAAGCTGGCAGAACCCAAGGATAAGATTACCGAGGAAGAATGGAACAAATACGACAGCTGGGATAGCGACAGCGATCTGCCCAGCAAGTCCCGCAAGCTCTTCCAGGGATTCATGTTCAACCTCAAACTGGGCTACGGGTTCTAATGAAGTACGCAAGCAGGTTCTTATGTGTAGCCTGCCTGGCCTCATCGCTTAGCCTTTGCGGTTGCTTCTTCAGCCAGACAAAGATCATGGCTGCAGATGGCCGCAACTACGAAGTGTACGGCAACGGAGCACTTCTTTGCGAAAGTAGCCAGGACTGCAAGATTTCACAGCGAGGAAGTCCGCACACTCTAGACTTGGAACTCGTCAAGAACGGCAAAATCGTGGGCAGCAAGTCCATCCGCCGCGAAATGACGACCGCCAGCGTGCTCTGGGGCTTCTGCACCTACTTCACTTCGCTGTATCTGTATCAGGCATACCCCGACGAAGTTTTCATTCCCATCAACTACAGGAACTACTCGGAAACAGAATCTCCGTCAGGGCAGAAGAGTTCATGGGACACTTCGCCACTCTCCGAAAGTGAAAGCGTCTGGGAAAAGGGCCCTTCGCCAAGCAATAGCGAGGCAAACGCCGAACCGGCGACCGGGCCTACGGCGCCCGCCGAGCCCCCCGCCCCCTTGGTACCAAACGAATACTAAACGAAACGCAGCCCGGACAAAACCGGGCTTTTTCGTGTGAAAAGCGCGTTTTTACTTGACAACAAGCGAAATATTTTTATATTTGGCACGTAACCCAAAGGATGGTAGTAAATGTTGAATAAAAAGAATTTTGTTCTTATTGCAATCGGCGTTTTACTGCTCGCAATCGGATTCCTTTGCCTCGCCACCGGCCCGGCAGATAATCCGGTAAGCCTCACGGTTGCTCCTCTCATCCTGGTCGTTGCCTACGTAGTCGTGATTCCTCTCGGAATCCTCTGGACCGGCAAAAAGCAGGACAAGCAGGATTAAAATTTCGGGCGATTAGCTCAGTTGGTTCAGAGCGTCTGCCTTACAAGCAGAATGTCAGCGGTTCGAATCCGTTATCGCCCACTACCGAAAATCGGAAACGATTTGGGGTGGTAGCTCAATTTTGGTTAGAGCACCGGCCTGTCACGCCGGAGGTTGCGAGTTCAAGCCTCGTCTATCCCGCGAAAAACGTCTCTCAATAGAGAGGCGTTTTCGTTTTTATACGTTTTTACCCGATTGAGGCCAAGCCTAGATTACAGCACATATAGTGCGAGAAACGCAGTCAGCGCAGCAAACAGCAGGAACATCGGCAAGAGAATCAAGAAGCAGAGTGCGGCGACCTTCAAGTCGTAAAACCACATCTTCCACCATCCACGACGCGTCCTGCAAATTTCCTCGCGACACTCGGGGCAGATGTTCCCTACCCTGTTGCGCACGCGAATAGCCATGTTGCTCTGCAAGGGGGACATTCCCACCTTGTCATTGAATTCCTTATTGCATTTTGAACAGGTTGTCTGCATGTTCAGGAATATAGTAAAAAGTGGTCGCGAAATTAATTACAGACGCTATTTTCGCTTGATGGCTATAAGCACGGTAGACACAAGAATCAAGGCGATGCCAGCCATGATGCGCGTAGTCAGCGTTTCGGCAAACACAGTCACACCAATCGTCACGGCGGTCACGGGTTCCAAAGCGCCAAGAATTGCCGTGGGCGTGGAGCCGATGATTTTAACGGCCTTGACCATGAAGATAAGCGAAAGCACCGTCGGCACGAGGCCAAGCATAAAGCCCCAGCCCCACGAACTTGCCTGCGTAAAAAGCGGCGGGAGGCCAGAACCGAGCGTTACCGAATAAAGCAACAAGAAGAGAAGGCAGAAACAGATGGCGTAAAACGTCATCTTCACCGCCCCCATCTGCAGGTTGATGCGGTTTGCCATCACCATGTAAATCGCATACGAGAGCGAAGACGCAAAAACGAGTGCAAGCCCCACCGAGCTAAGCGCGGTACCGTCACTGCCGCGATACAGGAGCGCCACGCCAGCCATAGAGACCGCAATCGAAATGACGGTCCAGGTCTTGATTTTCTCTTTGAAGAACACCGCCATGAGCACCGAGACTTCTAGCGGATAAAGGAACAATAGCGTTGAAGCAAGCCCCGCGTCCATGTACTTGAACGAAGCATAATATGTAAGCGAACTCACCGCAAAGAGGAATCCGAACGCGACAAGCGCACCGAATTCGCGGAATGAAATTTTAAAGTGCGAGCCCTTCGCAAGAATCACCACAAAAAGGAGAAGTGCTGCCGTGAAGAAACGGTAAAAGAGAACCGTCTCCGGCGAGTAATTCTGGGCGTACAGATGCAGGGCGCCCAACGGATTCGTGCCGTAGCAAATCGCAGAAAGAGCGGCGAAGACGAAACCTTTGAAAGCGAAAATCCCCGCCTTCGCGGGGATGACTGTATGAGGAATACGGGGCATACTAAATCGCGAACTTAGTTGCGTCGGCGAGCTGAACGCTGGCGATGCGGGAAATACCCTTGATTTCCTGGGTCACACCATAGAGCATGTCGGCTTCGGCCATGGTACGCTTGTTATGCGTCACGACGATGAACAAAGTCTGCTTGCTGAATTCGCGGAGGAGCGCCATAAAGCGACCGACGTTAGCGTCATCAAGCGGACCATCCACTTCGTCCAGCACGCAGTACGGAGACGGCTTTTCCATGTAAATTGCGAACAGGAGCGCCGTTGCTGTAAGCGCGTGTTCACCGCCGGAAAGCGCCTTGATACCACGCATCTTCTTGCCGGTCGGGCGAACGTTGATTTCGATGTCAGCATCGAGAATGTCCATCGGCTTGCCGTTCTCGTCGAGCTTTTCCACGAGGCTCATCTTGGTTTCGCCGTTCAGGAACAGCTTGCTGAACACGAACTGGAAATTCTTCTGGATGCGTTCGAACGTCTCGAGGTAGCGCGTGCGGGCGATATCGTCGAGTTTGGTGATGGTGCGGTCGAGCGAGGCGCGGGCACGGTCGAGGTCGTCAAACTGCTTCTCGACTTCTTCCAGGCGCTTCTTCTCGTCTTCGTAGTCTTCCATCACGTTCACATTGATGGGGCCCAGGTCCTTGATTTTGCCTCGAAGTTCACGGATTTCGCGATCGGCCTCAGGCTGGCTATACTCCACACGTTCGACGCCTTCGGGATTAGCCAGGTCAACGGAATATTCGTTGGTGATGCGTTCCGAAAGCCTCTCGACGTTCGCCTGCAAGGCTTCCTGTCGGCGGCCCACATCGTTCAAGTCCTTCATCTTCTCGATCATGTCGTCGCGGAGGCGGTTCACCTCGGAACGCCATTCTTCGAGATCTCCCGATACGAGTTCGTACTTTTCACGGGCCAGGTCGCGCTGGCTTTCGAGTTCGCGGAGCGCCGAATCCTTCGTCTGAAGCTGGTCGGCAAAGCCTTCGATATCGGACTTGAATTTTTCCGAAGCTTCGTTGTTCTTCGCGATTTCGTCATTACGGGACTGGATGACGTTTCCGAGGAATTCAATCTGGTCGGCGATATTGCCGAGGCGGCTCGTATTCTGCGCAAGTTTCGCATTCTTGTCGAGGGCGCTCCGTTCGAGGTCGCGGACTTCCTCATCCTTTTCGCGGAACATCGTCTCCTGTTCCTGGAGTTCATCGTTCACACGGGAATATTCAGTTTCTGCACGCTCGGCGGCAACTTCGGCTGCCGACAGTTCGGCATCCGATTCCCGCGTCGCCTGGGCCTCGTCGATACGACGAGTGGCCTGCTCGCGGGCCTGCTCCAGCTGTGCGATGCGCAGCTCGCAGGTCGCCGCCGTATTCTTCTGGATAGAAATGGCGGCATCGCCTCCGAGAAGCGAATTCTGCATTTCGCGGATATCGTCGTTGAGCGAGACAAGGAGTTGCTGTTCCTCGTCCAAGGTCTCCTGCAGACGAGCAACTTCGTCCTGCTTTTGTCCAAGTTCATCCAAGGCCCCGGCGAGCGCCTTCTCGGCCTCGGCAATCTCGTTCTTGCGGCTGAGCGAGCCGGACGTGGGGGCACCAGTCGAGACAAGACCCGCCGTGCGGATGCTCGCCTCGGGAGCGACAAAGCAAAGGTCCTCACAGCCGTACTTGAGCGAAAGATTCAGGGCAGCATCAAAAGATTCGACCAGGATGTAGCGGGAAAGGACTCCATCGAGCCATGCGCGGGTCGTATCATCCGTCTTGACAAAATTCGAGACGGGACCGACAACGCCCTCCCCTTCCACCGTGCCGGCATAAGGCGGACGCGGATTGGAAACGAGAGCCATGAGAGCCTGGCCCACGTTCTGTTCGCGCAGTGCTTCGACAAGGGATTTTGCGGCAGCCGAATTTTCGACCACGACGGAATCAAGCATGTCGCCAAGGGCACTTTCGACACGGGACGCATATTCGGGAGGCGCATCCAGGCGCTCCGAAAGGAGCCCACGCGCAAGATTGGCCTTGTTTTCGGCAATCCAGCGGTTCGCATCGGACGCATCCTGCGACACGCTCTGGAGCACGTCGATCCGAGACTGGAGCCTCGCCTCGTCGTTCTTGAGTTCGGCGATACGGGCCTGTAAACCTTGCAGGTCGGCCTTGAGCGACTCGATGCGTTCTTCTCGCACGGAGCGCTGCTCTTCGAGAGACGTTATAGCCGAACGGGATTCGTCCATGCCCTGCTGGATATCGCGGGCAGCCGACTCGGCTTCGGATCTCTTTGCATATAAACTTTCGAGTTCGGCGTTGTAGCCTTCGACGTTCGAACGCAGCATATCGGTTTCGGCATCCGCGCGTTCAAAACGGCCGCGCAGCGCGTTCACGGCATTTGCCGTCTGCAGGCGCTCGTTGGAAAGTTCCCTGGAGCGCGTGCGCAAGTCATCGAGGCGGTCGCGCATCACCTGGAGCGCTTCGCGTTCGCGTTCCAGGAGGGAATTCATCTCGTCCATCTCGCTGTCGTTTCCGAGCACCGCGTTTTCTTCTTCCAGGCGTTCACGTTCGCGGATGAGTTCATCGACCTTCGAGTTGCTGCGGGTAATTTCTTCCTGCGCCTTCTCGTTCGCGGCCTCCATGGCCGAAATGGAATCGCGCAAGCGCACAATGTCGTTGTTCAGGTTATTGAGTTCGATGGTCGCCGCCTGGACCTGTCGTTCCAGTTCGCGGTAGGCGTTCTCGTCTTCGCTGATATCGAGCTTCTTTTCCTCGATTTTCGTCTGGAGTTCGGTCGCCTTCGTCTTGGATGACTCGACCTCGTGCTCCATGCGGCGGGCCGACGTATTCAGGGTCTCGAGACCTTCCTTAAAATCTTCGAATTTATCGAGGCTAACCGAGAGGTCCAGTTCGCGAAGGCGCTTGTTGAGTTTCTTGTATTCCTCGACCTTTTCCGCTTGGGTCTCGTACTGGCGTACGGAACGGCGGGTAGAGCGCAGGTTGTCTTCCACGCGCTCCATGTCCATCTGCACGCGTTCGAGCTGGCGCACGGCCTCCTTCCTCTGCTGGCGGTACTTGCTCACGCCCGCAGCCTCTTCGAACAGCACGCGGCGGTCGTCCGCCTTATCGCTAAGCACCGACTTGATCATGTCGGCGTTCATCTGCGAATAGGTACTCGAACCGAGACCGGAGTCGAATAGCAGCGCATGGACATCGCGCAGGCGGCATTCCTGGTTGTTGATGAGGTATTCGCCCGACCCGTCGCGGTGGACGCGGCGTGTGACGATTACTTCGGAATATTCCGAAGCGAGGGTACCGTCGCTGTTGTCGATGACGATGGAAACCTCGGCAAGGCTCATCGCGGCACGTTCCTCGGTACCGCTGAAAATCACGTCCTGCATCTTGCTCATGCGCAAGAGGGCAGCCTTCTGTTCGCCCAGAACCCAACGGATGGCGTCGGTAATGTTAGACTTGCCGCAACCGTTCGGACCAACCACGGCGGTAAGTCCCTTCGTCGGGAAGTTAATTTCCGTCCTCTGGGCAAAGGACTTGAATCCAAAAATCTTTAGCTTTGTAATCTGCACTTCAAGCTGAAAGATAGTTAAAAAACAGTTTTTGGGGCAATTATGCTCCTAGAATGGCGCTTCTTATCCCCTCCTTGGGCTCCGTCAGTTTTTAATGCAGCGGACTGTATAAAACGGGTCATACCCGGCTTCATCCTCGACCGCAATGATTCCATTTCCCGATGCGCTTTTTCCTACATCCATCAGATACCAATTTTCATTCGGGGTCGACGCGTCGTAAACCCACAGATTGGTATAGTTTCCCTTTCCCTTAAATCCGACAGAGCCGGTTTGGCGTTGATACACACCGGCTCCTACAAGGGACATGCCCGTAGAATTGTTGCCTCTATGGTCTGCAGCCCACCCATAGGACGAATTCAGACTACTAGCCTGATTCGCGTTCAAGTTCGCCAGTTGTTCAGCCTCGCTTTTCGAGGGAATATGCCACCCGTCGGGGCAGACGCCCTGAACATTGCCAGACATCGAGGGGCACGTTCCGTTATAACATGTGCACCGACTGTCGTTCAGTGCAGCCTCCCTGCTGTACAGGCGCCCGAAGGCTACGCATTCGCTCGGGTCATCATCATAGCAGCGGTTGTTCCCCTTCAGGATGGGGAGTTTCGAAGAATCCGCAAAGTTCAGGTTTTCCGCCATCCAGGTACGCCCCGCTATATTCAACGTCCTGTACGTCTGTCCATCGCGCGAGTCCGTCATTTCGCCATAGCTTACCGCCGAATTGAAAAGCACGGTCTTATCAAACGAACTCGAAGATTCTTCGCTCGAGGAACTTTCGACGTTCGACGAATTCCCGCTACTTGACGATTTTGTACTGCCCGAAGAAGCGGGTTCGGCACCAGCACCCTTCACGCAACGCACCGAAATGTACACCGTCTCTTTCGAATTTTCCGTCAAATACATCTTGTCCTCGACACCCGAAAATACCAGATAGTTTTGGACAACCCCGGTGGAATAATACCAGAGCGCAGCAAACCTGCCCTGATTTACATAGTTCTTGTCGGCCCTGACTCCGGAGCCCACCAGAGAAAAACCTGATTCATTCGCACCGACTTCCCTATCAACCCATCCGTCCACTGACCGCAAGGTCTTCCTGTTGCCCAAAGTGAAGTCCATCAAATCGTCGACTTCTTCTTCTGACGGAATATGCCACCCGTCTGGACACACGCCCCTATTCAAGCCATCATATAAGCTACACGACTTTCCATAACCGCAAGTGGTGCTGTTCATAGCTGCGGCGCGGTCATACAGCCTTCCATACAGTTCGCAGTTGGCGGTGAGTCCGCCGTAACAGTAGGAATAGCTCTTCGGGAGCGGCCAGTCGCTGTTTCCTGCAAAGTTCAGGTTTTCCGCCATCCATGTAGTACCATTTATTTCGACGGTCTTGTACACCTGCCCATCGCGACTATCCTTCAGAGTTCCGTAAGTGACATCCGGGTTGAAGAAGTTGTCCTTGGACGCAGAAGAAACCACAGAGCTGCTAGATGACTTCGCGCTACTCGACGAGACACTCGAAGATGAAACGCTCGAAGATGACACTCTTGAAGAAGAAGACAAGGCTACTTTCAACGTGTCATCCGATATACAGCGAACCGAGACGAAAATATTGCTCGAATAACCGGAATGTATAATAACATCATTATCCGACGGCCCGCGGAAAATCAGGTATCTCATATCCGACCCTTTTATATAGGCCCAAACGTATCCTGTCTTTCCGGGGCTTTCAAATCTATCATCCCCGAAATCAAGACACCCCGATGCCGGCATCGAAAAGCCCGAGGTATTAACCCCTTCTTTATAAGAGGACCAACCCTTTGCAGAGCGGACGTCACCAAGTTCATCGCCAAAAGCGTTTACTAGAGCCAAGGCCTCGGCGTTAGATGGAATGTGCCATCCCTTGGGGCATACACCGCGAACCAAGGTATCCCCTATATCGCAGGAGACTCCAAACATGCAGGAGACATTGTCCATGGCAGCTTCACGTGAATACAATCGGCCCAGCAAGGCGCAGTTGTCATCATCGAAATTAAGGCATGCCGAACGTTCGAGCACAAGCGGATAATCGTCGTTGCCTGCAAAATTGAGGTTTTCAGCCATCCAGACCCTGTTTCCAACGATTACGGTCCTATAGACCTGGCCGTCGCGTTCATCCAACATTGTTCCGTATTCGACGTCCGGGTTGAGCAGTTCGTCCTTGGTGGTCAGGGTAAAGGGGATAGACGCCAGGCCGATATGGTCTTCACTAAAAGTCCAGGTGGTATCAAAATAATAACTGGAAGAGCTGTAGCGAGAACTGCTGGAGTAGCTAGAGGAACTGTACAGCGAACTGCTGGATGAGTAACGGCTCGACGAGAAACCGTCGCTATCGGAAGATTCTTCCTCGCTGTTGGACGATTCGGCTCGGACAAATTCATGACCCTTCGCCGTAAGAGTGTCCGACTCGCCCGCCCACAGGTAGACGGAATCCCGTTCGTCGAAAATACACTCGTAGCGGTCCTTGTCGCGTCCGACAACCGCATCGCGGCCTTCGCGCATCTCGTTGCAAGGGTATTCCGCAAATTCGTTTGTTTTTACAAACGCGTAGTCATAGCCGCGGTTTTTGGCGACCGGAGAGAAACTCTCGTCGTCACCGCATCCGGCAATAAGGGCTGCAGAAGCCAGACTCGCCACCAAAAGCGCCTGGATACCGCGCCGGGCACATCTTTTTTCCATAATTCCTCCTATTTTCCCACGACACCACCTGTCATAAATATAAAAAAACGCAGCTACACCTCCAAATTGTGTATATTTCAGGCATGGGAAAAGCGCAAAAAAACATCCAGACCATCCAGCACCGCAACATGTGGGGCGAATGGACCTTCACGTTCGAAGGGAACACCCTCTGCGGGCTGCGCTTTTCGGGCTCGGGCGAATCGTCAATTGTCCCGAGTTCGGTCAAGGCCTGCGCCTACGCGACAGCCGATACCGACATCCCGCTGAAGCGTTCCACCGCGAAAGCCTACAACAATGTTGTCAAGGAACTGAACCAATACCTCGCCGGGAAGATTACCGAATTCACCGTCCCCATCGCCATCCACGGCACCGAATTTCAAGTAAGCGTCCTCGAGGCCACCCGCAAGATTCCCTACGGCAAGACGTGGACGTACAAGCAGGTCGCCGAAGCCATCGGGCACCCGAACGCAGAACGCGCTGTCGGGAACACGCTGCACAACAACCCGCTCCAGGTCATCATCCCCTGCCACCGCGTAGTGACGAGCAAGGGAAAAATCGGCGGTTATGCGCTCGGCACCGATTTGAAAAGGCGCCTCCTGTGCATGGAAGGCGCCATTCAGAACGAACTCGAACTGGAATAAGACTTACTTGTGGGCTCGCTTCGCGAGCCACAGTGCTGCGGTTCGGTCATGAGCAAGCGAGCTTGCTCACGACACTCACCTTGCTATTTGTTCTTATTCACGATAAGCGTTTTCGCCTTGAAGGTCTTCTTGTCGATCCACTTGACCATCAGAGAGACCTTGTTGTCCTTGTTCAGGGCGGCCCAGTATTTTTTGAGCGTATCTTCGGCGTTGTCGAAAATCGGCATCAGTTTCGGGAAACCGTTGAAGCTAGGAATCGGGCTACCGTCGGTTTCGTAGGTGCTGATGAAGTGGCCGAGACCCGGCAGGGCCTTCTCGTATTCGAACGTCATGCGCTCGCAACCGGCTTCTTCGCTGTTGCCCCTGCTCTTGAGGATGGAGAGCTTGTACACGGCGGGGCTTGCGTTCTTGTAATGGATGCCGGAGATGCGCGGCGTGAAGTTCGGGGCATCATCTTCGTACTGGCGCGTGCGGAGAGCGCTTTCGAAGGTGCCGCCGAGCTTGATGGCGTCGTAAATCGTGTCGGTCTGGTCGCCGTTGGTGATAATCTGGACGTCGGCCGTGTAGCGTGCCGGGTAGTAGATAATCAGGTGCGGGTCCGTGAGCTTGGATTCGTCGAAGGCCTTCGTCTTCATGAAGCCGGTCTTGGGTTCAATTTCGAACACGCGGTTGCGGCTGTTGACGCTACGGCCCATGATCCAGTACACCTGCACGTAGGACTTGCCGTCGGCGCTTTCGCCGAGGATAATTCCGCGTCCGGGATAGGGGTTGTTGGAGAGGGCCTTGAAATTCTGTTTTGCTTCGTCTGTGTATTTCATGGTGCAAAATTTAGCAAAAAAGGGGATTTCGAACAGGCCTCCACCATCGGTTCGGTTTCAGAAGTTCTATTTTTCAAGGCATGAGGATTTCGACCAAAGGACGCTACGCACTCCGCGTGATGATAGACCTGGCCCGTAATGGCAAGGATACATACACCAAGCTACAGGAACTTTCTGCACGAGAGCAAATTTCGGAAAAATACCTCGAAGGCATACTCGGGACGCTTGTGCGCGGGAAACTCCTCGAAGGCGCCCGTGGCAAAGGCGGTGGATACCGATTGAAGGTGGATCCCAGAGAATGCAGCGTCTGGCGCATCCTTTCGCTCATGGAGAATTCCGTTGCGCCTGTTTCTTGCCTCGACACCAAGATAAACCTCTGCCCTCGCGCCAAGACATGCGTCACCCTCCCGGTCTGGACGGAGCTCGATACAATGATCCGCGACTACCTGGACGGCGTAAAGCTCGACCAGTTCACTCGCAACACGCCCAATTCCGAAGGCAAGATTCCCGAAGACAAGAACTGGAACTGCGGATTATAGGGAAAATTTATAATTACCCCTTTCCATCGTTCGAAAATTTTCTATATTTCCTATCAAATTAGTAGGAATTTATGACTTTACAACAGCTCCGTTACGCCATCGCCATCGCAGAAACAGGCTCCTTCAACAAGGCCGCCGAAAAACTCTATATCTCGCAGCCGTCACTCACTGCCGCCATCCGCGACCTGGAAGACGAACTGAATATCCTCATATTCAACCGCACGAGCCGCGGTGTCAAGCTCACGAGCGAGGGCGAGGACTTCATCTCGTATGCGCGGGAACTCTACCACCATTATGAAACCGTGCTCGAGAAGTACGGCAAGATTGGCAAGCGCAAGAAGAAGTTCGGCGTGTCTACGCAGCATTACTCCTTCGCTGTCAAGAGCTTTGTCGAGACTGTTAAGTTGTTTGATACCGAGAAATACGAGTTCGCCATCCGCGAAACGCGCACCAAGGAAGTCATCGAGGACGTGGCCTCGTTCAAAAGCGATATCGGAATCCTCTACCTGAGCGATTTCAACCGCAAGATCATTACGAACCTGCTGAACGCCCGCGACCTTGCGTTCCACAAGCTTATCGACTGCAAGGCGTATGTTTACCTGTGGAAGGGCCACCCGCTTGCAAAAAACAAGTTCATTACGCTTGATGAACTTGCGGAATATCCGTGCCTCTCCTTCGAGCAGGGCGACAACAGCTCGTTCTACTTTGCCGAAGAAATTTTAAGTACAAACGAATACAAGCGCACTATCAAGGCAAACGACCGCGCCACCATGCTCAACCTGATGATTGGCCTCAACGGCTACACGCTCTGCTCCGGAATCATCTGCGAAGAACTGAACGGCTCAGACTACCTAGCCGTCCCGTTCAAGGACAAGAGCGAGGAAGCCCACCGTGTCATGGAAATCGGCTACATTGCAAAGCGCAACATGCTGCTCGGGCTTGTGGGCGAGCGCTACGTCGAGGAACTGCAGAAATACCTCTCAAACTGCGCCTCCGTTTAAGATATTTTCTCCTTTTCTTTTCCATTTTTTCTACATTTTCCCGCGAAAATTTAAGCAGGCACGGGGGTTGCGCTCGTCGCAAGTTCCATGCTATAAAGGATTGAAAGATGAAAGTTTCTTTGAATTGGCTCAGACGTCACGTTGATCTTCCGGAATCTGCGGAAGAAGTTGCAAAGGCCCTCACCTCCATCGGCCTCGAAGTCGAGGGCATGGAAGAACCGGGCAAAGTCTATGAAAAGCTCGTGGTGGCGAAGGTCCTCACCTGCGAAGCCCACCCGGACAGCGACCACCTGCACATCACCACCGTGAACGACGGCAAGGAAACGCTCCAGGTCGTGTGTGGCGCCCCGAACGTAGCCGCAGGCCAGACCGTGGTGCTCGCCCCCATTGGCGCAGAACTCCCTCTCCCCGACGGCGGCACGCTCAAGATGAAGAAGTCCAAGATCCGCGGCGTGGAAAGTTTCGGCATGATTTGCGCCGAAGACGAAATCGGCCTTAGCGACGACCACGCCGGCATCATGGTCCTGGACGACAGCATTCCGGCAGGTACCCCGTTCGTGAGCCTCGGCCTCTACGATGTTTGCTTCGAACTGAACGTGACCCCGAACCGCCCGGACGCTTTGAGCCACCGCGGTGTGGCCCGCGAACTGGCCGCGAAGTTCAACCGCCCGCTAAAGCCGCTCGCCTACACCTTGAACGAGGACGCCGAACCGGCAAGTTCCGCCATTAGCCTCGAAGTGGTTCCCGGCTGCGGCTGCTCCCGCTACGTGGGTCGCGTCATCAAGGACGTGAAGGTCGAAAAGTCTCCGGCTTGGCTCGCGAAGCTTTTGCACGCCGTTGGCATGAACAGCATCAACAACGTCGTCGATATCACGAACTTCATTTTGATGGACGTGGGCCAGCCGCTCCACAGCTTCGACATGGACCAGCTCCACGGCAACAAGATCAAGGTGCGCCGCGCCGTGAAGGGCGAAAAGATTGAAACGATTGACCACACCGCTCACGAACTCGTCGAAAACGACCTCGTGATTTGCGACGGCGACCGTCCGGCCTGCGTTGCCGGCGTGATGGGCGGCGTCGAATCCGAAATCGTTGATGCCACCAAGAACGTGTTCCTCGAGAGCGCCTGGTTCAACCCGACGGTGGTCCGCAAGCAGGCGAAGCGCCTCTGCATCTCGACCGACTCCAGCTACCGCTTTGAACGCGAAATCGACTTCGCGACCCAGGACGAATACAGCAAGTACGCCTGCGCCCTCATCCAGGAAGTCGCGGGTGGCCGTATTCTCAAGGGCACTGTCGAATACACCGGCGACGACCACAAGAAGGAATGCAACGTGGTCACGCTCCGCATCGCGCAGGCCGAACGTGTTATCGGCATGAAGCTCGATATGGCCCAGGTGGAAAAGTTCCTCACGGGCATCGCCCTCGAAGTCGTCTCCAAGACGGCAGACTCCATCACGTTCAAGATTCCGAGCTTCCGCCCCGACCTCGAACGCGAAGTGGACCTCATCGAAGAAGTCGCCCGCCTCGTCGGGTTCGACAACATCCCGTACACGCTGCCCTCCTTCAAGATGCAGCCGAACGAGCTCCCGCCGATTGAAGTTCTGAACAGGAAGATTCGCAAGACGCTCTCCGCAATGGGCCTACATGAATGCCTGAGCCTGCGCTTCACGAGCAAGGCCCGCACCGAGGCCCTCTTCGGCCCCGAAAGCGACGACCGCCGCAGCAAGCCCGCACTGCTCCTGAACCCGCTTTCCGAAGAACTCGGCGCAGTCCCGACTTCACTCCTCCCCAACCTCCTCAAGAGCGTTGCCGAGAACGAGAAGAACCGCCCCGGTTCCGTGCGCCTGTTCGAAGTGGCCAAGGGCCAGTTCAAGCGCGACCGCAAGGACGTGCGCGACCCGGGCTTCGACGAATCGAACCTCGTCGCCCTCACGATTGCAGGCAACTTCGATACAAACCCGCTCAACGACAAGCCCGCCCAGATTGACTTTGCCGCGTTCAAGGGATTCGTGCAGAGCTTCCTCAAGCGCGTTGGCCTCGTGGTGGAATTCCGCGTGCCCGCCAAGCCTGAAATTTTCCTGCACCCGGGCAAGCAGACCGAAATCCTCGCCGACGGCGTGGTGCTCGGCACCATGGGCGAACTCCACCCCTCCGTGATGGCCGCGAACGACATCAGCTACACCACCTACGTGATGGAACTCGACATGGACAAGATGGAACACGCCACCCACAAGAAAATCGTGTTCGAAGCCTTCAGCCGCCAGGTGCCGTCTAGCCGCGACATCTCGCTCGAAGTGGCGAAGTCCATGACCCACGAGGACATCGTCGCCCGCATCAAGGGGCTCAACCCCAAGAACCTCGCGAAGATTACCCTCAAGAGCATCTACGAAGGTGACAAGATCGAAGCCGGCAAGAAGAACATGGTCTACAGCCTCACCTACCAGGCCATGGACCGCACGCTCACCGACGACGAAGTCAACAAGGCCCACAACAAGCTGCGTGACAAGCTCGTCGCGAACGGCGACATCGTGCTCCGCTAAACCGCGCCTATATAAAGATTAAAACCGCTGAGGCATCCTCGGCGGTTTTCTTTTTAGTCCTTGACGCAACGGACTGATTGCCAAGGCGCACCATAGGCGTTGGTCATACGTGCATAGTCAAAGCCGTAGCTCAGCTCCACATTGTACGCATATTTGTAATCGTCCGGATTAGAAGTCCAAAAGGACGCAGCTCCACCCTCTTTTGTGTAATCTCCACTGGAATACCTGAAACCTGCCGGTAAAGCACAAAACCCGTAGGCATCAGTGCCACTATCGAGTGCATAACTGAATAAATCTTCGGTTAGCCAATCGGTCTCGGACCTGAGTTTCTTGCACACCCCATCCCATATCCATTCGCGTTCAGAATTTCTACTTCCACCCACAGCCGTGAAAAGGGCAGCCCATTCCGTGGTATCCGGCAAATGCCAACCTTGCGGGCATATTCCTTGTACCGGATATATTGGCGAACAAGGAGGATTACTCCCACATCCCACGCCATTCGTAGACCACGTTCCCGCACTATCCATTGCAATACTCCACGAGTACAGGCGACCATACTTGGCGCAGGAGTCCGCAGAGTTTGTATAGCAAAAACTGGAGTCTGTTACGAAATTGAGGTTCTCGGCCATCCATTCCTGGTCACCGATTTTTACGGTCTTGTAAACCTGACCATCGCGTTCGTCCTTCACCGTGCCGTACTCGCAATTATCCACATTTCCCATCTTGCAGGGTTTCACGGGAGCATCGAAATCCTCTGTGCTGCCGTTCGAATTCGGCGTGACACTGGATGAAGACATTCTCCCATCGGGACGGGTCGCAAAGTCGCTGTCGTCGTCACCGCAAGCAACAAGAATCGCGGCACAAGCCAACAGAACACCAAAATATCGTTTCATAATTCCTCCTATGCTTTTCTCGTAAAAATAATTTTTTTGACAGATTCTTTCAGCAAATTCCGCTAGCCTGTGATTAATCCTTCACGCAACGGATCGGAATGGCGAACTTGTACTTTTCGTTGATTCCCAGGTTCGTCGACCCGGTAGCAGCCTTCCCATCGTACATAATAAACATCCAGGCATATTCTTCGGCATAGTCAAGCGACCAGAAATAGCCCTCCTCGCCAACTTTTTTGAATTCATCCGTATCGAAAAGGTAATAGCCGCCCGGCAGCAGCGAAAAACCGTAAGCATCGATACCATATTCCCAAAGGTAAGCGCTTCTGAGCGTAATGGAACCATAAGGCCACTCATCGTCCGACCCAACGACAGCTACATGAGGCGTTCCCGTTGCCGCCACATCTTCAAGGATATGTATTTCCGAAGATGACGGCAAATGCCAACCGTCCATGCAAAGCCCCTGGATATGGGTCAAGTCACGGCAGTCAGTCCCGTTGCCGCATTCCCGCGGATTTTCGGGATCGTTCGCCAGGGCGACCGAGTCGATGGCCGCGCCCCACGTATAGAGCCTACCATACTTTATACAGCTGTCCGGTTCATTGTCGTAGCACCAGTTCTTCCCGAGCAGGCTCGGAGTCAAATCGCTATCCGCATAGCCCAGGTTTTCCGCCATCCAAACAAGGGAATCGATGGCTATCGTCTTATACACCTGCCCGTCGCGTTCGTCCACGACCTCGCCATAAGAAAGTTCAGGGTTCAGGTAGCGCCACGAGAACTTTCCGTCGAGGCGCCCGTTACCCATTTCGTTGAGGGAAAGTCCCAGGGCTTCCGCACAACGGCTCTTCAGCTCCGTAGCCGTACTGTCCATAAACTCTTCCGCCGTTTTGTTCGGCATGATTTCCTGGGTACAGATCAAGTGGAGTTCATTGCACGCAAGCCCGAGCTGATCCTCGACCGATCCCTTTGCATTTTCACAGCGTTCCACGAAGGAAAGGGAATCCGCCTTGCAACCGGCAGCCGGATTGTCCATATCATAGGTCTTGTCAAGACGGTCTACGACAATTGCCATCATGGAATCGCGCTGCAAAAGCTGCGTAAAGAGTTCCCTGGCAGAATCAAGGTCCACCACAAGCCGGACGCCGTTTTCATCTTCATAGACATTCACGGTGCAGACGGCAGAGTCGGCCCCCATATCGGTATAGTTAAAGTATGGCTTCGGAGCTCTCAAGAAAACAACATTGTACCACGAAACGGACGAATCCCCTTCGAGCACGACCTTTTCCGAATCGGCGGATTGTTCCGGCTCCCAGGTTTTCAGGAGTTTGAGATAAGCAACGGTATCCTTGATAATCTGGGCATTCTCTTCTTCGGTCGTGCCATGCGCAAGAAACTTGTCGTTTTCGGAACAGGCCAAGACAATGGACAAAAGGAGCAAAAACGGGGAAAGCCACAGGAGAAATACAGGAACGAACTTGCGCATATATGGACAAATATAAAAAAGGTTGCCTACTGCACAAATTGTCACTCTTTGACAAAAATTTTTGCTATATTGGGGGCAAAGGGCGGACCGGAGCCGCGAGTCCGGGCATTTTCCGCAAGATATCTCGCGAAATTTCTTAAAATTGGCGAAAAAAGGCATTTTTTTAGTTTTGAAAGGTAGATAATGGCTGTAAAGTACGACAAGGACAGCATCAAGACTCTAGATTGGTACGAACACATTAGGCTCCGCCCCGGTATGTACATCGGCAAGCTGGGCGACGGACAGAGCCCCGACGACGGCATCTACGTGCTCGCGAAGGAAGTTATCGACAACTCCATCGACGAGTTCGCCATGGGCGCGGGCAAGAAGATTGAAATCGACATGGAAGACCACAGTTGCCGCGTGCGCGACTACGGCCGCGGCATCCCTCTCGAGAAGGTCATCGACTGCGTGTCGAAGATGAATACGGGCGGCAAGTACGATTCCGAAGCCTTCCAGAAGTCTGTGGGCATGAACGGCGTGGGTACCAAGGCGGTGAACGCGCTCTCCACAAAGTTTATCGTACAAAGTTTCCGCGACGGCAAGGTCAAGCGCGCCGAGTTCAGCAAGGGCATCTTGGTGAAGGACTTCAAGATTACCTCCACCACCGAGAAAAACGGCACCGAAATCTACTTCGAGCCTGATAACGACCTGTTCAAGAACTTCCGGTTCCTCCCCGCCTACATGGAAGAGAAGATCTGGAACTACGCCTACCTGAACAACGGGCTCACGCTGGTGATGAACGGCAAGGATTACAACAGCCCGAACGGACTCTTGGACCTGCTCCACAGCCGCACCGACGACACCATCCGCTACCCGGTCATCCACTGCAAGGGCAAGGACATCGAGTTCGCCATCACGCACTCGAACCAGGAAGGCGAGCACTACTTCAGTTTCGTGAACGGCCAGCACACCACCCAGGGCGGTACCCACCAGGCGGCATTCCGCGAGGGCCTGGTGAAGGGCGTGCGCGACCACTTCAAGAAGGAATACGACGCATCCGACGTGCGCAACTGCATCGTGGGAGCCGTTTCCGTGCGCATCCAGGAACCGGTTTTTGAATCCCAGACCAAAACGAAGCTGGGGTCCACCACCACGGCCCCGAACGGCCCCGCGCTTCGTACCTGGATTGTGGATTTTGTGGCCCGCGAACTGGACAATTACCTCCACAAGAACGAGGATACGGCCAAGAAGCTCCTGGAGCGCATCAACCAGAACGAAAAGTTGCGCAAGGAACTGGCCGGCGTCAAGAAACTCGCCAACGAGCGCGCCAAGAAGGCGAACCTCAACAACAAGAAGCTCCGTGACTGCAGCGTGCACCTCACCGACGCCAAGAACCCGCTCAAGAGCGAGACCATGATATTCATTACCGAGGGTAATTCCGCCTCCGGTACCATCACCACGGCCCGCAACCCCAAGACCCAGGCGGTGTTCAGCCTGCGCGGCAAGCCGAAGAACAGCTACGGCCTTTCCAAGAAAATCGTGTACGAGAACGAGGAATGGAACCTGCTCCAGGCCGCTCTCAACATCGAAAACGGGCTCGAGGACCTGCGCTACGACAAGGTGATTATCGCGACCGATGCCGACGTGGACGGCATGCACATCCGCCTCCTAGTGATGACGTTCTTCTTGCAGTACTTCCCGGAACTCGTGCAGGAAAAACACCTCTACATATTGCAGGCACCGCTTTTCCGCGTGCGCAACCGCAAGGACAAGAAGAAGACCTTCTACTGCTATGACGAAGAGGAACGCGACAAGGCCGCGAAGGAAATCAACAAGAAGGATTTGGAAATCACGCGCTTCAAAGGTCTCGGTGAAATGGATTCCGAGGACTTCAAGCTGCTTATCGGCGAAAACATGCACCTGGAGACCGTCACCATGCCAAGCGACGCATCGCTCGGCAAGTTGCTGGAATACTACATGGGCAAGAACACCCAGGCCCGCCAGGACTACATCGTCGAAAACCTGCGCACCGAGGCGGTAGAGGAACTTTAATTTAGACGAAAGATATTGCCAATAACTATTGACTAATGACTAACAACTAATTATGGACGAAGAACAGAAAACTTTAGGACTTTCGAACGTAAACCACCTGGAAAAGCTTTACAACGGCTGGTTCCTGGACTACGCGAGCTATACGATTCTCGACCGCGCCGTGCCCTACTTCGAGGACGGCCTCAAGCCGGTGCAGCGCCGCATTCTGCATACCATGTACGAGATGAACGACGGCAGTTTCCACAAGGTGGCGGGCATCGTGGGCGACACCATGCACTACCACCCGCACGGCGACGCCTCCATCTACACGGCCCTCGTGAACATGGGCCAGAAAAACCTGCTTATCGAGCCGCAGGGTAACTGGGGCAACCCGCTTACGGGCGACGAGGCTGCCGCCCCGCGTTACATCGAAGGCAAGCTCAGCGACTTTGCGCTCGACGTGATGTTCAACCCCGAGACTACGGAATGGATCCCGAACTACGACGGGCGTTCCAAGGAACCGGTGACGCTCCCCGCGAAGTTCCCGATTCTCCTGGCCCAGGGCGTGGACGGCATCGCGGTGGGCCTTTCCACCACCATCCTCCCTCACAACTTCAAGGAACTGTGCCAGGCGAGCATCGACTACCTGCGTGGCCGCAAGTTCACGCTGTACCCGGACTTCTACACGGGCGGCATCATCGACGTTAGCGAATACAACGACGGCCAGCGCGGCGGACGCCTCAAGGTCCGTGCGAAAATCGAGAAACTCGACAACAAGACGCTCGTCATCCGCGAAATTCCCTTCGGCACCACCACCGATAGCCTCATCGACTCCATCGTGGCGGCCAACGACAAGGGCAAAATCAAGATTAAGCAGATTGTGGACCACACCACCGAAAACGTGGAAATCCAGATCCACCTGCAGGCAGGTTCCGACCCGCAGGTCGTCATCGACGCACTCTACGCCTTTACCGACTGCCAGACGACATTAGCCGCCAACAGCTGCGTGATTATCGACAAGAAGCCGAAATTCAGCAGCACCACCGAACTTTTGAAGCTCAGCACCGACCACACGGTGCACCTGCTGGACTGGGAACTGGACAACGAGCTCAAGCACCTGCAAGACCAGTGGCACATGACGAGCCTCGAGAAAATTTTCATCGAGAAGGAAGTCTACGAGGTCATCAAGAAGGCGAAAACCCACGACGAGATGGTCCAGCTGATTGACGAAGGCCTGAAGCCCTACGTGCGCAAACTCCGCCGGGAAGTGACCCGCGAAGAAATCCTCAAGCTCGCCGAAATTCCGGTGCGCCGCATCAGCCGCTTTGACCGCAAGAAGGCCGACGAATTCCTGGAAGAACTCGACAAGAAGATTGAAGAGGTAAACTACAACAAGGAACACCTCACCGACTACGCCGTGAACTACTTCAAGAATATCCTCAAGAAGTACGGCGAAGGTCGCGACCGCAAGACAGAAATCGGCGAATTTGGCCAGGTGAGCGCCGTGCACGTGGCTCTTGCGAACCAGAAGCTCTACGTGAACCGCAAGGAAGGCTTCCTCGGCACAGGCATGAAGAAGGAAGAATACCTCTTCGACGTGTCCGAATACGACGACCTCATCGTGTTCAAGGCCGACGGCAGCTTCAAGGTGGTGAAGGTCTCCGACAAGGACTTCGTGGGCAAGAACATCGTGCTCGTGGAAAAGTTCAACAAGGACGACGAACGCCACATCTACAACGTCATCCACCAGGACGGCAAGGAAGGCACTGCCTACATCAAGCGCTTCAACGTGGGCGGCGTGACCCGCGACAAGGACTACTTCATGGGCAAGAACAAGCCCGGTAGCCGCCTGCTTTACCTTTCTAGCAACATGAACGGCGAGGCCGAAGTCGTGGAAGTGACGCTCAAGCCGCGCCCGCGCACCAAGCTCAACTTCGAGGTGGATTTCAGCACCATCGAGGTGAAGGGCCGCGGCGCGATGGGCAACATCGTCACCAAGTACCCGGTCAAGAGCGTCAAGCGCATCCGCAAGGGCGTAAGTACCCTCGGGGCGCGCGTGCTCTACTTCGATGCCCCCAGCGGCCTCATCAGCACGCAGAAGAAGGGCGACCGCATCGGCGAATTCGGCGAGAAGGACAAGATCCTTATCGTGAAGGAGAACGGTACGGCCCGAGTGCACGACATGGCCGACCCGATTCTCGTGGGAACCGGCGTGAAATACGTCCACAAGTTCGACCCCGAACAGGTATTTACCGTGCTCTACTTCGAGGGCGGGAACTTCAACTACATGGTGAAGCGCTTCAACCTAGAAGGCTGCCCCATGACGACGGAATTCAGCCTCATCAGCGACCACAAGGATTCGCAGATGATTGAATTCTTCGCGACAGACGACGCACGCCAGCTCATGGAATACCAGGTGGGCCGCGAAGTCCAGAAGGAAGAACTCGACCTGACGGAAGTCGCCGACATCAAGAGCTACAAGGCACTCGGCAGCAAGTTCACCGCCAAAAAGGTGAAGCGCACGAGCCGCATCACGCCTCCCGACCCGTTCGACGACGGCACAAGCGACGACGCAGGCGCCGAGCCCGAAGACCCGACGCTGTTCTAGGCCGGCGTTAAACAGCGCTGATGTCAAACAGCGCTTTCGCGAATGCAAATACAAAAAGCCCGCGGTTCAAACCGCGGGTTTTCGTTTCAAATATAACGGTTCGGGTCTCGTCCCGGGAAATTACAGGCCGTAACGAGCGAAGGCGTCTTCTTCGCCGATGATTTTGAAATCGACTATATACTGTTTCTTCGAAACGGGATTGTTGTATTCAAAGACCTCGATAACCCAGGCGTTTTTTTCGCACTGGATGAGGAATCCGGTGCGTTCGAGCGTTCCGACAGTCTTCGTGCCAAGAATTTCGAAACCCACGGGCTTGCCGTACTGCGCCGCGATATTCTGGAATATCGTAGCGTATTGCATCTTGAGGTTCGATACATTCACGTTCCCCTTGAGGAAGGGGCTATCGTCGAGCACGGCATCGAAAGCCTTGTCGTACTTATCTGCTTTCAGGTAATCGACCATCGCCTTGACGCATTCGCTGGAGTGCGGGCCTGCAAATGCGAACGAGCAAAGCAAAAGGCAAAGAATTAAGGACTTGATTTTCATAGTTTCTCCTTTATTTTTTATCATAATACTTGAATACGTCTTCCTCGGTCACCACGCGCAATGCGCTGAACGCGCTTTTACCGTTTAGCGATACGTATTCCGTTATCACAATCAGCCACGCAGACTTCTCACAGTTAATCTGGTAAACAGTCTCGTCATAGGACTTGGACAGGCGGCGGGTACGCAGTTTCGTATGGTTCAGCACCTTGCCATGCTGCTTGACAAATTTCTCGAAATACCCGGCGTACTGCGAAACTCCCACCGCCTTTTGTTCTTTACTCATATCCATGCCATAATCCAACAAAGACGAGGCGGCATCCTTGTACTTGGACTTCTTAAGGAATTTTTCGACCTTATCCATCTGCTTGTCGGCAACAGCACCGGCATGGCACATCGCGGCCATCAAAAAAACATATAATAAAGAGCGCAGGATTTTCATATAACCTAATATAGTATTTCAAAAATTAAGCGAGGCGCGGTTTCCCCGTCCAACCAAGTTTTTCGCGGAGTGCGCCCACGAATCCGGTATGGCGCATGCGGATAAACGTCGTCACGGCCTTGCATTCGCTCAGCACGACCTTCTCGCCCACCTTCATTTCGTAGGCGGTACGGCCATCGAACACGAGGTCAAGCGGACGCTCCACCGCAGAGACAATCTCAAGCTTCTTGTCGGTAAGCGAAAGCACGAGCGGGCGCACGGAGAGACTGCTAGGAGCGACGGGCGTGAGCACGACGGCAGGAGTGCTCGGGTGGATGATAGGGCCACCCGCCGCGAGGTTATAGGCGGTAGAACCCGTCGGCGTAGAAACCAGCAGGGAATCAGCCCAGTATTCGGTAAGGCACGTGCCGTTGTAGGCCACGTTCACGTTCACCATGCGGTCGGGCATGTGCGCGCGAACATGGACCTCGTTCAAGACAGTCTGTTTTGCGACCACCTTGCGACCGCGATAAACGACTGCGTCAATCATCATGCGTTCGCGGGTAGAAAAGTCACCCGCAAGCAAGTCATCGAGCGTCTTTGCAAGGCCTTCCACGCGACTTTCGGCAAGGAACCCCACGCGGCCCGCATTCACTCCGAGTATGGGAATATTGTGCCCGAGCGCGATATGCGCGGCAGAAAGTACCGTGCCGTCCCCGCCGATAGCAAGAAGCAGGTCCATGCGCGAAAGCCCGGATTCCTTGATCACGTGAATCGGCTTCTTGGCAAGCCCCTTCAGGGAATCAAGCGCAAAGAATTCCACCTTCGGGTGCGTCGCTGCCCAATCCGCAATCTGGTCGAGAGCGTTCGCGAGGTCGGCACTCTTGTCCTTGAAACCGACGATTCCGATTTTCGAAAACTTCTTCATGATCCTCCCCCTATTCCTTGCCCTCGTTCGCGGGAGCCTCGGAGACAAACACCTGCTTCAGCTTTTCGACAACGCCCGGGAAAATCGCCTCGACTGCATCTGCATTCGCCACCGGTTCATCATTCTCGAGGGCAATAGAAAGCACACCAAGCGCAAGCCCCGCCTCGGGTGAATTTCCGCCGTCAAAGTCGCTCCCGTTCACGATGGTTTCCATCCCGCGAATAACGAGCCCGTCATCGTACACGCCGACTTCCACGCCGGTCTTCCGCAGGTTTTCTGCCAAGAAGTCGTTTGACACGCGCATCTCGGAGCGAATTTCCTTCGGAATACGGAGGATGGTTTCGCCCTCGGCAAAGCACGCCGCCACCGCGAGGAACGCATAATCTGAAAGCGACGTCGCGATGGCGTCTTCGCCAAAGCGCCTGCCCTGTAGCCGTTTGCCCGCTTCCATCGGGTAGATTTCCACATCGCCGTACACGTCGCCGAACTTTTCCCTGCGGGTCACGGTCTCGATGTTTGCGCCCATGCGCTTGAGGCAAGTGAGCGCCCCCGCACGGGTGCTGTTCAGGTCCACGTTCAAAAGCTTTACCACATTACCCTTGGGTACCTTGCCGATGGTCGTGAGCAGGGCAAAGGCTGTAGCCTCGGTCGTATCGCCCGGCACGTAGTAATCGCGCCCGGTAATCACGCGGGTTTCCGCAAGCTCCGTCATCTGGGTGCGTTCAATCTTCTTGCCCTGCGCCATCATCAGGCGGCGTTCGAACTCGCTCAGCTGCTCCATGCCGCGCCCCTCGTAACGGAGGGGCACGCCAAAGTACATGAGCATCTTTGTCCACTGGTCATGAACCAGCGAGCGTTCCTCGAAGCTCACGTATTCCGCACGCACGAGTGTCCGGAGCAAGAGCCTGTTACGCATGATATAGGGCACGTTCCCGAGCGAATCCTTCTTGAGCGCGGGTTCTTCGGGCGCAAAGCGGAACACGAGCCTTGCAGGTTCATCGGATTCAAGTTCCACCTTGAAATATTTCTGGAGGGTCACCTTTGCTGCGGCAACCGCAGCGGCCCCCGCTTCGCTATTTTCAGCCGCAAAGGTATAGACCTGTTCGGAATCCTTGCTCGCGAGCGTCCACAGGAGCACGTTCTCCTGCTCCGGAAAATCATACGGGAGCATCGACGGGAGCGCATACTGGAAGCCCCTGCCGTCAAGCACCAGCTGATGCCCGTGCAGTTCATAGCGGAGCCCGAATTCGGCGAGGGCCTGCGCAAAACGTTCTGAACCGCTGGCCCAGGCAAAATCGTCGAGCACGGTGCGCCCGTTTACCAACAGGCCCATCAAAAGCGTAAGGTCCATCCGTTCCCTGTCGGGATTTAACGCAAATTCCATTATCGTTCCTTAACTTCGTAACCCAGGTAACGGAGCAGTTTGACCGCGCGGGCGGCCTCGTCCTCGGTCTTGAAGGCAATCAGCAATGTGCCCGCCACGTTCTCGCGGACCTTCATGAGTTCAATGTCGCGGATGTTGAGTCCCTCTTCTGCGAGCGGCTGCAACACGCTCAAAAGCGCGCCCGGCTTGTCCTTGAGCGGCACCGTAATCTCGAAGAATGCGGCAGCGGCGTTCCGGCCAGGAGCGAACAGGCTCGCACGCCCCTCGTTGCCCGCCTTGAAAATTTCTTCCAGCGAATCGGAACGGTCGGCGCATTTTCCACCGGCTACCGAACCGCGGGTCGCATCGAACGAACCACCCGCAGGCCTGCCGTCCTTTACCACGTCGAGTTTCTGCATCGCCTCGATTGTCGTGTTCACGCCATCGCGAACCTCGGTCAAGGCTCGCACCGTCTCGTCGCGGTTGGTGACGGCAATATCGTGCCACATCGCCCACCCGCTTGCCGCAATGCGCGTCATGTCGCGGAATGCGCGCCCCGCATAGTGCTGGTAGTTGTGGCTCAGCAGGCGGTCAGGGATGCTTGCCGCCAGAGTAGAACTGAGCATCTGGGGCATGTGCGAAACCCACGCCATAGTGCGGTCGTGATGTTCCGGCGGGAAAACTACTGCGGAGGCGCCGAGGAACTTCACGAGTTCAAGGAGCGGCGCGTAAACGCTTTCGGCCGTCCCCTCGGGCGGGCACACGAACCAGTAGGCGTTCTCGAAAATCGCGGGATCGTTGTATTCGCAGGTGCGCTTCTCGGAACCCGCCATCGGATGGCTGCCCACAAACTTGAACGGGGCCGGCAGTTTGGAACCCGCCCTGCAGATTTCGACCTTCGTGCTCCCGATATCGCTCACGAGGCACGCGGCGCCGTTAGATGCACCATTAGACAGCGCGGCCTCCTTGGCCCACTCCACCTGCGAAAGCGCGTCAATCGTCTTCAAAATATGCAGAATCGGGCCACACAGCAAAATGAGGTCGCAGTCGCGGGACCACTCTTCTACCTGCGCGTATTCAAAAAACTCGTCCGCTAGTTCCAACTCGCGGGCGCGTGCAAGCGTCGCGGGCGAACTTACCGCGCGTATGACCGTCGGACGCTTCGCCTGCTTGAGCGCAGAAGCGATAGAACCTGCCAGAAGTCCAAAACCCACCAAGGCTATCCGCTTCATCATTCCTCCACCTTGCGGGTCTCTTCCATAATCGTGCGGAAAATATTCACGATAGATTCCGGCGGGAGCGGGCCACCCGCCTTAACCGCCTTCTCGGCGACAGCGGCTAGCACCGCCTCTTCGCGGGCCGCGTCGAACACCGGCAGGCCCTTCTCTTTCTTGAGCTTGCCAATCTCGGTCGCGAATTCCGCCCGCCTGTTCAAAAGCGAGATAATCGTATCGGTGAGTTCATCGATGCGTTTGCGCCAATCGTCTATTTCCATATGGGAATCCATGTGCCGAAAGATAGAAAAAAGAGGGTAATTTTATGTCCGCGCACGCCACACAGGGGCAATTTCACAAAAATTGGGGATTAAACGCCCCCTTTTTCGCACTTTTAGTACCCAATTTCTAGAACAAAGTAGCATAATTCCCCCGAAAAAAACCGCGAAAGGATGATTTCAGGTTATTTCCAGGCCAAAAACAGGCGTTTTTCGCACCGTTCTTTTACAACAAACTAATATTTTTAACACACAAACTAACAAAATGGGGACCAAACGCCCCAAATTCACCCCATTTAGTCCCCAATTTCGGCATTTTTGCATTTTTCCCAGCCAAAACACGGCCAAAACACAGCCAAAACCGGCCCGCAACAAACACACTTGACACACTTTGTTCATTTAGAACTTTCGAAGCATTGCGAAACGCAGGCTTCGATTCTATTTTCTACTTGTGTATGGATCGGAGACCAACTATGAAACACCTGAAGAAAACAATCGGAATTCTAGCGGTACTAGCCATGGCAGCATCCGTCAACGCAAAAGACTTTAGCGGTGCAGAACTCTACACCAAGAACGAGTTTACCTACGGCAAGTTTGAAGCCCGTATGAAAATGGCCGCCATTTCGGGGACCGTCAGTTCCATGTTCCTCTACCAGAACGGCTCCGAGCAGGCCTCCGCAGAACGCTGGGTCGAAGTCGACATCGAAGTGCTCGGCAAGAACCCCAGCAGCTTCCAGTCCAACATCATTACCGGCAAGGCTGGCGCCCAGAAGACCTCCGAAAAGCATCACGCTGTCAACCCCGCCGCAGACCAGGCCTTCCACACCTACGGTATCGAATGGACTCCTGATTATGTCCGCTGGACTCTCGACGGTGAAGAAGTCCGCAAGACTGTCAAGGGCGAAAACAAGAACCAGGTCGAGAACCTCATCGGCACCCAGGGCCTCCGCTTCAACCTCTGGTCTTCCGAAAGCGCTGATTGGGTTGGCCAGTTCGACGAATCTAAGCTCCCGATTTTCCAGTTCATCAACTGGGTCAAGGTCTACAAGTACACCCCGGGCCAGGGAGAAAACGGCAGCGACTTCACACTCGACTGGATCGACAACTTCGATACTTTTGATGCCAATCGCTGGGCCAAGGGAAACTGGAGCTTCGACGGCAACCGCGTCGACCTGACCCCGAACAATATCTACTCCGTAGACGGCATGCTGATTCTCGCCCTCACCCGCAAGGGTCAGGAAAGTTTCACCGGCCAGGTTCCCCAGGACACAGAACCGGGTCCGACGCCGACATCCTCCAGTAGCAGCGAAATCACGGTACCGCCCAGCTCCTCCAGCGCGACAGAAGCAATCCAGCCGGTCCGCATGCAGGTGCAGAACAAGCAAATCCGCGGAACCGTGAATGCGAAGGGCGCCCGCGTCAACGAGACCCGCGCCAATGACCCCCGCAAACGCTACCGCGTCAACTTCAGCTTTTAAATAACAACACCCCCCAAACAACAGGACCTACGCAGCAATTGTTGCGTAGGTCTGTTTTTTTCTATATTCGAAAAGTATGCGAGAGGAACTGGAGAAAATCATCACTGAACTCCCCCACAAGGACGGAGACAGGCTCCCTAGCGTCCGCGCTCTGATGAAAGCCTACGGAATTTCATCGGGAACCGTCCAAGCCGCCCTTCGGAACCTCGAAAAGGAAAAACTCATCTGCCGCATCCAGGGAAAAGGCTGCTTCTGGACCCAGGGCGGCATCGCAAAATTTTATGACAGAAACGTCGTCCCCACAGTCCGGGAATCCGCCTCCGAAAAACTGGAGCGGCTTTTCAACGAAGACTGGGACCGCGGCACCTTCCGCCTTGACAAGCCCCTCCCCCTGATGAAGGAACTCGTGCTACGCTACAATACATCGCAGGCGGTCCTTCGCAAGTTCCTGAACGATAAAATCCAGCAGGGCACACTAAACCGGACCGGCCGCCTATACAACTTTATCCGCAAAAGGGAAAGTGCAGGCAAGCCTTCCCTCAGCGAAATCGTATTCGTCACCCGCTGCAACAGCTGGGGCGGATTCACCGCCGAGAGTGAACGAGAAATGGATTTCTTGCGGATGGTCTACAAGAAGGCGGGCGCCGAAAATTACAAGCTTATTTTACTTGGCATCAACGAAAACAGCGACACGCTCATTGACCGAAGCGGCAAGCCCCGAAAACTCACCGATTTCCAGAATGCCGTGGGAGCAGTGCTATCAACCCTGCTCGTGATGGAACCGCTCAAGTTGCTCCAAATGTTCGCCGGCGTCAAGTACCCCGTCGCCGTCTGGTGGGAGCACCCCCTGGGAGGCCTCCCTCCACGCTACCTGCAAAAGGAAAACTGGACCTTCTTCAATTCCACATTCGGAACATCCCCGGGTGTCGAAATGGGCAAGTTCCTGATATCCCACGGAATCAACCAGGCTGCGTTCTTTTCGCCATATCACAACAGTTCATGGTCCATCGACCGGCTGGAGGGGTTGCGAATTGCAGGCCTCAACGTCATCGAATACACCGACAGCGAATTCGCGAGTCCCTGGGACTTCAAGCAGATTGCGCGAGGCAAGGTCGAAAAACATGCCGTAGAATCCTACGCACGCGATTTGCTCAAACAAAAAATATCTTCGATGATGCACGACCGCGATTACAGGAACATTCCGATCGTATGCGTGAACGACGACACCGCAAGCATGCTTCTCGAAATGCAGGAAGAAGGGACGCTTAACAACCTGGGCGAGATTTTTGCATTCGACAATTCCGCCGAAAGCTACCTGTTGCGCCTTCCCTCCTACGATTTCAACACGCTGGCGCTCGTCGACCACATGTTCTACACCATCGCCAATTCCGACGCTTTCCGCATGCAGCGGAAAATCCAGCAGATTCTCGGGAACGTCGTAGAAAAGTAAAAAGAAAGCCTAGCGCTAATGCCGCTGGTATAGCTCCAGCCCGAATTCAGGCATGGCGGCAAGGATATGGTCGAAGATATCCGACTGGATTCCTTCGTAATCTTCCCACACGACCGTATTGGTAAAAGCGTAGATTTCAAGAGGAAGCCCCTGCGGCGTCGGCTCCAGCTGACGCGTCATGAGCGTCAAATTCTGGGCTATCGTCCCGCAAGAACGCAGGTAAGCCGTGCAGTAGGCGCGGAACGTGCCAATGTTCGTGAGATGACGACTATTGAGCACCTCGGGATCGAGAGTCCCCTGGTCCACGCCGAGCTGGTTCGCCTTGGAAGGCTCTCCTGCAATTTCTCGGGTCTTCTTTTCCAGATACGGAGCCAGAATCTGTATTTTGGACAAGCTTTCAATTTCGGCGGGAGTGAGGAAACGGATGCTCTTCTGGTCAATAAACAGAGACCTCTTGATGCGTCGAGCGCCGGAATCCTGCATTCCACGCCAGTTACGGAACGAATTCGTGATGAGGTCGTAGGCTGGGATGACCGAAATCGTATTGTCCCAGTTGCGCACCTTTACCGAGGTGAGCGTGATGTCCATAACCGTACCGTCGGCATGGTGACGCTCGATTTCGATCCAGTCTCCCTTGCGGAGCAAATCAGAAATATTGATTTGCACGCCCGAGACGACCCCCAGGATCGAATCCTTGAAAATGAGCATGAGTACCGTCGCCATCGCACCGAGCGCGGAGAAGATGATGACAGGGCTCTTGTCCGTCACCTGGCTCACGATGAAGATTGCCGCGATACAGAATAGAGCGACTTTTATCGCCTGGAAAATTCCATGGAGCGGCCTCTTCATTGTCCGTTCGTTGATGCCGTTGAAATGTTCCACCACATCGAGAACCGAACAGGCGATCGCAAACGAGAGAAGCGTATACCAGATGTTCGCCACCCTGGAACACAAATCGTAAATCCATCCCTCCGCATCGAAAATCCGCGAGACAGTCGTCGAAAACGCCGTCGCGGGAATCACCTGCAAAAGGCGGGAGGCCACATGCCGCTCGACCAGGAGTTTGTTGAATGCGCTCGGGTTTTTCTTTGCCCAATGCTTCAGGAGCGGCATAATGACCGCATAGATCGCAAGGTAGAGAAACGCGATTGCCGAAAGAAGGAAAGCGAGGTTGACGTATTCGTTATCGATGGGCATTGTTCTACTTCCTTATCAGACGCATGATTCCTTGACGGTTGTATTCTGGGGAATCCTTCGGAAATGGATTCTTTATTTCGCTACGGAGGACGAAAGCGCCGGATTCTCCCGCATCGATCTCGGTTCCCGACTTCGAGGAAACCTCGCCCGAGAATATGGAATCGGCCGCGACCGCAAGGACATCACGGAGCGCATTCTCGGACAAGGCCCCCTTCGCAATACAAAGGTCCGGAGAGTTGAACACTTCAAGTCCAAGCGTATAGAGCGTATCAGCGTTTTCGACAAAGTTAATCCAGGGATCCATCGGGAATTCGCCATCGCCCAGTTCCTCGCGGAAAGCATCCGCAGTCCAGGCAGTACCGGAATGCTGCATGTAGACACCGGCCGCGCCGGCAGAAAGCAACTTCAAGATAGCCGTATTCACCATGCGGAGGTCATCGGTATTTTTCAAGGTGCCAAGCAAGAACAGGAGCGACTTGTGGGAATCGATAGCCGACGCCTCTTCTCCAGAAATGTCCCTGTGTTCCTTAAATATATCCGAGAGTCCCGCAGCAGCGCCATTTCGGGCAACCTTGAAACTTACGCTGCAGCCGGGGACAAGCAGCGACTTCGCTTCGGGCAATACGGATACTGTATCCGTCAACTTGAAAATCTCGGAAGCGGGAATCGGAATCGGGAATGCGAGAACGAACTGATTCATACTTTATCCTCGGGCAAGCAGCCCTTCAACAGCTCCCTGCAACAGACCCCTTTCTCCGGGCTTCGGGAGCTTGACTTTTTTCTTGAAAGATTCTTCGAACGACTTGACCGACAACCCATGTTCCGGAATATGGACGGCATAACCCGCCGAAGCGAGTTCACGAGCAAGAACAAGTTGTTCATACTGGCCTGGAGTCGGGACAAAAATGCAGCGAGCCCCCAAAAATGCCATGTCCATCACGGTGCTGTAACCGCCACGGCTTATGACCCAGTCGGCATTGCGAACGGCTTCCGCAAAAGCCTCCGTTGGCAGGTGCGTGCAAAAATCGACATTGCCTTCGGTCCAGGAGTTGCGCGGAACCTGAGGTTTACCGAGAATCATCAGGTGCCGCCCCGGAAGCGCACGCAGTATTTCGTGCAAGCTCGCCTCGAACCGGGAACGAGCGGGTTCCACTCCCGAAACCACAGCGACGGAACTGTACTGGGCCATACCCGACGGACTCGCCGAGGCTTTGGCCATATCCACGCTAAAACGGGAAAGCGGGCCCACAAACTTGACGTTAGGCTCACTACGGGACTGCAAATGCGACAGCGCCCCCGCATAACCGGGAAATTCCGCCACATCGGGAACCCACACTTCATCGAAATGCCGCATGCGGGCCTCGTGCCAACGGATTCCCACACCTTCGAACGCCGAAAGTGCAGGCGGGAACGCGATTCGCCTCTGATGCGTCATGTAGACATTGTAGGCTTTCTTCGAATAGAACGCGAAACGGTTATCCGAAAACAGGATATCGTAGCCATGGCGATCGACCATTTCTTCGGCATAGCGGTGCTCGTAGCGCATGACCGCATTCAAGTGCGCCGTGTTTTTCAGGAGCCACAGCCCCATGTTGGCACCGTATTTCGGATAGACCACGTTGTATCCGGGAGCAAGGCGCTGCCGCAATCCGGGAAAAACTTCGCGAAAGAAAGCCGCATTCGCCTTGACTACGGCAATTTCCACATCAGCTCCCTGCGCCATGAACTCCCGTATGACGGGCACGCAACGCGTCGCATGCCCCAGCCCCCAATCCAAAGGGGCTACCAGGATTTTCACCGGGCCTCCAGCCAGGCGTCCGCCCAGTCGCCGTGGTCACAGTCCTTGTTTTCGCCCATATCAATACGGAGCACCAGGGAAGTCGCACCACTGATTTCCACGTCAATCTTCTGCTTTTCTGTCGAATACAGCCTCTTGGAACGGAAGACCTCTCGACCCCCAGCCTCGACAACGAAGGATGCACCGTCGCCACAGGCACTTTCGTCATCCAGCCCGACAACCGCATGCAACACATCGAAATGACGCGGAAGCGTGAACTCCAGGACAGAATTCGCATGGCTACCGATTCCGTAGCGGAAGGGTTCTCCGTCAAGTGTCAGCTTGTGGTGTTCCACGGACTCGTTGAGCTGCGGCGCGCCCCAATCCTGAGAGAATCTACCCATCTTGATAGACGAAAGCAACGCCACCGATTCCGATTCGACAAAGAAATCGCGATAAACGGGAAGGGTATCCCCATCGGGCATGGAGCACGAGAAGAAAGCCCTGTTCATGCCTGCACGCACCTTCGTCGAATCAAGCAGCAGCGAATCCGAATCGACGGTCAAGAGCAATTCTCCGTAGTGTTCGCCATTGAGCGTGTAGTCACAGGCGATAGATTCCGGGAAATGCTTGTTCAGGACAATCCGGCCACCGGATTGTTCCGACACGATGAAGTTCTGCGCGTAGTGCGAGACGCCCTTCTTCGAAATAATCTTGTAAATGACCAGCGGATAGCCGAAATCTTTGGAATTCACCAACACGCGCTCGTGCTTGTAGCCTTCCAGAATCTGGTCAATCTGGTCGGTCGTCTTGAAGCCAACCACACGGCTGTCCCGGTTCACCTTGCCGTAGCCGTCCTGACCACGCACCAGGTAGATGTTACCGCCGGACTTCTGCATCCATTCCGCAAAGACTTCGGTACTCCAGCCTTCAAAGGTGCGCTCGCTGAAAGCGCTATGCCCTTGCGCAAGCATCTGCCACGGGCGCGCATAGATATACACCGAATTCTTGGGAAACTTGGATAGTTCCGTATTCAGGAATTCCTCTTCCCCAAGCAACCTGTTCTTGTAATAGAGCATGTTGTTGCGGTAACTCGGGGCATGGTACACCATAAGCCCAAGCGTAAGGAGGCAAGCAAGCCCCATGACAATCGTCGCGGCGGCGTCCTTGCGCATCTTGGTCGAAAACTCGAGCGCATCATAGAGACCGAGCGCCATCAAGAGAGCAAACATCGGAAGCGCCACCAGCACGTAACGCTGGTTGATATCAATCGTGAACGTTCCCGACACATTGAACATGATGACAAAAATCTGGAGGCAGAAGAATATGCCCAGGATAAATCCGCGCACATAGCGGCGGAATACAACCATGCGGACAAGGAGCCAAATCGTCGCCAACAGAAGAATCACGGTGAACGTCGTATAGAACGGGTTCTGGAGGATTCCACCAAAGTTCGGGTCTTGCATCATCTTTACAGGACCCTCGAACAGGTTCATGTTCAGCATGACTTCCAAATTGGTTTTCAGGTTGAACCACAGGTTCTCAAACGAGTGCGCCGCATGTTCACCGCCCTGGAAGTCGTAGCCGCGATAGGCAGCCATGTTGTTGACGCTGGGCCAGCTCACCGCAATCACGGCGGCAACAAAGGCCGGCAGGCGGTATGGCTTTTCGAGAAAGTAGCGGTAGTAGTAGAGCGCGAACGGAATAAACGCAAACACCGTCTCCTGGCGGGTCTGCGCAAAGAATCCGAGCAGCGGGACCGTCAGCAAGAAGTGTTTCCACGTTACCTTATTCGTAGGTACGAACGCATACCACGCCATGAGGAAAGCGAGCAGGCAAATGTAGAGCACTTCGGTAGATGCCGAGCGGGCCTGCAGCAGGTAAATGGGCATACCGCCCAAGAACGCGGTCGCCGCCAGCGCGAGCCTGCCGCTCCTGAACCACTTGGAGAGCGCGAGGAAGAACGCGATGAGGCTCAGGATATAGAACGGGTAGTTCACAAGCAGCGCCGTATCGCGATTCGGTTCCATGAAGTTAAACACGAGCGAATACACGAACCCGAGCGCCTTGCCCTTGAAGTTGTTCACTTCCGTCTTGCAGTCAAGAACACCGTCGGTCCATACGCCTTCGTTACAGATGCCGCCCGTATGCCGGAAATACATCTGGAGTCCCATCGATTCCCAGCTCGTCTCGTCGCTCAGCACGCGGTGCGTGTTGCTGATGTTGCCGAACATGAACACCGAAAAGAGGATCAGCAGCACTAGCAAACCGCATAAGCTCTTGCCCTCGGGCAAAAAGCCCTTTATGTTCTTTGCAACGAAGGGCATGTTCACCACGACACCCGCAACCAGCAGAATAAATGTCGAGAGGATGGCGTAGTAGCCCCAGTCGATATCCCAGCGCCTTGCAAACGAAACGGAAAGGTTATTGAATATGAGGAACGCGGCAAGCATCACGACAAGCGTCGTCGCAAGCATTACCGCCTGCGGTTTGCCCAGGCAAAGGGATTTCACCCATTCGTGCAGGGACTCAGCCACCGATTTCCGATTATTCTTTTCTTCTTTTACAACAGTATTTTCACTACTCTTTGCACTCATACAAATCCTAATGTTTCACTCCTAATTTTGTATTCCCAACCGTTCCATCGCAATTTTCTTGCCGGTCTGCACGTCGCTCTTGCCGCTACCGAGTTTCGGAAGCACGTCAACCTTCACCACGGCACCGGGGAGCATCAGCGGCGGGAGTCCCACCTGCTTGAGCATGTCCTTGACTTCGTCTTCGGATTTTTCGCCCGCATACACGAGTACGATTTTTTCGCCCTTGGAGCCATCGGGGACAGCTACCGCGAAGTGGTCAATCTCGTCGAACAGCGAGCATTCCGAAATCTTGAAGTCCACCGACCCGAGGCTCACCATCTCGCCACCGAGTTTCGCGAATCGGCTGTAGCGGTCCACGATCGTCAGGTAGCCGTCCTCATCAACATGGCCCTTGTCTCCCGTCTTGTACCAGCGCTTGCCATTGATGACCGCAATCGCCTGCGCAGTCTTTTCCGGATTCTTCAGATAGCCCTTCATGATCTGGGCTCCACCGATAAGGATAAGGCCGTCCTCGCCCACGCCGAGTTCTTCCATGGTATCCGGATCCACAATGCGGAACTGCGTTCCCGGAAGCGGAGCGCCGACGGTACCTGGCTTGTTGCCCTCGATAACCGTCTTGTAGTCATCCATGAGCACGTCCCTCGTGTTCACCGCCGCCACCGGAGTCGTCTCCGTACAACCGAAACCCTCGAAAATCTCGAGTTTGAACTTGGTACGGTACAGCTGGCGCACATCCTCACGAATCTTCTCGGCGCCGGCGTAAATGCTACGCACATGCGAGAACATCAGCGGATGCACAGCTCTGTTCAGGCCCCACATGCGCAAGAACGTGCCCGTGGCCACCATGATAGACACCTTGAACTGGGCGCACATGCGCGACACGAGCCTTGCATCCGTCGGGTCGGGGCAAGTCGCCACCGGCACGCCTTCCACAAGGCAAAGCATCGTCGTGATGGAGAACCCGAACGCATGGAACAGCGGGAGCGAACCGAGGAACACGTCTTCCGCGGTCGGCAGAAGCACGCTTTCGCACTGCTTGATATTGCCCATCAAATTAAGATGCGTGAGTTCCACACCCTTGGGGCGGCCTTCGGAACCCGAACTGAAAATGATAGTCGCCACGTCATCAAGCGAGACCTTCTTGAAGAAGCGAAGCTCCAGGTACCACGCGGGCAAGAGCATCACGCGCAGGAAGTTCTTCACGAGCGTCGACTTGTGCAGTTGCCCCTTCAGGTCTTCCATGTAGTAGACCTTGTACTTGTCGAGCAACACTTCCATCGGGAGTCCCTTCTGCTTCAACTTCTCGACAAACACGCGGGCCGTGATAATCGTCTTCACTTCGGCCACGCCACAGCAATAATCCATCGTGTCGGGTGTATTCGTGTAGTTCAGGTTGTAGACGGTTTTGCCCTTGAGGAGGCACGCCATGTTCACGATGATGCCCGGACCGGACGGCGGAATAAGCACGCCCACCTGTTTTTCGCCCTTGGTCAGCTTCTCTATCATAGCGCCGAACGAGAGCGCCGCCGCCGCAAGCGCATGTGCCGAGAGGTGGTTTCCATCCGGGCTGAACACGGCCGGACCGCTACCGACACGTTTGGCAGTGCGAATCCAGGCCGAAGCAACCGGCCGCAGCTTGCGGATGTAGGTGGTCCACGCGGTAATCGAAAGTTCCTGCACAGCGCGTTTCACCATCATCGGGTTCGAATCAAGCGGAAGCTCATCACCAAAGGCAACCGTCACGATTCGTCCGCCGCTATGCACCATGTCCTTGAAGCCGGCATCGGCCATGGAATAGCTACTTCCCCACAGGCCCTGCACATAGAACGGCAAAAGTTTCACGCGCGGAACATCCTTGATAGCCGCCGAATAATCCAGACGGAAACGGCTCATGTTGCCGGTCGAAGTCATCGCATTTTCGGGGAACATTACCACGGCCTCCCCGCGCAGGAGGGCCTTCCTCGCCTCCTCCATCGCTGGCCCCGGATTCGAGATATCGAGGTCAATCGTTTCCATCTGCGACAGCAGCAACTTCACATACCACTTTTCGAAGGGGCGACGCGTTATGACGAAACGCATCGGACGCGGGCTCGCCATCTGGATCATGGCCCAGTCGATATAAGAGATGTGGTTACCTACCAGGAGCACCGGACCTTCCCACGGTATATTCTGCACGCCCGTCACCAGGAACTTGTAGTGTATCGAGAGCACGGAGCGCAACAGCTGGCGAAGCAAAGTCTGCGGCATGGCCCAAAGCGCCCAGATTGTCCCCGCAAGGCAGACTACCCCGAGGATGAAGAAGAGGTTCATCCGGTCGAATGCGAAATAGCGGATCGCCACAATCGCAAGCACGTCGATAACGATAATGCAAAGGTTCTGCACCACGTTCGAAAGCGAAAGCACATGTCCGGCAGAGCGCGGCTTCGTGTTGTAGAGCATCGTCGCAAACATCGGGAGGGCGAAAATGCCGCCGCTGAATCCGAGAAGCGCGAACGCGATTGCATTGTAAGGTCTCGGAATGAGCGGGATAAGGAACAGCAAGATCGACGCCCCGGCAGTTCCCATCGGAATCAGGCCCATCTCGATAAAGTCCTTCGACATCCGCATCGCGAAGAAGAACCCCGCAACCAAACCAATCGCAGCACCGAAGATGGCATAATTCGCGAGGACATCCTGATTAAACAGCGACCCCGAACTGAACTGGTCCTGAATAACGAACACCATGAGGAATATCATGACCCAGAACATCGCCTGACCGATAATCGCCTGACGGAGCGACCTGTTCTTCCACGCCTTCGCCATCTTGCGTCGCGCATACTTGGATGACAGGTAATACTTCCAGGGGAATTTGAGGTCCTTGTCGTAAGCTCCGATTGACGGGAGCCTAACGGCAAAGAAAATAGCGAACAGCTGCAGAGCACCAAGCGTGTAAAGAACCTGCAGAATCATATTTTCGCGGACAGCGAACGCAAGAGCCACGCCCGTAAAAATGAGCCCGAGGAAGGTGACAATCATCAAGGTGCCGCTGCCGCCCGCAAGGAACCGCACGCCGACCAGTTCCTTCAGGTAGCCATTCTTGGCCGGGCTCTGGAACGCCTGCAGGACAAAGAACAGAGCGATTCCCCCGAACATCATGCGGAGGTCATCAAGGTAGGCGCCAGCACAGAACAGGCCCACCACAGGGAGCGAGAGCAAGGACGTCCACAGGAGGATGCGTTCCTTGGGATACTTGTCCGAAACAAAGCCCGCAGGAGTCAGCAAGAGCACGCAGGGCAACAGGAAAAGCAAATGGAGCACATAGAACTGCCACGAGCCCGTCGCCGTAAATCCCATACGCGAAAGCACAAGTTCCGTGTAAGCAACCAGCGCAGTCGACACCGCCACCTGGGTAAACGCAAGTCCAAAAAACGAAAAGGAGCCCTTGATTTTTTTCATTTCGGCAATCCCCCGAAGTTAAAAATGTTGTGCGCTAAAGGCCGTTCCCCTTGAGCAGTTCGACATAGTCATCCCCTTCCTCACCCACCAGGATTTTCACCTTGAGGTTCTTGTCGACAACTATCGTCTTTGGAAGAGTGATGTTCTGGCCCGCTTTGATGAGTCCAAAACCTTCCGTCATCCGTCCAAATGGATCGGTAATGGCGGGAAGCTTGTCGGCAGAAATCTTTTGAAGGAACGACTGCACCTTGGAAGGTTCCTTTTCGCCCACATTCACCAATACGATTCCCGTTTTCGCCTGCGCAAGTTCAGCCTGATGAGCAACAATCTGCTTCAGCCCCGCGCGGCACGGGACACACCACGTAGCGAAATACACCAGCGCGACACGGTCATACTTTTGCACCAGACGTTGAAGGTGAGTCCTCGTGAAAGGCGTATTATCATTCTTGAGTTCACGCACAGCAAACCACGGGACCGAATCCTTTATCTCAGCCGGGAGAGGCAATTTCTGGGAATCGGCAGCAAAAGACGCCGGAGCAAAGAATGCAGCAAGAACCAAGAACACCACAAACAGCTTTTTCATATTACCTCGCAATCCATCGACCGAGTTCTTTCATCCACTCAGCAATCAAGTCGCCCTTGTCGATGCTATTCACAATCTTACCCCTGGCTTCGTTTTCGTCAAAACGGCCAACCCCCTTGAGGGTCGCGCCTAGAGTAAAGTAAGTTTCTCCGGAGCAGGAACTGCCGTTCAGGGCGACGACCTCGGTGCAAGTGATTCCAAGGCCACCTTCCTTGCATTTCGGATCCGAAAGTTCGAGGCTGAGCACGAGCCCCACCTCACATGCCGAATCCAGCATCGTCTGCAAGAAGACCTTCTTCGAAAGTTCCTGGAAAATCTTCATCGCCTCCTCCGCTTCCAACGAGCCATCATAGTAGACCTTGTAGCGGCTCTTGAAGTCGTTGTAGCCTTCGAGCGACTTCTTGTAGTTTTCCTCAATATCGCCGTAGCCGTCCTTGAAGCCTATCGATTCCAAGACGAGAACTGCAGCCTTGTACTTTCTGTAGGCATCAACCATGATGTCGTAGTTGCTGAACTTTTCAAGAGGATGCGTCGTCATGTCGAGAACCGCCATCGACGAGACCAGCGCGTCGCGGGCGCTCTGGTAATCCTGCCTATAAGGCTTCGCCGCATCTTCACGGGACATACAGGCCACGACACCCGTCATGCCGTCGCGCGCAAGCGTCGTCATGGGATGGACGTCCTGCATATTCCGCAGCTGGGCCGAGACCTGTGATTTCATTTCAAATGAAGACTGTATAGCTTCCGAGCCGTCGCTGGACATGTCCTCCTTTCGGATAGACGTGTTGGCCGCCTTTACGGAACTCTGGATTTGCTGTGCGATTTTCATGACGGCGATATTGAGCGCCTGGTCGTAGTCTTCTGCCGTCCCCACACCCTGCAAACTGCCTTCAGGGCACGAATGCATCTTCAGTTCCTGCATGAGAGAGACCTTGGGTGGAGGCTGCGTACCATAGGACGGATTCGTCGCGGGTTGCGGATCCTGGGATGCGCACCCGAAAAACATCATGGACGAAAACGCCACGAGTACAAGACTGGGGATACAAGTTTTACATTTCATCGTGCTACGAAAATAAATATTTATCAACCCTCAGTCAATCCAAAAAGAAGGGTGCAGGCCTGAGCCGGCACCCTTTGGGGAGTAGATGAGAGTTGTTTAGCGGAAATTCGCCGTAAGAGTCGTCACTTCGCCCGGATTGAACGTGCGTGTAGCCTCTTGGTTGCCGTCGCTCCAGCCCGCGAATACCGAGCCCGACTTCGGAACCGCAGTCACCGTCACGGGAACATCCCTGAAGAAACTTGCCGCAATGCTCGACTGATCAAGCGGGAGGTTATGCACCCGTATTTCGCCCAAGCCCTGCACAGACAACGTTGTTTTCACCGTTTCACCAAGATTGAAGTACTGCTGCATTTCGCTCATAATCGTCTGCTGGCGGCTCTGCGCGAAACTCTTTATCTTCTCGAGATTCGTGCCGAAGGAGCCCGCGTTGTAGCCCCAGAATTCGGCATCGCGAGACATCTCGGACTGCACCTGGCTCTGGAGCACGTCAATCTGCTTCACGAGACGGTCCGCAGCGAAGTTCATCGAAAGGAGCACGCAGAATCGGTTGATGAACGCCTTCTTGAAGCCTTCGTTTCCGAGCAGGCGAATCATGAGAATCGTGTGTTCCGAGATGGAACCGCCCGACTGCTGACCACCCTGCTGGCCCATGCCCGGCATCATCATACCCATGCCGTTCGTACCGTTCGCATTGGTCACGTAGCTGAACACGTTACTGTTCTGCGTATTGTAGCCGGCGCCGAATCCGAAGTCCACATCGTACAGGAACCACTTCCACTTGCTCTTCTGGCTAGCCACACGCCATTTCTTCATGTTGTTGTGCGGCCAGTCGCCATTATTCACGAACATTTCCGCCGCCATGTAGTTCATGTAGTTTTCCACGTCGACCTGTTCGGCAATCTTGTTGTAGTTCGCTTCGCTTGTAAGCTCGTTGCCCTGCAACCAATCGACCATCGCCTTGTAATCGGTAGAAGAACCTGCCGAGGCATCGTTGTTCGCATCGAGAAGGTCGATATCGTTCGGGTCGAGCCCGTAGCGCGTTTCGTAGTAGTATTCGCTATTGCGTTCACGCAGGTCATGGATGCCGTAGTACTTGCCATTGTAGTACACTATCACATAGCGCCCGTGCTGGTAATCGACACCCAGGCCTTCCGTCATCTGGGTTCCGATGCGGTCGCGCACGTAGTCGTCACCGCTGTTGTTGCCAAAATTCCTGAGCGAGAATGCCTTGAACTTCTTGAGTTCCGGATAGTCCGGGAAAAGCGGGTATTTGAGGCGCTTATTGCCATATTCCTCGCGGAGCGTCACGGAGAAGGACTTCTTCTCCTTCGCGCGGCTGTACTGGCCCGAAATCTTGTAGTCGCCCATCACGCCGAACGCAGGTGTCTTCGGGGAGCCGGGTTCAAAGAGTTCCACGTACACGGGGAGTTCGCGGTTGCTCCAGAAATTCGCACCGTACTTCGGGTCCATCATGCTTGCGCTATTGCCCGTCATGTAGAGGCCGGAATCGGCGCTGAACATCGAAAGCGGGTCGGTCGTCACGAATATTGCGGCGAGGGACGGCTGCTGTTCGAACACGTAGGTACGGATAATCTCGTCGCTCGGGTAGCTGCCGTCGGCATAGGTACGGCAACGGAACACCGTCGTGGAAGAGACGTTCAGGGACTGCACCACGGGGGAACTTGCCGTAGCTTCGGCACCGCCCTGCTCGCAGCGCGTGCCCGCCGGGAACGACACCGAGACCGGAGAAGAATAGAAGCCCGAAGGCGGAATGTTCACCTCGCCGGACTCCGCCTGCACGGCAAACACTTCGCCAGTCGTGCTACCGTAAGGCGAAGGAGACGCAAATCCCCACTTGCCCGCAGCATCACGCGACCAGGAAGCCCCCGTCGGGACCGAGGAATAGCTTACAGAATCGAGAATGGCGTTGTTCTCGTCTACGAGGAAGAGCGCGCCCGAATTTTCGGCCTTGAAGGTTGTGTGCGGTTCGTGCCCGCGTTTGCGCGCGATATACGAGGTAATCTTGATCGTCGTGGATTCGCTGCCCGCAGTCTCGGTCGCAAACGTCGTTGCGGTAATGTTGTTGCGGTTGATCTCGCTCGCATTGTCGCTGAGCCTCACGTAGTACACCGCAGAGGAGTCGCCCGTACCGCGAAGATTCTTGCCGCTCCAGTCGCTCATCGCATCGCCTTCCTTGAAGTTCAGGCGAATCTTGTGGGTCTTGGTAATGAACCCGCGCACCACGAGCTGGTCGGCATTGCCCGGTTTAGAAGCCGCATTGACAACCACGCGCGTGTACGAGCCCTTGTTCGGGGAAACCTTCACCACGGCACCAACCTGGTTCACTCCGCCCTCGTTATAGCACAGGGCAGACTTGCCCGGCAAATTTTCCGCATTCGTAGTCGTTGTTCCAGCTCCGGCACCGCCACCGGGATTCATGCCACCACCGGGATTCATGCCGCCGCCCCAGTCACCCATGCCGGGGAATGCGCCGAACCCACCCGAAGATGACTCGGAACTGCAGTTGCTCCCTATCATGTTCACGGAATCGGAAGGTGCTATGTAGTCGGGATAGTTCTTACCCGAAAGGAACACGATCATGTGGCTCTTCGCGGGTATGGTCGCATTGCCAAACACCCAACGGCGCGGGAACTTCGCGTCATTACTGAGGGCCACTCCCTTGAGGCTCACCGGAGCGTCACTCGTGTTGTAGAGTTCGACCCAACCCGGGTCGTTGCCGTCGTTATCCTTGAAATTCGCATTCTCGGGCGAAACCTCGGAGAAAATCACCGGGAAATTGCCCACGTAGGTAAGCGGTGTATCGACCGCGACCATCTGCTGGTCTTCACCAGGTAGAGGACCATCGTGCGAACCATCGTCCTTCTTCGAAGAAGAAGAGGGAACAAGAGTCCCGTCGCCACCCTGCGAAAGCGGCAGTTCGCCCGCAGAACTCGTCAAGACGGGCTGGCCGTCCTCGCCAATAATTACCTCACCGCCGCTAGAAAGGCCATCGGCACCCAAATCGGGAGAAACCGGGTCCGTCCCGGAGTCGTCGGAGCATGCCACCACGCATGCCAAGCCAAAACACACCATGCACCAGAAAAATGACTTCCTGATATGCATACCCTAATTATACCCCCCAAAATGTCGTTTTTCAAGAAAAAACGCGGTTTACACGCGATTTCTCCATCGCAAAAACGGAACATTTCACCCCTTTCAGCACATCACGGGACTATTCGCCCCAAAAAAGGATATATTAGGAATATGAAGGTATTTTTTCTCCTCTTTTTGACACTCGCGGGCGCTTGCTCTTCGTGGGCAGAACCGCTGTTTATCGGCTACTATCCCGACTGGGGAAAGTGGCACAAGCCCGCATACACCGTAGACAAGGTCCCGTACGAAAAGCTGACTCACGTGCTGTGGAGCTTTATCACGCCGGATACGGACGGTTCGCTCAAGGGCGATGCCGCAGACGACCCGAGCGCTCTCGACAAAATGGTTACACTCGGGCATGCCGCAGGAACAAAGGTCATCGTATCGCTCGGCGGTGGCGGACAGAGCGAAAACTTCGTGCCCGTCGCATCGGACGACGCGCTCCGTCAAAAGTTCATCGCGAACCTCGTGAAGTTCGTCGCCGACCACAACCTGGACGGCCTCGACATGGACTGGGAATGGGAATACAATCCCGTGCCCGACGCCGACACCATCGCCTACAACAAGCTGCTCACGGAACTCCGCGCGGCACTCCCCGAAGGCAAAACGCTCTCGGCAGCGCTCCCCTGCTCGCAATACTACGGCAAATTCTTCACGCCCGAAGTCCTCGTGAAAAACCTGGACTGGTTCGGTTTCATGACCTACGACATCACCGGCGACTGGGATGAAAAGGCAATGTTCGATTCGCCGCTCTACCCGCACAACGGCTACACCACCTGGTCGTGGGAACAGACCCGCGACTACTGGAAAAAACGCGGCGTCCCCACCGAAAAGATGGTCTTCGGAATCCCCTCGTTCGGATTTGAATTCAAGGGCGCAACGGGCCCCGGCACCGATTTCACCAAGGGAACGGCAAAGCAGGTCCCGTACAAGGACATTGTCACGAATTCCGAATGGGAATTCTTTTTCGACAGCGTCTCCGTGTCACCTTACGGCGTATCTTCGACCGGCTACGTGACCTTTGAAGACCCGCATTCCTCCACCATCAAGAGCCGCTGGGTCAAGGATAACGGCTACGCGGGCATCATGGTGTGGGAAGTCTCGCACGACTACATCGAAGGTACAGGCAACCCGATTCTTGACAGCATCGCGGTAGTTTTGCGCGACGGTTCCACCGACGCAATTCCATACGCCCGAAAGGTCAAGGCCACACCGCAGCACCGCCAGCAAAACGCCACAGGCAAGCAGGTGGACGCTCTCGGCAAGAGCGTGAAAAGCAAACCGAAGTTTATCCGTATTTTCGAACCTTAAAAGACCCATTTTTTTACTTGACTTTACGCAAATTCTGTATTAGATTAATAACATCGGGTCTTTTCCCGAAAGGTGTGTGGATTATATGGTGAAAAAATATCTCGCGGGCGCCGCCCCCGTTATCACAACTGCGGCATTGGCAACAGGCATGCTTGCCGCAATGTCATTCGCGGCAGACCGTTCCGTTGCCCTAAACAAGAGCATCGAATCGCTCGAGCCCATGAAGGGCATCGTGTTCTGGCCCGACCAGGCAAAAGACCAGAAGGATTTGCAAAAATCCATTTCGCTCGAATTCTCGTACTGCCTCCCCTGCGCCGTAGTGAAGGGCAAGACCGACGACAAGATTGACTACGACTGGAGCAGTTTCGAAAAGATGCTCGACGATATCGCGAGCCGCGGGCACCAGGCTATCGTGCGGTTCCGCATCGAGTACCCGAGCGCAACCATCACGAACGCATCGGGCTGCACCGAGAAGGTGAAGGGCGCCACCGCAGTCCCCAACTACATCAAGGCGAACAAGTCCTACACCGAGACGTATTCCGAAGACCCGGGCGGCGACGGCCCCACCTACTATGCCGACTGGAGCAACAAGGAACTCCTGTGGTTCTACAAGCAGTTCTACACCGACTTTGCCACGAAATACGACAACGACCCGCGTATCGCATTCGTGCAGGCGGGTTTCGGGCACTGGGGCGAATATCATATCTACGGCACCAAGCTAAACTTTGGAGTCAACTTCGCCACCAAGGATTACCAGGCCGAATTCCTGACGCATCTTGATAGTTTGTTCAAAGAGACCCCATGGAGCATCTCCATCGATGCGGCAGACAACAACTACACACCCGTCGCAGGCAACAAGACCTTGCTCGGGCTCAATTTCGGGCTGTTCGACGATTCCTTCATGCACGCGGAACACGACATTTCGCAGGGCAACGGCGACAACGAGCGTAACTGGCGCGACCTGGGTACGGACCGCTGGAAAACCGCCCCCGGCGGAGGCGAAGTCAGCTACTACACCGAAAAGGACCAGCGCGAGTTCCTGAACCCGGCAGGCCTTTACGGAGTCACCTGGGAAGATGCCGCCGCCAAGTACCACATGACTTATGTAATCGGCAACGATGCGCCCGAAGGCAGTTACGCCACCAAGGAACGCGTGTACAAGGCCAGTTCCTATGCAGGCTACAAGTTCGAAATCACGGGCTACGCAATCAACAAGATTTCTGCCGCCGTGCGCGTAAAAAACATCGGCATCGCACCGCTTTACCACAACGCCTACGTGACCGTGAACGGCGTGCGTAGCGAAAAATCGCTCAAGGGCCTCCTCCCCGGCGAAGAAGCGACCTTCACCGTCGCGGGCCTCACAATCGGCGATAGCGAAACGCCCGAGCCCACCATCACCGGCGACAAGCTTTTGAAAGACGCGACCATCCCCTACAAGGCAAACCTCAGCGCAGACGCCGAAGTCATCGCGGGACTTATCGAGGAAGGCACCACCGCCATCGGGCGCGGCATCCGCGTAAACAGCGCCACCGAAGCTTCTAACAAATACGGCTGCGACAAAGTCCGCATGACCGACCTCAAGGGCCGTACGCAAGGCAACTCAAAAGAGTCGCCGAACAAAGCGTATTACAAAATTACGGGAAAATAGAGCTACCGCTTCGGGTTGTAGTTGTTCATCAAGACCATCGCCAGCGCTACACACAACATAATAACGCTACCGACAACGACCTGCTGCCGGTGGTCATAATCACGTTTGATGTATTTCGGGTCTTCTTCGTTCAACTCCTGAAGCGTAGGCCCCTGGGTAAGTTTCGTCGAGTCAATTCCGCAGATTTCTGCAATCTCTTCCTCGGTCATGTTCAACGTGCTCACGCCGAGGCTGTCGCACTTGTTCGGAACGTCTTCCGCAAGGGCAGGAAGCGCGAAAAACAGAACAAGCAAGACAGCGAACGCAAGACGCATTAAGGCACTATTCCTTCGCGAGCTTGTCGAGGATCTGGTTCACGAGGCCCGGGTTGGCCTTGCCGCCGGACTTGCGCATGGTCATACCGACCAAGAAGCCCTTCAGCGCAACCTTGCCCGCCTTGAATTCGGCGAACTGGGCGGCGTTTTCGGCACAGACAGCGCGGACCACTTCTTCGATGGCACCGGTGTCGGTCACCTGCACCAGGCCCTTTTCCTTCACGATAGCTTCAGGATCCTTGCCGGTTTCGAACATCTCGGCGAAGACCGTCTTTGCAATCTTTCCGTTGATGGTGTTGTCGGCAATGAGGTTCACGAGCTTGCAGAGGTCTTCGGGCTTGATCTTGAGGGCGCTGAGGCCACCTTCGAGCTCCTTCACCTTGGCGAGAAGTTCCGTGATGACCCAGTTGGCGAGCACCTTGCCGTTCTTGCAGTTCTTTGCGGCGGTGTCGTACCATTCGCTCACGTCGCGGTCTTCGGTCAGCACCATGGCGTCGTATTCGGAAACACCGAAGTCGTCCATGAAGCGCTTGCGGCGGGCATCCGGCAGTTCCGGAAGCGTGCGGCGGATTTCTTCCACGAAGGCAGGGTCGGTCACGAGGCGGACCATGTCCGGTTCCGGGAAGTACTTGTAGTCGTGGGCGTCTTCCTTGCTACGGATGACGATGGTCTTGTCCGCGTTGGGGTCATAGCGCTTGGTGCACTGTTCCACTTCCTTGCCGGCATCGAGGGTCGAGGCCTGCAGGTTCATTTCGCAGTACAGTGCCTTCTCGAGGTTAGTAAAACTGTTCAGGTTCTTGATTTCGGCGCGGATACCAAACGGGGCGTCTTCGCTCTTGCGGAGAGAAATATTGCCGTCGCAGCGCATGTTGCCGTTTTCCATGTTGGCGTTGGAAACACGGGTGTATTCCAGCGTCTGCTTGATCTTCTTGAGAACGAGCACGGCTTCTTCGGGGCTACGGATATCCGGTTCGGTCACGATTTCGCAAAGCGGAGTGCCACAGCGGTTCGCATCGAAGTGGGATTCGGTCGGGCTCATGTCGTGGATAAGCTTGCCGGCGTCTTCTTCCATGTGGATACGGGTAATGCCCACGCGCTTCTTGGTGCCGTCATCCTTGACGATTTCGAGCCAGCCGTTCTTGCAAATCGGGTGGTCGTACACCGGAAGTCCACCCGTCTGGGTAATCTGGTAGCCCTTCGGCAGGTCCGGGTAGAAGTAGTTCTTGCGGGTCCACATCGCGTTCAGGTCGATTTCGCAGTTCAGGGCTAGTCCTAAGCGAATGGCGTATTCCACCGCCTTCTTGTTCGGCACGGGCATGGCACCCGGCATACCGAGGCAAACGGGGCACACGTGCTTGTTCGGGGTCGTATTCACTTCGATTTCGCAGCCGCAGAACATCTTCGTCTTTGTTGCGAGCTGGCAATGGATTTCAAGACCGATAACAGGACAATAATTGGACATAAAAACTCCGTAATTTTACGGAGGGAAAGATAGCATTTTTTTTGCTAGACTTCGTCCAAAGTCACGACGAGGGCGTCGGTAAGGGTGCGGAAATTCGCACATTCAGTAAGGATGCAGTCGGCGCCGTTCACAAACGCCGTCGCAAGACGCAGCGACTCCGCTTCGGTAATCTTGTGGTTGGTGCGGGATGCCGCAGCAAACAGCTCGGCGGCCTTTACCGAAACCTCGGCATCTACCGGACACACCTTCACATTCTTGGAATGTTCAAAGAACTCGCGGTACTGGCGGGCAAGTACACCTTCGTTGGCACCAAACGCCTTCTGCGAAATTTCAAACAAAGTAATGGAAGAAACAAGAACCTGAACGTTCTTCTCGTACACCATGTCGAGCACGCCCGACACCGCCGGGTAGTAATCAGGGTGCATCTGCAACAGCCGGACCAGCGGGCCGGAATCCAGGAAAAGAACGCGGCTCTGTCCTATATCCCTTATCACTCGTAGATTTCCATGTAGGCGATGTCTTCGCGCATGCCGGCACGCACCATCTTGAAGCGTTCGGCCTTCGGGTAGTAATACCAGATCATCCACTCGCCCGCCATGTCTGTGCGTTTGGTCTTGATAGCGATGGGCTTTTCACCCTTGTAGAATTCGCGCTTGTGAGGAATCACGTGTTCGAACGGGCGGTAGGTATGCACGGTCTCCCCCGCCTTGCGTTCGATGAAGCCGTTTCCGCCCTTGCTCCAGGTGATGTAGACGGCGCCATTTTCATCCTTCATCTCTTCGCAGCTATCGAAACCACTGCCGCACCAGAAGAACTTCTTGTACTTGAACTGGACCTCAGGCATGTTGAACTTCGCAACCTTGCGGGTATTGCCCTTGTAGTTGTCGTAATCGCCTTCAAGCTTGTACTGCCCCGCATTATACTCGTTGCAGCCGCGCTGCGCGACCTTCACCTTGCGGCCCGTAACGGCGACATCCACGGTGCAGCCATCTTCCTGATATGCGAAGCGAGCGTTGCGGCCCGCCTCGCGAATTTCGAGGTTTCCCATCTCGATTTCAGCACGGTTGCCTTCCGGACCGTTCTGGATAACCACGTCGAACCGCTTGGGGTTGTTCGGGGACTTTTTCAGATAAACGCTACCCGTCGCGGAGGCGTACTCGCCACTCAGGTCGAGGGATTCCTGCTGGAACCGGGCAAGTTCCGCGCGGCGCACCCAGGCGCTTCCGTACTTGCACTCGATCGGGACGTACTTCGGCGGTTCGCTCGATTCCACCTCGACCCAGGTTTCCACCTTTTTCTTCTTGACCTTCGTCTTGACGCGTCCCTTCTTGTCCTTGACAGGGCGGCCCTTCTTGTCGGTCACCTCGACCGTTTCCTTGACCCAGGTGACCTTCTTTACTTTATCCTTGGGAATCGGGAGTTCCTTGATCCAGTCGGACTTGGAAAGTTCACCAACAGGAGCGGCCTCGTTGACCTCGTTTCTTACTTTCTTATAAACAGGAAGCGTTTCCTGCGCAAGCGCAAATGTTACGAACAAAGCGGTGGCAAAACAAATAATTCGTTTAAGACTAATCTTCATGGCACGAAAAATTAACTTTTTTTGTAAAAGTTGAGGTAAAATCTCCCATTTTCGGAAGCAATTCGTCCATTTGTCCATTGTTTTTTCTAAACTTTCGGCATATTAATTTACAAAGGAGAATTCCGAAGATGAAAAAGATGATCCTCGCTTCTTGCGTTCTGGCAGCAGCAGTCTTTGCCGCCCCGGAAGCAGCCCCCGAAGCAGCACCCGCTGTCGAAGCTCCCGTAGCCGAAGCTCCTGCAGCCGAAGCTCCCGCTGCCGAGGCCCCCGCCGCTGAAGCCGCTCCTGCAGCCGAAGCTCCCGCTGCCGAGGCCCCCGCCGCCGAAGTCGCTCCCGTAGCAGAAGCACCTGCCGCTGAAGCCGCTCCCGTAGCAGAAGCTCCCGCCGCTGAAGCACCGGCAACCGAAGCCGTCGCCGAAGCAGCCCCTGCCGAAGAACAGGTCGCAGCCGCCGACGAGCAGAAGCCCGCCAAGAAGAAAAAACGCCGCAAGAAAAAGAAAATGATCAAGAACGCCGTGCTCGAAACCCCGAAGCTCGCGTTCGATATCAATGCCGACTTTGAATTGGAAGCTGGCAAGGTCTTCTGGGCAAGCGAAGAAGACGAAATGAGGGACAACCTCGAAACGTGGAACGGCGAAGCCAACTTCGCAGTCCTCGCTGAAGGTGAAAACTTCAAGGGCAAGATTGCCGTAGCGTTCTACCCCGGTGACCTGAAGGACGAAGGATTCGCCGACAAGGACGCCAAGAAGAAAGCCTTCCGTAACGACGAGAACGGCAAGCTCGACGACTACTACTCCCTCGACGAAGCCTGGGCTTTCCAGGAAAACGACCTGATTAACTTCAAGGTCGGTCGCTGGGATAACACCGACAAGAACGGCGACTACTTCGGTGGCTACATCGACGGCTACCTGAACGGTTTCATGTCCACGCAGCCCTCCGAAAACCAGCTGCAGCTCGGCATCACCCCGTCCGAAACGATGGACCTGAACGTGTCCTTCATCAGCCAGTCGGCAAACCTCGACAAGGGTGACCTCCGTGCCGTATTCAACTTCCACAACCTCGAAAGCCTCAAGGACCTGAAGATCCAGCTCGGCTACCGTAGCAACATCTTCGACATGGTCTACGACGCCGACGCTACCGTAAAGCACAACGTGTCTCTCAAGTTCAACGTCCCGCTCTCCGAGAACTTCATCTCGCTCTTCGGTGAAGCGGCCCTCATGAACATCAGTGCCGACGACGACCTCGTCATCCCGCTGACCGGTGGTATCTCCATCGTCACGCCCATCGTTGACCGCATCATCGTTGAAGCCGAATACGTGGGCGACCGTCACGAGCACAAGGACTTCCAGAGCAAGTTCGCAGCCAAGCACGTGAAGGACGTTCTCGGGGCCATCTACCTCGAGAAGGCATTCACGGACCGCTTCAGCCTCTCCGCCGGCTTCCACAGCTACGGCAGCACGAGGGACTTCATGCTCTCCGGCAACCTCGTTGGCCGCATCAACTAAGTCCAAGCGCCTAGAATTCGAAAAGGGCCCGCCAATCGGCGGGTCCTTTCATTTAAGAGGTTTGGCGAGGGCCGGAGTTACAGCGCGGGGACGCAGGCGGTCTGCCGCTCGGTAAGGTTCTTCCAATAGCGTACGGGAAGGCAACGGCGCAACAGTTTCGGGTTCTCGCGTTCCTTGATGGCGATGGATTTGTAGTAATCCTGCCACAACTGAGTAAAGGAGTCGCTTCGGATGGCATCCGTCAAGGCGGTCGCATCGGGCAGGGTCACAACGCGACTTTCTCCCGTTCGGTCATGCAGAAGGGCATACTTCCGTCTCTCGTCGTAGATGACCCAGTTCTCATTGGAAAACCTGTTGCGGAAATGGGGCTCGATGAGGAGGAGGACATCATATTTCGGGTCGATTTTCGAGACGTAGAAGTTCCCGGGAGCTTTCGAAAAACGGACCATGCCGAGAAGCCCCCCAGCCTCGTGACGCACCGAATACGCAAGCTTGTATAGCGGGAGCATTTCCGTCGAAGCCACGTTCTTTGCAAAATTCGGATCGTCACCCGCAAACAGCTTGCGAAGGTATGCGAGAATCTTCATTTCGACCCCCGGTTCTTCCGAAAGGAACGCCGCATACAACAGGTTAAGCACGTCATCGCCCGCATAATTCACGACGGCGCGACGGAGGCGCGAAGCAGATTCGTCGTTCGTCTCCACACGGAAGTTCTGCTGAAACAGGTCCCCTGTCGCTCCCGTGTCGCGGTCAGGGACAAAGCTTTCCACATCCAGATGCTGGGAATAGATTTCAAAAACGGCGCTCAAGAAGCCATCAAACGAGGAATCGTAAGAAATACAAAGAGACATGGTGTTATCCTGCTGCTAGAAGGTGTGGCTTTGGCAAGGAGATCCCCGCCTTCGCGGGGATGACATTCGTGCTGGGGAATACAGATGGCAACGAGTTTGTTGTTGCGGGCGCGGAAGGCAACAGCAGAGGCGTGCTATCGAAGAGGTCGAGCTGCTGGGTCTTCGAGGGCGCAAGCAACAAGGGCCGGATCATCTCGGGATAGAACTGTCGCACTCCCGCGGGAATGTCGGGATGGTAGATGAAATATTTCGCACGCTTCAGCACCACTCCCATTTTCTTTAGCGTTTCGAGGCGTATCTTGCAATACCTGCGGCTCGAGACAATCAGCTGGGCGGATTTCACCCCGATTCCGGGAACACGCAGGATCATTTCGTAATCCGCCGTCTGCAAGTCGACCGGAAAGAATTCCGGATGACGCAACGCCCACCCCGCCTTCGGGTCAAGATTCAAGTCCAGGTTCGGATGCTTCGCATCCAAAATTTCGTCGTAATCGAACTTGTAGAATCGCATGAGCCAATCCGCCTGATAAAGCCGATGTTCCCGCAAGAGCGGCGGCTTCGTCGTAAGCGCGGGGAGGCGCTTGTCCGCATTTACCGGCACATAGCCCGAAAAGTATACGCGCTTGAGCCGCTGCTGCCTGTAGAACCCTGCTGACAGCGTGAGAATTTGAAAATCCGTTTCGCCGGAGGCCCCTACAATCATCTGCGTGCTTTGCCCCGCAGGCAAGAAGTTCGGTGTATACCTCCCCCGCGAACCCCCGTACTCAATCTTGCGTTCGGCAAAGTAGTTCATAGGGGCATAAACCGAAGCGTAATTCTTTTCAGGAGCAAGATAGGTAAGCGAACGCTCTGACGGGACCTCGATATTCACACTAGTGCGATCCGCATAAAGTCCCGCTTCGTGAAGCAGCTTTTCGGACGCTCCAGGAATACTCTTCAAATGAATGTAGCCGCCGAACCTGTGGACCGTCCGCAATTCCTTCACGACTTTCACAAGACGTTCCATCGTGGCATCGGGCGACCCCACCACCGCAGAACTCAGGAAGAGCCCCTCGATGTAATTGCGACGGTAAAATTCGAGAGTCAGGTCAATCACTTCCTTTGGCGTAAATGTCGCACGCGGAATATCGTTGCTGCGACGATTCGCACAGTAAGCGCAGTCGTATTTGCACGCATTCGAAAGCAGAATCTTCAAGAGCGAAATGCAGCGGCCATCGGAAGACCACGTGTGACAAATTCCCGCCGGACAAGCATCGCCAAGCCCCCTCGGAGGCGCAGATCGCCTGGAACCACTCGATGTGCACGAAACATCGTATTTCGCTGCAGCAGAAAGAATATTCAGTTTTTCGCGGACATCCATATCATACTCATCTTTTCACTTGAACTTTTGTGCAGTATAAATATAATATCTAGTGTACAAAAAAGCAAGTACTGAATAAAATTTTAAGCATTGATGCCGCAAAGAGGCGCCTCTATAGCTTTTCTTGGAATCTAGTTATAGACAAAACCTATTAGTAAGAAAAATATAAGCAAAATTCCTGTGTCTTCCGTTATTTCCCTATTGAAAAGGTAGGAATAAAATCCTAATTTACTCCACGTCGGGCGGAAACGCCGCCCAAGAACTTTAAAACCTAGAAACAGCAAGACGATAGTTTGCGAAGGCAGGATAGCTTATGAAATATCGAATGTGTACCCTAAGTGAGGCTCGCGGAGCTTAAATCCGCCAGGCTGGGCCCCGGCTTGAAATATAGGGGCACTATTTAACAGTCATCCTGCATGGGGATGACAAAACAGAAAAAAGGAATTTCACACATGACTACTCAGAACAAGCTCCACTTCGAAACTCTTCAGCTCCATGTTGGCCAGGAACAGGCAGACCCCGCAACCGATTCCCGCGCGGTTCCTATTTACCAGACCACCTCCTACGTTTTCCATAACGCACAGCACGCATCCGACCGTTTCCATCTGAAGGATGCAGGCAACATCTACGGCCGCCTCACCAACACCACGCAGGATGTTTTCGAGAAGCGCATTGCTGCCCTCGAAGGCGGTATCGCAGGTCTCGCCGTCGCTTCTGGCGCCGCAGCCCTCACCTACGCCATCACGGCTCTCGCCCGCAAGGGTGACCATGTGGTTGCCCAGCGCACCATCTACGGCGGTACCTACAACCTCTTGGAACACACGCTCCGTCCGTTCGGCATCGACACGACCTTCGTGAATACCCGTGACCTGAAGGAAGTCGAATCTTCCATCAAGGAAAACACGAAGCTCGTCCTTATCGAAACGCTCGGCAACCCGCACTCTGACATCCCGGATATCGAAGCGATTTCTGAAATCGCCCATAAGCACAAGATTCCGGTGCTCATCGACAATACTTTCGGCACTCCTTACCTGATCCGCCCGCTGGAACATGGCGCCGACATCGTGATCCATTCTGCCACGAAGTTCATCGGCGGTCACGGTACGACTCTCGGCGGCGTGATTGTGGACGGCGGCAAGTTCGACTGGGCTGCCAGCGGCAAGTTCCCGCAGTTTACCGAGACGAACCCGAGCTACGGCGTGCCCTTCACGGCCGCTGCCGGCGCCGCTGCCTACATCGTCTACATCCGCGCAATCCTCCTCCGTGACGAAGGCGCTGCGATTTCCCCGTTCAACGCCTTCCTGCTGCTGCAGGGTACGGAAACGCTCTCGCTCCGCCTCGACCGCCATGTAGAAAACACCAAGAAGGTTCTCGAGTTCCTCGTGAAGCACCCGAAGGTCGCGAAGGTCAACCACCCGAGTTTCAAGGACCATCCGGACCACAAGCTCTACGAACGCTACTTCCCGAACGGCGGCGGTTCCATCTTCACGTTCGACGTTAAAGGCGGCCAGGAAGAAGCCTTCAAGTTCATCGACAGCCTCAAGATTTTCAGCCTGCTCGCGAACGTCGCCGACGTGAAGAGCCTGGTGGTGCACCCCTACACGACGACTCACTCCGAACTCACTCCGGATGAACTCGCCGCCGCAGGCATCAGCCCCGCCACGATCCGCCTCTCCATCGGTACGGAACACTACGAGGATATCATCAACGACCTCGACCAGGCCTTGAACGCAATCTAAGGAATTATAGTATGTACGGACTTTACCTTAATTCTGTTCGATGTTGGCCCTGATAGTAGGCTTTTCATTCGGGCCGTCGACCGCGGCTTAACATCAACAAAATTTTAAACAAGATCCCCGCTCTGATGGCTACGCGCACTAGCGGGGATCACAAAAAAAAAGGAATTTCAAAATGTCTAAGATTTACACTTCTGCCGACCAGCTTGTTGGTCACACCCCCCTCCTCGAACTCACTCACGTCGAAGCTTCCAACAACCTCGAAGCCAAGATTCTCGCGAAGCTCGAGTACTTCAACCCCGCAGGTTCCGTGAAGGACCGTATCGCGAAGGCGATGCTCGACGATGCCGAGAAGAGCGGCAAGCTCAAGGCCGGCTCCGTCATCATCGAGCCGACTTCGGGTAACACCGGTATCGGTCTTGCTTCCGTCGCTGCCGCCCGCGGTTACCGCATCATCATCGTGATGCCCGAGACCATGAGCGTGGAACGTCGCCAGCTGATGAAGGCCTACGGTGCCGAACTCGTGCTGACCGAAGGCGCGAAGGGCATGAAGGGCGCTATCGCCAAGGCAGATGAACTCGCGAAGGAAATCCCGAACAGCTTCATTCCGGGCCAGTTCGTGAACCCCGCCAACCCGGCCGCCCACAGGGCCACTACCGGTCCCGAAATCTGGGAAGACACCGACGGTAAGGTCGATATCTTCGTGGCGGGCGTGGGTACTGGCGGTACCGTGACCGGCGTGGGCGAATTCCTCAAGAGCAAGAACCCGAACGTGAAGGTCGTGGCCGTGGAACCGGCCAGCTCTCCGGTGCTCAGCAAGGGCGTCGCGGGCTCCCACAAGATCCAGGGTATCGGTGCCGGGTTCGTGCCTGACACGCTCAACACCAAGGTCTACGACGAGATTATTGCTGTCGAGAACGAGGCTGCTTTCGAAGCCGGCCGCGAAATCGGCAAAAAAGAAGGCGTGCTCGTGGGTATCTCTTCCGGTGCTGCTCTCTGGGCTGCAAAGGAACTCGCGAAGCGTCCCGAAAACAAGGGCAAGACGATTGTCGCTCTCCTCCCGGATACCGGCGACCGCTACCTGTCTACGGCACTCTTCGCGGAATAAATCTAGAAGCCATCTCGGATAGGGCGCAAGGATTTCTGTCCTTGCGTCTTTTCTTTATTCGAAATTTTCAGTCGATGGTTAACGAGCCGCGGAATAATATTCCGCAATCTTCTTCACGAGGGAATCCATCGTCGTTTCGTCGGATGTGACCGTTTCAAAGCCGTGCTTGCGGGCGGCGGTTTCCGTCATGCGACCGATGCAGAACGAAAGGGACGGGCGTGCTTCCGCCATCTTGACAAAGTTCTCGACGGCGCTGGTGCTCGCGAATACGACGGCATCGGCGCCGGCAACGGCTTCGCGCTTCCATTCGGGAAGTTCTGTCACAGGGAGTGTCTCGTAAACGACCCAGCGGGTCGATTTCGGCAGGAGTTCCAACAGCGTATCGTCCGCGAGATTGCCTTGCAGGAGGAGAATGCGGGATTCATCGATTTCCCCCGCGGTCACCTTTGCCGCAAGCAACTTTCCAAGGCCTTCGCCGGTATGGTCTTCGGGCACGTAGTCGCAGCGGATGCCGTATTCGAGCAACTTCTTTTCGGTAATTTTGCCGACGTTCGCAATCTTCTTTCCGGCAAGGACGCGCACATCACAACCTGCGGCGAACAGCTGCCTGAAGAAACTTTCCACGCCGTTCGTGCTCGTGAAGGCGAGGATGTCGAAATTCGCGAGGGCATTGAAGTCTGCAGAGAAGATCCCCGTGATTCTATCGGGGCTTTGCCCCTCCAGAATGACAGCGGGGATGACAGATGAAGTCGCGGGGATGACATCCCTGGTTTCGATCATCGGGGTTTCGATGACTTCGGCGCCGAGGGCCGTGAGGCGTGCGGTAATCCCACTGGCCTGCTTTGCGGCACGGGTCACCACGAGGCGCTTGCCCGAAAGCGGCAAGTTCTTTTTCCACGCAAGCGTGTTCCCAAGTTCCACGACGCCACCCATAATCGTAATTGCGGGTGCCGTCACATTTTCGCGGGCAATCGTCTCCCCCGCCGTTTCGAGCGTCGCCATGACGGTGCGCTGGTACGGGGTCGTGCCCTTCTCGATAAAGGCGAGCGGGGTTTTCGGGTCCTTCCCGCATTCCATAAGGCGGCAGGCAATGAAATCCATGTTGGCGATGCCCATCAGGAATATGAGCGTGCCGGGGCACTTCGCGAGAGTCTCGAAGTCAAGGGAAAGGGGATCGCCCGACTCCGCCTTTTCATGGCCGGTAATGATATGGAAGCTCGTCGCAATCCCGCGATGACTTACAGGTATGCCCGCATACGCAGGCACGGAGATTGCAGACGTGATGCCCGGGACCACCTCGAATTCGACGCCAGCGGCAACCAATTCCAAGGCCTCCTCGCCGCCGCGCCCGAACACGAACGGGTCGCCGCCCTTGAGGCGCGCTATCACACCGCCGGGAACTTCCCCTGCGAACTGCACCAGAAGCTTATTGATTTCGGACTGTTTGACCTTGTGGTGCGTCGGCATCTTGCCCACGTCTACCATCTTGGCCTTCGGATTGCAGAACCCGAGAATCGCAGGCGAAACGAGTCGGTCATAGACCACCACGTCGGCCTTTTCCAGAATTTCCTTGCCACGGAGCGTCAAGAGCCCCGGATCGCCGGGACCTGCACCAATCAAGTAAACCTTTCCAGCAACGCTCATTACAAACCTTCAATAAACTACAACTGTTCGCGAATCTTGCCCGCAAGCGCAACACCCGCCTCGCGAGCCTGCATCACAGCATTTTCAAACGATTCGCCCACACCGGATTCAAGCGCACCAAACTGCACGCCATGTTCCGCACGGAGCAAGCGCTGTGAAGATTCGTCCCAGTAGATGCCGTGGATTTTCATAATCTGCTGGCAGCCTTCCGCCCCGCTATAAATTTGCGAATCATTCGCAAATTCACCTTTCCCTGCGGGAGAAACGAATTCGGCAAAACTCGCCACCGGGAACTGGCAACCCGCATTGAGCGCCTTGAGGAAGGCCATCTCGGCAACTGCGATACAATAGGTGGGAGCGTCGTTCACGCGGGAAAGAATGGTCTGGATTCTATCGGTCGCAAGGCTCCCTCCAGAATGACAATCGGCCAAAGTTTCAATCGCGAGGATTCCCTGGCCAGATGCAGGCAAAACTTTATCGGTATCGAAGTATTCCGTCACCTGGTCTGCAAGGCCCATGCGCTTGAGGCCTGCAGCCGCAAGCACGACGCCGTCGAGTTCATCAAGTTTCGAGAGGCGCGTCTGGATATTCCCACGGATGGGCACGAATTCCAAGTCCGGACGGAGCGCCTTGAGCTGCACCACCCTGCGGATGCTGCCCGTACCGACGCGGGCACCCGAAGGCAGGTCCATAAAGTGCACGCCGCCTGCACCACCGCGGGCAATAAACGCATCGCGCGGGTCCTCGCGTTTGAGGACTGCGGCCAGCCTGAATTCCGGCAAGACTTCTGCCGGCATGTCCTTGAGGCTGTGGACCGCAATATCGGCGCGATCTTCGAGCAGCGCGACTTCGAGTTCTTTGATGAACACACCCTTGCCACCGAAGCTCGCAAGGGACTTGTCGAGCCTTCGGTCGCCCTCGGTCGTCATCGTCACGAGTTCGTACGTGAGGCCCGGGTTCGCCGACACGAGGGCGTTGGCGGCAAGCGTAGTCTGCGCCACGGCAAGGGCGCTCTTGCGCGTCGCAATCCGCAGCGGGCGCACATCTCCGCCCAGCGAAAAAATGGCATTATTCATCGCAGGCCTCCAGACACTTGAGGAACACCTTCACGTCTTCGGGCGAATTGCCCGCCTTTACCTTGTACAGGTAATCGTTCGCCATCTTCTTCGCAAAGCGTTCGTACATCATGCGGATGCGTTCGCGTTCATTTTCCGGCAAGTCGGGCATCGAGCGCAACAGCTTTTCGGATTCCTCGTTCGCGGTTGCAACCATCCTGTCGGCATGCACGCGGATATCCTTCGAAACCTCGTCCATGCGGTACCACTGCAAGAACTCGTCCAGGCCTTCCTTCAAGATCTTCTGCGCGGCCTCGAGTTCCACCATGCGCAGGCGGCGGTTCTCCGAAACAATCTTTTCGAGGTCATCGACGCACACGTACTGCACGCCGGGAATTTCGCCAATGGAGGCTTCCGCATTGCGCGGGCTACCGAGGTCAATAATCAAGCGTTTCCGTCGGTCGGTCACTTCGGCTGGTTCGGCAGGCTCACCAACCAACTCAGTGACCTTCTCGAATTCATCCTTCGTGATAAGGGGTTCCTGGCAGATGCTGCACAGTACGACAACATCGCACTTGCCCAGCACCTTGTAGCGGTCCTCGAGCTTCACGGGGGTGAGCACGTCTGCAAACTTTTCGGCATTTGCGAAAGTTCTGCTGCTCGCAAAGATATTCGTGGTGTATTCCTGCACGTACTTGAGCATCAGGGAACCCATCTCGCCTAGGCCCACGATATACACGGAGCGGTTTTCGAGGTCATCGAACGTGCGCTGCACCTGCTTCATCGCCAAAAACGGGATGTTGCAACTGAGCTTGCTCAGGTTTGTCTCCGTCTTGATGCGTTTGGTGGTGTGGATTGCCCCCTGGAATAACTTGTTGAGGCTGTTCCCCGTCGCATGCAGGTTGTGCGCCGTCTCGTAGGCACGGCCAATCTGGTGCAGAATCTGGTCCTCGCCCACGGCCACGGAATCGAGCCCAGCAGACACGTTCATCACATGATGCGCAACGTCGTCACCCGTCTTAAAGTAAAAAAACTTCGCAAAATCCTCGAACCTTTGCCCCGCAAGCTTGCACACGTACTGCACGAGTTCCGCCTCGGCAATATCCCTGTCCGATGCCACGTAGACTTCGGTACGGTTGCACGTCGCAAGAATCAGGAGTTCGTCAAACGGAGAATGGCCGAGCGCTTCCGTCTTCACATCCATCGGGATGTAGAACTTCTCGCGGACTGCGATTTCAGCCACCTTGTGGCTCATGCCTGCCATGTAGATTTTGCGCATGGTACAAAGATAGAAAAAGAAATCCCTGCACAAAGGCAGGGACAACAAATTACTGCAGTTGCCGCAAAACTATACGGCGTCAAGCACTAGGAATTACTGGCACGAATTATAGCGGCCGACGAACTGTATGAAGAAATCTTGCGGGGAACCAACTTCATCATTAAATTCCAACGTGACGGCTGCTACCTTTTTTAATGCTTCTGCGCGATCAATTTTTTTGCCCCAACCGCCCTGTTTGAAATTGTCCCATGGAATATTTACAACAGACATTTCAGACGTCTTGGGCAACTTGTAGTTGAAATTATCATAATCAACTACGACTGCCTCATTCTCGACAGGAATCTCTAAATAAAAGTCTACCGTAGACTTGTAAACAATACAGAGACCATCCCAATCTGTAACATCAGCGCCCTTTCGGGCTCCCACGATATAATACCCATCATTTAGAGACTTATTATGTCCTGTATTTACCCAACTATATGTCCAAGCCCCCTTAATCTCTTGTTTAAGCCCGCACCACATGTCGCCACAAGCGATAGACCCAGAAGAGGAAGAAGACGAACTATAGTCCACACCACGTACTTCTACAGTCGGACACGAAATCGTTCCCCCAAAAATCGGATTCGACAAACCAACTTCTACTCCCACAATTACGCTGGAATAGGGTCCACCAACCGTAATTTTTCCACTAAACTCGTGAGAAAACCGCATTGACATGTATGGAGTCTCATCTAAATAAAGCCCAGCATCCATGTTCCCCGGAAAGGACGAATCCAATCTTGGACTGATTATATAACCATCATTACAGCCGTCAACCTTCCAATAAATTTTGCTTAGGATCCATCGTTCAATTCGGCATCGATCCACTGAAAACGCCGTTCCATCCAGTCCAGCATGACCGAAATGGCCTCTGCATAGTCCTCGTAGGGCTCCTTGAGCGCCCAGTTCTCGGTATTGCTCATTATCGGCCAACGCCGGTATTCGTTCTTGACGGCCTTTTCGATGATGGCCCTATACAGGGGGACGCTGTCGGCCAGGGCGTGGATTGTCTCGCGGTGTTCCATCCAATACAGCCTCGCCTCCTCTTTCACTTCCGGGCTCCGGAACATGGAACCGAACCACCTGTATTTCCGGATGTACCAACCGTCGAAGCCGCGGTTCCGCTCGTAGGATTCGTTGCCGAAAGATATATCGAAATCCCAAATCGGGCCAAAATGAATCTTGCCGCCCTTCTGCCATGTCATGAAAATGCTTCTGCCAAAATTGGCATCCTCGTTCTTCGAGAATTCCTGGACCCAGTAATAGGGCATAAAATCGTCCATATCCACCCATTCCGCGACAGCACCGCTATCTATGGTGCAGGCCCGCTGCAGGCAGCGTTCAAAGTCACACAGGTGCGTTCGCAAAAGCTCCATCGACTCCTGCGACACATTCTTGGGAGACCTCACGTGGAACGGTTCTCCCGTGCACGAACGAAAGAACGGTGAATCTATCTTCTTTTCGCCTTCCTTCTCGAAAAGGAACGAGGTGTCGTTTTCCGCGATGTTCACGCGTTCCTTCGCGACCTTGACCGATTCCATGAGGAGGTAGAGCCCCATATACCTGCGGTTCAAGTAAAGTTCCACAAAGCGGCAGCGCGGCGTGTACGGCATGCCCAACCATTCCGAAAGACGCGTTGCCATATAGTTTCGCAGGTGCGCCTTGTCGCCATAGTTGGCCACAAGCACCCAGTCACGACTTGCGGGCATTCCAAGAAAGGCGAGTTTATCCTTAAATTCCAGTTTCAGGCCGTACTTGGGCATCTTGAAACTCGAATTGCCACGACCATGGACTGTCAGCTCCAGGACTTCGCTTTCGGGGCCCGACTCCCCATAAATTTGAAGAAGCGAAGGATGGATTGTTTCCCGGTCGCGAATGCCCGAGAAATTCTCGGTTTCGATGACAATACGTGGCAAGTCCGCATAGGGATATTCGGAATCGTCGAGCGGCAAATAGTCGGGAGACGGGTCGGTCGTCTCGTTCTGGCATCCGACCACACAACAGCCAAAGCACAGAAGCACCGCAACTGCAACCGGCAATATGCACTGTCGAAAATGTTCACGCATCCTGCATCTAAAATAACAATTTTTATCTTTCTCCCCATGAAACCGGCAATCGCATGCACCTTGTTTTTGTTCGCCGTGGCGGCACACGCCACCGAAGTCCTGCATCCGATTCTGCCGCCCGCAAGCAGCCTCAGCATCCAGGGAACCGAGGAACTGGACGAAGACGTCTACAGCACAGACATGGCAGTCTCGCTGGAATACGCCCCGCTTTCGCGTATCAGCCTTTATGTCGACGGCTCCTTCCGTTTCATGAGCTACAGCTACGAGTATTCGACCGAAGGGTATCTCCACAACTACTGCAACCTGCACGTGAACGGATTCAACGAGACGTATGCGGGAATCCGCGGGATCCTGTATAAAAACATCGGGCTCGATCTGGGCTGGAGATTCCCGCCCGGCGAAGGATCGCAAAAGAACCGGTTCCACCGCCTCAACGTCGAACCGTTCACTTACCTGCAATTTTCAAGGCACCTCGTTTTAGGCACCTCCCTGCGCTACAACATGTTCCTCGAAGACAAGAACTACATGCCGGGCGATGAAATCGGCATCAAGGCGTCCTTCGTGTGGAAACTCGGCTGGAACGACTCTCTCCATACAGGTTGGAAATTTAGCGAGGTATTCCTCTACCAGGCGCGCATCACGGATTCCGAGAACAGAAACCTCGACAAGCGCTTCCGCAAGATGGACGACAAATACCGGGGTTATAAAATGAAATTCGATGCCACCCGCTTCTTCAGAATCTACGGGCTACCGGTCGGCATCGGTTTCAACTACGAAATCCACGACGGGACCCTCTTCGGATTCGAGACGGGACACCGCGTGGGAATATACCTGCAGGCCACCCCTTAGGCTATATTTCTGACAGCGCCGCTAGGCGAAAAAATCAAAGCTTGTTTTCTTGAGTTCGCGGAGGGAATGGAGCACGACATAATCGGGACTCCCGATAGATTCCGCGGCACCCTTTATGAATGTTTCGAGTTCCGCGGCAGACTGGGCATGCATCATCGCGTAGAGCGTGTAAGGGAAGCCTTCGAAGGAAGGGCGCTCGTAACAATGGGATACATAGGGCTTTTGCGCGAGGACATCGCCGGCAGAGCCCGGGGCATCAAAGCACACCATCGCATTGAACGCGAAACCCGCATCCTGGTGCCGAAGGATAGCCCCAAAACGGCGCATCCTCTTTTGCACGAAGTCGTCGCGGAGGGCCTCGATAGGAACACCCCAGTCCGCAAACGGCGTGAGCGTATGCGGAATATCGCCACAGGCTATGCGGATGCGAGCCCTGTCGGACGACGACAACGCGGTAACGAATTGCACACCCCGATCATCATTCCCGCTGTCATTCTGGAGGGACAAAGCCCCGATAGAATCACGGGAATCTTCATTTCTTTCGTCTGCGCCCTTCCCCATCACCGTGTTTATCTTAAACTTTTTCGTTGCGGCAAGGATATGCACATCGTGCAAATCCGTAGTGGAGCAAAGCCCTTCGACAACCGCACGAATTTCACCTTCGGACTCCGCGATGACGGTAAACCACACATTGTATTCGTGGGAGCGCACATAGTTGTGCGTAATCGCAGGGATCCCGTTGACTGCAGTTGCGAATTTATCCACATCAGAAACCTTGCCCGCACAGAGCCGCGAAATAAAGCCGAGTTTTTGCGAGTCGTAGATGCCACCGATGCGACGGACAATCCCAGAATTGCGGAGGTTCTCGACCGCTTCGAAGACAGCCTGTTCGGTGACGGTTTCACCCTCGCCTCGCCCATTCAGGACATCCGTAAGCACACGATAAGGGCGCTCTTCCAGCGGGAAGGCGTCCTGAATGGTATCCAGAAGCGTTTGTTCGAGCGGGGTCAGGATATTTCCTCGTCCGTCAGGTAGCAAGCCGGATCCTGTTCCCAGAAGTCGCCCGTGACGGCCTCGGCGCGGGTGCGGAAGTTGCCGTTGCACAAGTTCAGGTAGGCGCACTTGGGGCAGCGTCCCTTCAAAATCGGTTTGCGATTCTTGAGGCCCGCCATAATCGGGTTCGATTCGTCGCTCCAGATTTCGCCGAAGTTCCTTTCGCGCACATTCCCGAGGGTAATATACTGCGTGAACTGGTCGGGGTGAACATTCCCGATGCTGTCGATGTTACCGAAGGCCATACCGCTGCGGTTACCGCCATTACGCTGGATGAGTTCCAGCACCTTCTCTGCTCGGGCAGGGTCCTCGCGTTTCATGCGCAAGTAAAGGTAGACTGCATCGGCGTGGTTATCGACGGTCAGAATTTCCTTGTTTATCCCGCGCTTCTTGAAGTCGAGCGTGCGGTCAATAATCAGGTCCATCGCCTTGCGGCTCTCTTCGTGGTTCAAGTCGTTTGCGACCATCGCGGAACCGCGCCCGCTGTAAACCAGGTGATAGAAGCATACGCGGTCGATATTTTCGGCTTCGAGCAAGTCAAAAATCGCATTCAAGTCTTGCACGTTGTAGCGCGTAATAGTAAAGCGAAGGCCCACCTTCTGGCCCGTCGCCACACAATTGCGGATTCCGCGCAAAGCGAGTTTGTAAGCGCCTTCCTTGCCGCGGAATTTGTCGTGGGTCGCTTCGCAACCGTCCAGGCTAATGCCCACGTAGCCCACACCCATATCCTTGAGTTTCTGGGCGACATCGGGCGTAATGCAGGTGCCGTTCGTGCTGATGGTCGGGCGAATTCCCTTGCTTGCCGCATAGTTCGCAAGTTCAAAAAAGTCCGGGCGCAAGAGCGGTTCACCACCGCTAAAGAGGATTACCGGCACCTTGAAATCGGCAAGTTGGTCGATAAGCGCCAAGCCTTCTTCGTGCGTCAGTTCGTTCTGGTACTTGATGGCCTCGGAGCGAGCGTAACAGTGCACGCAGCTCAAGTTGCAGGTCTTGGTGCAGTTCCACACAACAACGGGACCACGGCCGGGCGCCACGCCGTTCTTGCACTCATGGGCCCGCGGTTCATAGCGGAGCTGGTCCCCGAAGTTCGGAGTATCCATCAAAAGCTTGGTAATGCTTATCATAAAGATTTCCAGAAGAGGCTACTTCCTCTTCTTGTTCCTCGTGATGTCAGCGAGATTCTTCACCTTGCGGGCAGAGAGTTTCTTCGGCTTCGCAGGAGCGGGTTCCTCGTCCTTCACAGCAGCTTTCGAAGCAACCGGCTTCACATCGATATGCTTATAGGCACCCTCGATGACCTTGTTGTCCACAAGAATCTTGTAGGTAAGCCCATCGACAAACGCCATCCAGCTCGCCTCGATGATGTTGCTCGAGACTCCGACCACATTCCAGTAGCCCTTCTCGTCGCCAAAGGTCGTCCACACGCGCACGGTAGCGTCAGATGCCACCTTGCTCCCGAGCACGCGCACCTTGTAGTCGTCGAGCTTGACCTTCGCCATGTTCGGGAAGAACGGCAGCAGTGCCTTGCGGAGAGCCGCGTCAAGCGCGTTCACCGGGCCGTCGCCCTCGCTCACCTGATGGCTAATCTTGTCGCCAATCTGGAGCTTGACAGTCGCCTGCGAAACGGAAACGCCCTGAGTCGTCTTGTCTTCGATGACGCGGTAGCCCAGAACCTTGAACGGCTCCTGCACCATGCCCAAGTGGCGGTACACCAAAAGCTTGAAACTGGCCTCGGCAGAATCGAAATGCCAGCCCGCGTTCTCACGTTCCTTGATGAGCGTGAGCAGCTTGCCCACAACCGGATCCTTCTTGTCGATGCCCGGCTTGATGGCCCTGAGCTTTTCCACAACGAGGGAACCGCCCGCCTGGTCGCTCGTGACGAACACGCGGTCGTTACCCACCTCGTGCGGGTCGATATGCTCGAAGCTGCGGCTCACCTTCATCACGCCGTCGATATGGGCACCGCCCTTGTGCGCAAACGCCGCATCGCCCACGTACGGGGCATGCACGTCGCTCGGGAGGTTCACAATCTGGTCCACGTTGCTGCTCAGCTGGCGGAGGCGAGCCATTTTTTTGGCGGCAAAGAACTTCGCGCCCATCTTGAAATGAAGATCGGCGGCAATGGTCGTGAGGTTTGCGTTTCCGCAACGCTCGCCATAGCCATTCACAACGCCCTGCACCATAGTCGCACCGCACTTGACGGCATAAATACTGTTGCATACGGCAAGGCCCGCGTCGTTATGCACGTGGATGCCGATGGGCGTCGAAATCTGTTTCTTAACGTCCTTCACAATCTGTTCGAGTTCCCACGGCATCGTCCCGCCGTTCGTATCGCAAAGCACGATGCAGTCCGCACGGCCGCGTTCCGCAGCCTTCAGCGTCTCGATAGCGTATTGCGGGTTCGCCTTGTAGCCGTCAAAGAAATGTTCCGCATCGTAAATCACCTCCTCGGAATGGTCCTTGAGGTAGTCGACGGAAGACTCGATCATGTCGAGGTTCTCTTCTAGCGTGGTGCGGATGACGTCGGTCACGTGCAGGTCCCAGCTCTTGCCGAAAATCGTCTTGACCGGGGCTTCCGACTTCACGAGCGCCTGCAGCAGCGGGTCATTCTCGGGCAACACCTTCGGACGGCGCGTAGAGCCGAACGCGGCGATCTTCGCATGCTTCAGCTTCACTTCCTTGATTTTGCGGAAGAATTCCTCGTCGGTCGGGTTGCTCGGATTGGGCCAGCCCCCTTCGATGTAGTCAAAACCGAAATGGTCAAGAATTCGCGCAATCTGCAGCTTGTCGGCGAGAGAAAGGCTTATCTTGCGGTCTTGGTTACCATCACGGAGGGTTGTATCGTATAAAAGGACTTTCATGAGCGCAAAGATAGAAAAATATCCCCGCGACTAGAGCCTATTGTTCACCACGTCCCAATCGATGATGCTCCACAGCGCCTTGAGGTAGTCCGGGCGGCGGTTGCGGTAGTCGATGTAGTAGGCATGTTCCCACACGTCGAACGTGAGAAGCGGCTTGAGGCCCCTGGCGAGCGGGTTCTGGGCGTTGCCTTCCTGCGTAATCACGAGTTTGCCCGATGCGTCGGCGGATAGCCAGACCCAGCCGGAACCGAAGAGGGAGGCTCCCTTCGCCTGGAATTCTTCCTGGAACTTTTCGAAGGAACCGAAGTCGCGGACAATAGCCTCGGCAATTTTACCGAACGGCGTATTGCTAGCAGACGGAGACCTGAACTGCATAAAATACATGTAGTGGTTCAGGAACTGCCCCGCATTGTTGAACACGCCCCCTTCTGCGCTTTTCACGATGTCTTCGATAGACTTGCCCTCGAAGGCACTCCCCGGGAGGGCCGCATTCAGGTTGTTGAGGTAAGTCTGCAGGTGTTTCCCATAGTGAAATTCAATGGTTTCAGCACTCAGTGCCGGAGCCAAGTCCCCCGCCGCATACGGAAGGGCGGGCATTTCAAATTTTCCATTGACCGGTTGAATCATGTAAGCCTCTTTATTTGCGGTCGTGCCGCGGTTAAATGCTACTTTCGATAAATTCCTTGCGGAACGTGCCGTTGCCGAGCAGGATGTCGATGGGCAACTTCTTGAACTCATATTCGTAGGGCGGTTGCTTCCAGGCGAAATCCTTCGGGTACTCGTTGAAGATGTACTGCAACAGCTTTACCGCCATGTCGAAACTGCGGAACTTGTCACGGTCGAGCACGTGTATCTGCGCGCCTCCGCAAATCTGGCCCGCACCCTTGTGGAACGTGGGCTGGAAGTAGTTCTCACGGAAGTACACGCCGGGAAGCTTGAGCCCGTTCATGTACTTGCAGAGCTTTACGGCATCGATAAACGGCGCACCGAAAATCTCGAACGGGCGCGTGGTACCGCGGCCTTCGCTCACGTTGGTGGCCTCGAAAAGGCACATGCCGGGGTAAACGATTGCGGTATCGAGCGTAGGCATGTTCGGGCTCGGTAAAATCCACGGGAGCCCCGTCTGGTCGTACCACATCTTTTTGTCGTAGCCTTCCATGCCGAGCACATAGAGTTCGCACTTGGGGAAGCGTTCTTCCTTGAACTGAACCGCCAGTTCGCCGATGGTCTTCGCGTGGCGCGTGCGGATGCTGTGGAGGCCCACGAAACTCGTGTAATTCAAGTCCAGCACCGGGCCTTCCTCGTCGATACAGTTGATGGGGTTCGGGCGGTCCACCACAATCACGGGGATTCCGGCCTTCTCGCAGGCTTTCATACAAAGGAACAGCGTCCAGATGAACGTGTAGTAGCGGGCGCCAACGTCCTGCAAGTCCACGAGCATCATGTCCACGTGGCTAAGCATCTCGGGCGTGGGTTCGCGGTGTTCGCCGTACAGGCTATAGACGGGAATGCCCAGTTCGGGGTCGGTGTAGCCCTCCCATTCGATCATATTGTCCTGTGTGTGGCCCTTGATGCCGTGCTGCGGGCCAAAGAGCGCCGAAAGCTTGAACAGCTTGCCGTCGTATTCCTTGAGGAGGTCGAGGGTGTAGTGCAGGTCCGGGAGGACTGATGCCGGGTGGAGGACTGCGCCGAGGCGCTTGCCGCGGAGATTTACGGGAAAAACCTTTTCAAAACGTGAAAGAGCCAAAGTAGTCATATGTCCCAAAATATAAAATAATGTAGTCAAAGTCAAAAAAAATCCCAAAAATGGCACAAAGTGTCAAAATGTTTTTTTTATTTTTGGAATAGAAACAAAAAACAACAGACAGGTAAAAATATGGCATATCTAAACAAAGTGATGCTCATTGGTAACATCGGAAAGGACCCTGAAATTCGCATGAGCCAAACCGGCGGCCGCAAGCGCGTCGCCTTCTCCCTCGCCACTAGCCGCCGTTACCGCGACAACAATGGCGAACAAAAAGAACAGACCGACTGGCACAACATCGTCGGCTGGGGCAAGATTGCCGACATCGTCGAACAGCTCGGCATCCGCAAGGGCATGAGCCTCTACGTGGAAGGCACCCTCACCAACCGCAGCTGGACCGACCAGAACGGCCAGAAGCGCTACGCCACCGAAGTGAACATGGACACCTTCCAGCTCCTCGGCCCCCGCACCCCGGGTGCCGGCCAGGGCGGCAACTACCAAAGCGCCAACCAGGGCAACAGCTATTCTTCACAGAACAGCGCCCCCGCCTTCGAAAGCGCCATGCCCGAGGGCGACGACGACCTCCCGTTCTAGCGTTCGACTATGAACCAGGACGTAGCCAATATTTCATTGATGTTCGTGCTCCCGCTCGGGATCACGTTCATCACTATTCTCCAGACGGCAGCCGCCCCCGAGCGCATGCACAAGATTATTGGCGCGGGGCTTTCGTTCCTCGTCGTCGTAATGGACTGTCTCTTCTACTTCACGAAGAACTCCTTCATCAGCTACAACGCCGACGGCGGACTGCTTCTAGCATTTGCAAGTCTTCTCTTGTTCGGAATTCTGAACGTTATCCGCAGCGAGGATGTCCCGGCGAAAGTCGCGAACATCCTTTTTTGCGTATTCATGCTTTCGGCTTTCGTGGGAATCGCCTACTGGGAGCGCCCGACCCTCCTCGTTACGGCCGACTACACGCCCGCCGAGCTAGCCGCCCAGAACGCGAAATACCAGGACTACATCGCCTCGTTCCAGAACGGTGAAGGAGGCAAGTGGCAAGAGGCCCCGAAAGGCCGCTCCGCAGCGCCGAATGCCGGGACGGCCACCCCAAGCGCGCAGCCGCGTCTGAACGATGCCGCCAGGAGCAGACTCGACAAGTATGTCGACGAGTGCACCAAAGTCATCGACCGCATGAACTCCATCATGGCGAGCATCGAGAGCTTCGGGACCATTCCCGCAAACGCGTCCGAATCCGAACGCGAGCAAAAAAGCCAGCAGGCGCTCGCCATCAACAACAACGCGACCGCACTCAACAAGAAGACTCTCGGGCTGTTCCATCCGCACGAATCGAGCGAGGCACACTCCGAAATCATCCAGGCGAGCGAAAGCGTCCGCCTTGCCGCGTACTCGCTGTACACCTACACCCTGCAAGAAAACGCACAGGAGCAGGCCAACCAGTACAGCCAGTGCAGAAACCAGATTACGCAGGCAAGGGTATCACTGGATCGCTTCTGGAAGGACATCGAGAACTTAAAATCAAACTACCAACCTCAACAAGAAGATAATTAAAGGTTAATTATGATCCGCAACGTTGCCATCATGGGCGCAACCGGCGCCGTCGGCCAGGAAATTCTCTCCATCCTCGAGGAACGCAACTTCCCGCTGCAGAGCCTCAAGCTCCTCGCTTCCGAGCGCAGCGCGGGCAAGGAATTCAAGTTCAAGGGCGAATCGCTCAAGTGCGAAGTCCTGAACAAGGATTCCTTCAAGGGTATCGACCTGGTGCTCAGCTCCGCCGGTGCCGCGATTTCCCAGGAATTCGCCCCCATCGCCGTCGAGAACGGTGCCGTGGTCGTCGACAACACGAGCTTCTTCCGCATGGACCCGAAGGTCCCGCTGGTCGTGCCCGAAGTGAACCCCGAAGACATCAAGCTCTACAAGGCTGAAAACGGCGGCAAGGGCATTATCGCCAACCCGAACTGCACGACCATCATGATGGTTGTCGTCTTGAACCCGATCGAGAAGATTTCTCACATCAAGAAGATTCACATTTCTTCTTACCAGAGCGCGAGCGGCGCAGGTGCCATCGCCATGGAAGAACTCAAGCAGCAGTACAAGGACATCATCGAGACGGGCACCACCACACACATCAACAAGTTCCCGTTCCAGCTCGCGTACAACGTGATTCCGCAGATCGACAAGATGACGGAAAACGACTACACGAAGGAAGAAATGAAGATGTTCAACGAAACGCGCAAGATCATGCACTCCGACGTCCGTACGAGCGCTACCTGCGTGCGCGTGAGCTCGCTGCGCTCCCACTCCGAATCCGTGTGGTTCGAGACCGAGCGTCCGGTTTCTGTCGAAGAAATCCGCAACGCTTTGAAGAACGCCCCGGGCGTGACCCTCAAGGACGACCCGCAGAACTACGTTTACCCCATGCCGCTCGAAAGCGCAGGCAAGGACAACGTGTTCGTTGGCCGTATCCGCAAGGACCTCGCCGACGACAACAGCAACACGCTGTGGCTCACCGGTGACCAGATCCGCAAGGGGGCTGCCCTCAACGCCGTGCAGATCGGTGAAATCTTGCTGAAGATGTAATGAAGATCCCCGCCTTCGCGGGGATAACATTATGCATTTAGAAAGCCGTCCCGCAAAGGACGGTTTTTTTGATTCTGGTAATTATTTTCCGAGCTGGTCCGGGTTCAGGCACTTGAGTTCGTCAACTACGAACAGGCCGTCCTTGCGGATGAGCTTGTCGTCAAACCAGATTTCGCCGCCACCATATTCCGGGCGCATGATAAGCACCAGGTCCCAGTGGATAGCGGAATTGTTGCCGTTCGGGGCTTCCTCGTAGCACATGCCCGGCGTAAAGTGGATAGAGCCAGCAATCTTCTCATCAAAGAGGATGTCGCACATCGGCGCATTCACGAACGGGTTGAAACCGATGGCGAACTCGCCCACATAGCGTGCGCCCTCATCGGTATTGAGGATGGCATTGAGCTGCGCATTGTCGCCCGTTTCGCAGGTGGCGTCCACAATCTTCCCGTCCTTGAATTCCAGGCGGATGTTGCTGAACTGCTTGCCCTCGTAGAGCGTGGGCGTGTTGTAGTGGATTACGCCGTTGATGCTGCCACGCACCGGTGCGGTATAGACTTCGCCGTCCGGGATGTTCATGTTGCCGCAGCACGGAATCGCGGGGATATCCTTGATGCTGAACGTGATGTCGGTGCCGTTTGCCACGAGGCGCACCTTGTCCGTCTTGTTCATGAGGTTCACGAGATTCTGCGCGGCGCGGCCCATGCGCGGGTAGTCCGCGAGGCAAGCCTGGAAGTAGAAGTCCTCGAACGCCTCGGTACTCATCTTCGCACCCTGCGCCATGGAGGCGTTCGGCCAGCGGAGTACGCACCAGCGCGTCTTGTTCACGCGGTAATCGAGCGTTTCCTTAGTCATCTTGCGGTACATGAGCATCTTCTCGTCGCTCACGTCGCAATTTTCCATGAAGTTGTCGGCCCCACGGATGGCGATATAGGCCTGCATCTTCTTCATTTCGGCAAGGGCAAGTTCAGCCTCGACCTTCATCTGGGCTTCACTTGCAGAAAGGAGCATCTGGCGACGCACGCGGCTCTTGGAATTGCGCACGAAGGCGTTTCCGCCCACCTTCTCGACAGCCTTGATGAGCTCGGTAGAGACTTCGTCGGGCGTGTCGGTGGTTTCGATAAGGATGTTCTCGCCCGCCTTCAGGGCAAGCGCGTTGTTAATCAGATTTTCTGCAAGTTTCGTAATACGCGGATCGGTCATTTCAATTTCTCCATTTTGTTCCGCGTGAGAATATAGCAAAAAGGAGAAACAAACGCAAGAACAGGGACCCACTCAAAAAAAAACGAAGAGGGGCCGCTGCGCTCGCCGACCGCTGTACTCGCCGACCCTAGTCCTTGAGGCAACGAACAGAAAATCCGGTGAACTTGCCGTCGAAGTCCAGGCACGCATCGCCGACGCTATAGAACAAGTACATGCTGTACGCGTCGTCGCTATTGCTCTCTGTAGAACTCCAGAAGTGCGCGTAGTCGCCCTCGCTGTTGTAATTCCCGTAGTAGTCCCTGTGGCCGGCAGGGAGCGCGGAGAAGGCGAAGGCATCCGAGCCATTGCCACCACTATTCCATCCGGATGTGGACTTGAGCACCTTCCCTGCGGTTGATTGACCGCCGACTGCAGTGAACAAAGTTTCGAATTCCGCTTTTGTTGGCAGATGCCAGCCCTCTGGGCAAACACCGCGAACAGGATAAGTCGGAGAGCATGTCTTCTTATAGCCGCAGCCCTTGCCGTTCGTAGACCATGTTCCCACGCTGTCCATCGCTGCAGCCCAAGTGTAAAAGCGTCCGTACTTGGCGCAGTTGCTTTCCCCGTCTTCGTAGCACCAACTGGTGGAATCAGAGGTATAGCTATAAACTTTATAGGGTACACCAGTGTATGCGTAGTTGAGGTTCTCCGCCATCCAGGTCTGCGTGCCGATGGTGACAGTCTTGTACGTCTGGCCGTCGCGGGAGTCGGTCATTGTTCCAGTGGACACACTTGTCTCGCTATCGCTCGACTGCGGTGTGACGCTGGAAGACGAACCTTCCGATGGTCGAGTCGCAAAATCGCTATCGTCATCGCCGCAGGCGACAAGCAACAAAAAGGAAACAGCCGCAACAGCAAAAGAAAATCCATGTTTCGCTTTTAGCATAACCTAACCTCTACCAGAAATTTTTTTCAGATAATCTATATAATTTTTCGGCATCCACAAAAGCGGAGGCCCATACCACAAGGCAAAAAAGGAATTCCGACAGCCGTACGGCCGCCGGAATGGTATCATTTACAGGATTTTAGAGTCCTATTCCGTGAACGTGAAGGGTATGGTCACCGTGGTGTTTCCGGACTTGACCTTGCTGAAAGTCCAGCGACCGACTGCATTCTTGATGTCGTTGTCGAATTCGCCGTGACCCGTGGTAGACGATACAACCGCAATGCTGATGACCTCGCCGCCCGGGGCAATCGTGAACTTGAGCGTCACCTTGCCTTCCAAGCCCGGAACCTTCTTCAGGTGCTTATTGTATATGTGGCGAAGCCCCGGAGTCCTCTGGCGCACTACCTTCATGATGTCGGCTGCGGAACGCGACCCGCCGCCGGAACCCATGTCGATATCGCGCACGGAAGGCGTCTTCATGTTGCCCTTCATCGCCTTGTTATTGAAGCCGCCCCCAGGTGCCCCGAAGAGGTTCCTGAGATCGCCATCAATCCCGCCGCCATCGCCCGAAGCGACACCTTCGTTGAAGCCGCCGTCCACCTTGCCGCGCCTCTCGCCTATCTGCGTCTTGCCCGAATTGCGCAGAACGTTCGCATTCCGGAGAATCTTATCGATATCCTTCGCGAATTTCTGGTCGTTCATCAGGGTATACGCCGATGCCGTGGCGGTCTTCGTCATCGAAGCGAGTTCCCTGAGCACACCCCTGGATTCGGGAACGTTCGGTTTCCCGGCACCCTTGGGCTTGCCCCCGCCCGTGGATTTTGTATCGCGTTTTGTCATCCTGTCTGGCTTCTTCTCCTGTTTCTTTTCCTGCTTTTTCTCTTCTTTCTTATCTGCGATTTCGATTTTTGTTTCGATTTCCAAACTGGAGGTTTTCTCGAACATCATATCGTTGATAACAACCTCATATGTCGTGGCCCAGAAACTCAGTGCGAGAGCGACGAGCAGAGAAACTCCTGTAATGTTCCTCAATTTCTCGTCGGAATCGGGCATGAGCGCTACCACGAGTTCATCAGTTTCTTTTTCTTTTGGTGGTTTTTTGATCGGTTTCATGATTTTATCCTCCCCCTCTTTCGAGGGAATTGATGGTTGATGTTTATGGGGGTAAAAAGTGGGCTATCGCCTTGTGGTCAAGGCTTTTTTCTTTGCAAAAAGCAATACCGGGGAAAGGGCTCGTCTGCCAAGCCTTTCGCACAAACTAACAATGTCAGGATGTTTAGACTACATACACCGAAGGAATTACTTTATCCAAAACACCATTCCCGAATCCGTTCCTTCACTCAGATTCAAGACAAATTGTTCTTCTCTGATTTTAAACTATAAAGAAAAATCGGAACGGATTCACCCGAACGGGTAAACAAATTTTCAACATAAGAAATGTAAACTCAGGTCCCATCGCGGGAATCCCGAAAAATAAGGCTTTCCACAGGCATCCTACAACAAAATTCTCGTTCCTGTTTTTACAAAAACATATATCAAGTGAATTTATTCCAACTTAGAGTGGCGAAGACAATTCGCGCACAAAAAAAGACGGCACCTTTGCAGGCGCCGTCTTTTAACGTTTAAGGCTTTGTAAAAACGTTAACCGATTACTTCACCTCGAAGTAGTAGGTCTGGACCGTCTTGCCGTCCTGGGAAAGCTGGATGATCTGCTTGCCCTGCGGGAGCGTGCCCGTGATGCGGAAGAGGTTTTCGGCAACGTAGGTCACCTGGAGGTCCGTGGACTTGCTCTTGTCTACGAAGATGCCCTTCTTGTCATTTGCGTCGAAGCCCTTGCAGTCCTTGTGGGCAGAGACATTTTCTTCAACCGCAGCGAAGGTCTTCGCGACGAGCGGAGAAGAAACGGAGTTCGCGTTCACGAAGAGGACGTTGATCTGGTTTCCGACAACGAGCGGAGCCGGAAGAGCGAGCATCTTGGAAGCCGCAGCTGCAGCGGGAGCGGCAGCCTTCTTGGCCTTCTTGCCCTTCTTACCCTTCTTGTCTTCCTTCTTCGGGGCAGGCGGCATCTTGGCGCCATCGGTAGCCTGCGGCATTTCGAGGCGGTAGCCGGCGATGGATTCGGTGCACTGGGTAGAGAAGAGCACCCATTCGTTGTTGATCTTGGTCGGAGCCTTTTCACCCGTCTTGTAGAGGCCCGGGTTCACCTGGTCACTGTAGATGTAGAGCTTGAGCTTGAGGTTCGGTTCGGCCTCGGTCGTTGCAACCGGGTTACGGCTCTTGATATACTTGGAACGGCCAGCGAGAATGCGGTAGCTGCCAACAGGAACCTTCTGGAACTTGAATTCACCCTTCTGGAGGTCTTCCTTGAACGGGTACTTTTCCTTGGTCGTCGTATAGATGGTGGAGTCCATCCACACCGTCGGCATCGGGACAGGCTGTTCGGTGAACGGATCGAGAACGACACCTTCGATCGTACCGGTCTTTTCGCAACCAGTCATTGCCATGGCAACGAGAGCGAAGGCACATGCAGAGATAAGTTGTTTCTTCATCTTTTTTTCCTTGTGTTAAAAACCGATTTGAATTTAAAAAAAAATGCCCCCCGCAGCGTGGAGGGCATCGAGAATCGCCTAAAATTAAGCTTCTTCTTCGGCCTTGGCGGGCACAGCCTTGCGGGTCTTGCGCTTTGCGCCCGTGATGTTGCCAGCGAAACGCTTGTTGAAGCGGTCGATACGGCCAGCCGTATCCACGCGATGCTGCTTGCCCGTCCAGAACGGATGGGTATCAGCCGTAATTTCCAGAGAAATTACGCTATATTCAACACCATCGATAGTCTTCTTTTCGGCGGAAGACTTCGTGGAGCGGGTGATGTATTCTTTACCCGTATTCGCATCGACGAACACGACCGGTTGATAGTTAGGGTGGATACCTTCTTTCATTTTAAACTTCCTATTGAAGTAGTTGATTTTGAGAGCCTAAATTTAGAAGATTTTCGGCCTTTTGGCAAGGGAAATAGTATCTTTGTGGACATGAACACCCGCTACAGACTGCTTTTAGCGATTCCTGCCTCCATTATCGCCCTCTCCCTCTCCGCATGCAAAAGCGAGCCCCCCAAGGCCACCGTCATCAAGATAGACCAAAAGATGCCCCTCATCGAGTGGCCCGACAGCATCTACGTAAACTCGCTAGACTCCATCCTCGCACTTGAACCTGTCAAGAAATCCGCAAACGAGAAAAAGGACGTGAACCTCTCGCTCAATTCCAAGAGCGCGCCCGTATTTAAACTGCCGAGTTCCGTAACCGGGAAAAAGGACGGGCCAAAGCAGCCCGGCACCGCAGAAATGCTCAAGAGAATCGCCGCCGAAAAGCAGGCGCACGAATCGGGCAGGGCAGCCCCGCAGGGCCGAAGCGAAGATATTTCCGGCAAAAAGGCGGAGGCTTTCGGCGACAGGTTCGTGAAGGCGATGAACGCGCTACAGTCCGACCCCAACAACGCGAAGCTCTACAAGATTGTAGTCGCAAACGACGAGGATTTGACCACATTCCTCAAGCGGACCTACGGTGCAGGTTCGCTCACGCTCCCCCGCTTTTTTGTGCAGTCCGCGCTGCAAACAATAAACCCCGGCCTCAACCTCGAAAAGCTGAACGCCGGGGATAAAGTCAAGGTCCCTAGGATATAAGACTAGGGAGGGTAACCCCCTCCCTAAGACCCTCCCGGCAATCTCAAATTCTACAGCACGCCCTTGCTGCTGGGGATTCCCTTCACATTGCGGCTCGGGGCAACGGCCATCGCAACTGCACGCGCGAAAGCCTTGAAGATGCTTTCGAGGCAGTGGTGGTTGTCGTTTCCGTAGAAGAGCTCCACGTGCAGGTTCATGCGGGCATTTTCGCACAGGCTCTTGAAGAAGTGTTCGAACATGCTGGCCTCGATGCCACCTGCCATGGCGGCAGGCAGGTTCACGTTCCACACGAACCCGATGCGGTTGCTGAAATCGAGGCAAACGCGGCTCAGCGCCTCGTCCATCGGGACAAAGTAAAAGCCGTAGCGTTCGATTCCCTTCTTGTCTCCAAGGCATTCCACAATCGCCTGACCGAGCACAATCGCGATGTCTTCCATGCTGTGGTGCATATCGACAGCGGTATCGCCCTTGCAGGTGAGGTTGAGCGTAAAGCCGCCATGCACCTGGAACAGGTCGAGCATGTGGTCGAGAAACGCGTTGCCAGAATTGACGACCCCGCGGGAAGCCTCGTCCAGGTTCAGCGAGAGTTCGATATCGGTTTCGCCGGTCTTTCTCTTGATGTTCGCAATACGCATTAGCGGCCTCCCTTCGTCTTAACAATTTCGCCGCCGAACACGCGGAAGCGCGCCACGCGGCCAAACTTCATTTCGGGAAGCGGAGATTCCTTCCCGTTCAAAAGCATCTTCGAAATAGCACGGGGTTCGCCCACGACAACAAACAGCGTGTCTTCCGATTCGTAAATCAGTCGCGTTCCCTTTTCCGCAAGGTTCGCTTCTTTCAGGAAAGCGTTGTCTTCCTCGTGACGCTTGAGGCCAATCCAAGAACGCATTTCGCCCGAAGCGACAAGCTCGATGCGAGTCTTGTTCGTCTTCTCGGCGGGAGCATCCTTGCCAGACGTCGAAGAGATAAAGATTGTCGCAGATGCGGGAAGGTCCGATTTCTTGACAGCCTCGTCCACGACTTCCTGCGTCACCTTCAGGCTGGAGGAATCGACGGCCGCAGAATCCACCGAGGAAGAATCCGGGGCGATAGCCTCGGCGCCTTCAGGCATTTCCGAGGGCATTTCCGATGGTGCAGGAGGTTCCACCACCATTTCCGCAGCGGATTCGTTCATCTCGGGAGGAGTCGTCCCTTCGTCCATCTTCTTCATGAAATGAGTGCCGACCACAAATGCCAGTCCGAGCAGGACCACCACCACCGGAACGGCCTTGCTGTGAGGCTTGTGCTCTTCGTCGACCGGGGCTGCGGGTTTCGCGGGCTTAGCCGGGGACGGAGAAAGGAGACTCGAAAACTTGGCGCCAGTTTCGCCGGAGTAGTAATCCAGGACCCTCTTGGAATCCAGATTCAGCTTTACGCAAATCGAATGCAGGTAGCCCCTCAGGTAGGCCTCGACCGGGAATGCCTTCCAGTCGCCGCTTTCGATGAGGGTAATGTTCTTCACTGTGAGCTTCGTCACAGTGGCGAGTTCCTCTACGGAAAGGCCCTTCGCTTCACGCGCACGCGCAAGGTAGGATCCCAGGCGTTCATCAGGGCGTTTGTCTTCTATAGGGCTCATACTCATACGTTTACCTTCTGCCTTGTAAGCATTTCCAGTGTGAGGGCGACAGGCAAGCCCACCACGTTGTAATAACATCCAGAAATCGATCTGATAAGCCGGGCGCCTCGCGTTTGGATACCGTAGGCCCCCGCCTTGTCCATCGGGTCTTTAGAATTTACATAATCTTTTAGCTCCTGTAAGGAGCAGTTCCTGAAAACGACCTCTGTTTCTTCTTGTTGAGTATCAAGGACTTGCGAATCTTTTGCGATTGCAACTCCCGTAATAACTTTGTGAGATTTTCCGTTCAGTTCCTGTAGCATTTCGAGTGCGTTTTCGGGGCTTTTTGGCTTCCCGAGGGGGCGTCCGTCCAGAAAAACGAGGGTGTCGAAACCGAGCACGTATTGTCCGGGCTCCTTTTTAGAGACCGAAAGCGCCTTCGCCGCCGCGTTTTCGCGCGGGAAGTCCAGCGGATTGCTCGATGTCGGCTTTTCTTCCTCGTTGGAGACGACCACCCGGAAATCCACCCCTATCTGGGACAGGATTTCGCGCCGCCTGGGAGAACCGCTTGCGAGAACAATTCTTGTCTTTTCCATTTCCATATCCTTGTCGTGAACCCCTACTTGCTCGATTCCGTGCTTCCCGCATTGAGTTTGATATCGGGCAGGTCTCTCACGTAGATGGCGAAACTCCAGCCCGCAGCAGGCCCCGTCGGAGTCCATGTGAAATCCAGCTGCCAGCAATGGAGGGCCCTGTTGAACGTGAAGCGGTGCGTCACGAACTTGCCCTCGTTGTAATCGTATTGCGTGCTGTAGGAGACTTCCCAATTTATCGTCGGCTGGAACGATGCGGTAATCGATGTCGAGTGGTTTACGTTGTCTTGAAAGAGGTCCTTGCCCACGCGCGTACTGGAGAACGAATAGCGATACGTGAGGCCCAGCGACCACTTGCGCATCTCGTACTTGCCCATCTGGGACGGGAGCCCCGCATTGAGCGTTCCGCTCCAGTTGAAGCTGCGGCTCAGCTCGTAGCCCCAGTAGGTAAGCTCCGGCACCTGCACCTTCGTCGGTTCCATGGAATACTTGTGGTAGAAGCTGTGGCGCGTCGTGATGGTGAACAGGTAATCCGGCAAAATCTGGAACCCGAAAGACGAATTGATATCGGAAAAATTGAGCGAGTCTGCCGCAAAGTTGTACGAAACGCTGTGGCGCGTCGTAAGAAGCCTGCGGTTGCCATACTGGTCTTCGACAGCCTTTGCCGTATCTCCCTTCGTAGTATCCGCCTTGTGCCCCACCACCTTCAGGTACTTGAGATCAAGGTCGTTTCCAAGCGAGAACCCAATCGTCTGCTGCTCCTTCTGATAAGGCGACTGCCCCAAATCCGGATGCGGCGCAAAATACTTGACCGTATCGATTTCAGGCGCGTAGGTGTAAGAAATGCTCGGAGAAAGAATGTGGCGAAGTCCCGTAAATCGGCCAATTTCGGGGACCCAGATGCCGTAAAGTTTCGTATCGGCGGTAAGGCTGTAGTTGTGATTATAGGCGAACTCACCGAAGGTATCGTGTTCGGGATCGAGGCTCGTGCGGCGTTTCCAGTACTTGCTCGAATCGTCCGGGTTTATCCACGACTGACCCGTCCAGTAGCCGCTCCAGGTCGCCCTCGGAGTCAAGTTGATGACATTGAAAAGCGACCCCGAATAATCGAGGGAGTACGTTCCCGAATAGCCGACATACTTGGCAGTCGTGTCCATGTCATTGACGCTGTCGAGAGCGGTCACCATCTTGTAGTTGAACCGGTTCGTGAAGTTGTAGTTCAACTTCTGAAGGTAAGAACGGAAAGAATTATCTTCGACGGCCGTCTCATCCTCATCGGTTTCAAAAGAGAACAGCGGACCGCTCATGTTGAACTGCACATCGGGAAGCTGGCGCTCCATATAGCCCGTCTGCAAGTTATGGTTCTGCCCCGCCTTCACGGTAAGGCTCTTGTTCGTCCCGAACTTGCCCGAATAGGTAAGCCAGGCGTTTGCCTGCTGGTCAAGAATCGTTTCCGCGTCGAGGGCGTTTTCCCTTCGGACCTTCGTGTTGCTTACGAAAGAGCCCGTACCCGTCAGCTTGTGCTTCGCATCCGGAGTCAGGTTTTGGTTATGGGAATACCGGATGTCGTAGTCGCTTTTGCCAAAATCGAATTCGTCCAGGTATGCCGTATAGGAAAGGTTTCCATCGAGCAAATCGCGCTTCTTGTATCGGACTTCTCCCTTGAGCGAAGACTTCTCGAATCGGGCTTCCTCTCCTTCGATGATGTCGCCGCTGATGGTCGCATCCCAGTAGTCGTTCGGAGCATAGTAGAAACCGATGTTGCGCATGTAGTAGCCCTGCACCTGGTCGCCACCGAACTTGGGCGAGAGGAGTCCCGACTTGCGTCCGCTCTTCAAGGGTGCAACAATCATCGGGAGCACAGCGACCGGCACATCAGCAATATTCAAGACCACTGGACGCGCCGTGATGGTTTCCTTCGGTTTCACCACCATGCGGCGACCGTAAAAGTAAAAGTGCTGGTGCGTCGAATCGTTACAGGTGCTAAAGTCGCCGCGGGCAATCTGGATTCGCTGGTCAGGAAGCCTGCGCACCTCCATGCCGTTGAGCTGCTGGTTATCCTGGAAGGTCGTCGCATAGTAGATTTCGCCAATGCGGCTGTTCATGTTGTATTTGAGACGCATCCCCGACAGCGACGGGTTCTTCGTTTCGCGGAGTATCGGTTGGCCGCCTGCCACAAGCACGCTGTTCTTCTGGTCGAACCAGATGGTATCCGCATCGAGCGTCGCCGTACGGTACTTGAGCTGCGCCGAATTGTTCAGATTAAACGTTTCCTTTTCCACGTCGTAGATGAGGTCCACGGCGCGGTATTCGACGGTATCCGTCCCCGTGGTGTCGTTCATCCAGTCCACCTCGGTAGTGTCCTCGACCGGCTGCTCGCGCTCCTCAAGTTCAAAACGCGTCATCTCCGCGCCAAACACGGCGGGAGTATCCAGGGCACCGATTGCAAACAGCAAAACGGCCCATAGAAGACTATGGGTTCTAGACAAAATCACGTTGCGGCAAATATAGGAATTAGAGATTACTGTTTGGGAACCGCAACAAAAAAAGTCCCGCGAGCGCGAGACTTTCCAGACAAAAGTTAATTTGTACTTACTTCAGGACGGCGAACTTGCCGGCAACACCGAAGGACTGTTCGACGCTTACCATGTAGCGGCCCGTGAGCAAAATGCCCCTGGTCTTTGGACCAGGGGCATTTGCGAAAAGTGAGCGGTATTACCGCGAACGGCTCTCGTTAAAACGAGCGGCCGCTAAACCGTTTTTACTTGAGAACCGCAAACTTGCCGGCAACACCGAAGGACTGCTCGATGCTTACCATGTAGCGGCCGCTCGGGACGTTCTCGGAATTCCAGGCAACGCTGTTGAAGCCGGCCGGAGCGTTATCCACGCGCACCGAAGCCACTTCTTCGCCGTTCGGACCAGAAACCTTGACAACAGCCGTTCCTGCGGTCTTGAGCGTGAAGGAAATCGCATTACGGCTAAAGCCCTTCAGCACAGCCCCGTTGGACTTCACACCCTTGTTCGGGTTGGTCTTGGGTTCAACCTTTTCGGCCTTCTTCACGAACACGCCGTTCAGGTTCCTTGCAGAAACCTTCTCGGCATCGCCCGCGACGATCGTTCCGCGGCTCAATACGGCGAGCAGCTGCTTGTCCGTTTCGCTACCGCTAGCAAACGTTTCAAGTTCCTGGGCGTTGAATTCGTCCTTGTCACCATACCAGGCCGTAACGTCGTCGGCATTGAAGTCCTTCACGAGCATGGAAGTACGACGCACGACAGCGGAAAGCGTATCGCCGTCGCTCACGTAGGTGAGTTCGACCGGCTTATCCACCTGGCCACGAATCTGATCCTTGGAAAACTCGATGTTCTGGCCCTTGAGGCTTACACCGTCAACAGCGACAATCACGTCGCCCTTCTTGATTTTTGTGTCGGCAGCGGGGCCACCGGGAATAACCTCGGCTACGTACACGCCAGCGGGCACCTGGTAAATCGTAACGCCGATACCGCCGAACTGTTCGTCGGCCATAATCGGAGCGGCAAGCATGCCAGCAACAAGAGACGCCTTGACAAACTTTTTCATTGATTCTCCTTGTAAACTATTCTGTTCTAAATATACTATAAAAAACAACGAACGGACCAATTAACGGACTTTTTTACAAGAAATACGCCATTTTACAGGCAAATTTCCGCTATTCCATCATCACGCCGTCTTCTTCGTCTTCCCCATCGTCGTAATCCTCGATAGTCTTGTCGCCGGGGACGATGATGAGGCCGAGCGTCACGGGCTCGCCCTTCAGGTCGATGTAGGCTTCCAGATAGAGTTTGGTCGAAAGGCGGATAAGGCGCAGGTCAAGCATGGAACCGCCCTTGTGGATGCTTTTGGGATTGCGGTTGAAGAACAGGAACTTCTTGTTGATGTACTCGAAACGGTCCTTCTCGTAATTGATGCTCCACTCGGAGTTGCCGTCCTTCTCCTGGCGGTAGAGGCAGCGGTCGTTGTCGATATCGCACTCGAAACTTGCACTTTCCTGGTAGCGCTTATTCCACTCGCGGCTAAAGGCGCAGCTCTGCACGCGGCCCGCACCATTGCGGTTCTTGTTCAACTGGTCATTGATGACAACGTAATCCATCTTCTTGTCCTTGACCTGGTTGTACACGTTCATCAATATGATGTAGGCCTCGATGTTCTTCGGGCACTTGCCGTCAAGTTCCACTTCTTCGTGCGCCTTCAAAAGCGTCTGCTGCATGTCGAGGTCGATGGCATCGGGAATCTCGCTTTCGCGGAGCTTGTCCAGCACCTTCTTCGGCGGGATAACCACAATCTTGTCGCCCTGCTTGATGGCATAACCCAGCTGGTCACGCACGTAGTCGAGGCACTGCTGCACGTGGATATGCACCGTATTCGAACCGCCCGAAACGAAGTCCACGCCTATACGAACGTTCCATGTGGAAGCGTCACTCTTGGAGCCCTTTACCAGCTCGCAGAAAGGATCCTCGCGGATACCGTCGATAAACACGATTTGCGCATTGAGCTTAGTGACAAGCGAGCCTTCCTTGTCCATCGCGCTCCCGAGACTCCAGAAGTTCGGGTTCAGGCGGAGCACCTCGGCAAAGGCCTTGTCGCCATCGAGGGCCGGCAAAAGCGAATCGTTGCGGGCATTCTTCTCCTTGAGGAGTTCGGAATACTCCGTCGTCACGTTCATGTTGCTGAAGCCGTTGCGCGCCTGCGGAGCGGGGAACGACCACGCCAGGGAGGCAAAAAGGAGAGCGAGCATTACAAAAAGTGCAGAATAAACAGTTCGTTTCATACGGGTATAAAATACAAAAAGTTAAACAGAAACATCCAAGTCGCGCAGGTTCATCAGATGCGGTATATGGAAATCCACCCAAGCCGGCGCTTCCACGCTCGGGTTCACGAGCACGGTGGTCCAGCCCCGCCTATGCGCGGGTTCCAGGTTCCGCAGAGAATCTTCCAGGAGCACAATATCGCGCTTGTCCGCGGGCATCGAGCATTCCCATCCGGGCATCGCGCCACATCTCTCCGGCCAAACACGCGCAAGCCACCGCTCCATCTTCTCGTACGCGCTCTCGTGCGGTTTGCCCACCCAGTCCATCATCTTCAGGTCAAAAACGCCGTCTATCGCGGGCGCAATTCCCATGTGCGCCATGCCCGCCTCGCTCCAGTCGCGCCTCCCGTTGGTAAAAACAAAGCGGGGGCCCTGCAGGCCTTGCAACAGCGCGAGTTTCTCGGGAGCACGCTTCGGGTACGTCAGATATTCCGGTTCGTGAATGAAGTCGAAGAATTCGTCCGGGTCGGTACCGTTCATCGCCATGAGGCCAGCAAGCGTCGTGCCGAACTTTTCCAGGTAATCCGTGCGAATCCTGTGCGCCGATTCAAAATCGCCGCCGACAGTCTTCTGCACAAAAAGCGAAATGCGGTGGTCGAGCGAATTGATGACATAGCGCTCTTCGTCACCATACAAAGTAAGGTCGTAATCGAAAAGCCAGACCTTCAAGGGACCCCCGCCTACACGCCCATCGCAAGGCCGCCAATCTGGCGCGCCAAGTATGTGGCGTAGTTGTCCGTCATGCCCGTCACAAAATCGAGCACCTGGTGGTAGGCCTCGGCGGCGGTCACGCTCTGTCCGATTTTCGCCTGCCCGATAAGCCGCACGATGCGGTCGGCACGATAAGAATTCCTGCCATTCTGCCTGTAATCGTAAACGCCGTTGATAAAGGCGTCGAGAACGGTTGCAAGCGTCGTGTAGCTGCCGACTTCAAGTTCCGTCTTGCGGCGATCCGGATAGATACGTTCCACGCCCAGGCGCTTCGCAATGCGGATTCCCCACATGGCATCGGATTTCGTGATATCGATCAGGTGGCTGTTGAGCTTGCCTTCCATGATTTCTTCATAGTGCTTCACGAAGGTCACGGCAACGTCGTCTATAATGTTCTGGAAGGCCTTCCCGCGGATGCTACTGAGGAAGTCGCGGAAGTTGCGTCCGTTTTCCTCGTATTCCTTGTCGATATTTATTTCGGGGCCGCAGAGGTAGCTGAACATGTCGCGCACATCGCTAAAAGCAAGGATTCCAAGTTCAATGGCATCTTCCACATCGAGGATGGAATAGCAGATGTCGTCAGCGGCTTCCATCAGGTAAACGAGCGGGTGGCGCACCCACTTGCCGTTATCTATCTGCGGGAGCCCGAGCGTTTCGGCGGTAATCCCGTAGAGGTCCGCCTCCGTCGAGAACAAACTGGTGGGGCAACCGTACTTGGCCAGTTGCGGGTACTTTATCATGGCGCCGATGGTAGCGTAGGTAAGGCGCATTCCGCCATCGAGAAAGTGGTATTCCAGCTTGCTCAATATGCGATGTCCCTGCGCGTTGCCGTCGAAGTTCTCGAAGTCCGCCATTTCCTTGTCGCTCAAATCCTTCAGCGGGGCACTCTGGCGGTTCTTGCGGAACCACTCGCGGATAGCAGCCTCACCAGCATGCCCGAACGGCGGGTTACCGATATCGTGAGCCAAGCAGGCCGATTGCACGATGGTCCCGAACTGGTATTCGTTGATATACTTGGGCAAGTACTTCTTGATGAGGTGGAAAACCGTAATCGCAAGGCTACGCCCCACGCTCGAGACCTCGATACTGTGCGTGAGTCGGCTATGCACATGGTCGTTCACCGAGAACGGGTGAACCTGCGTCTTGCGGCCAAGCCTGCGGAAAGCCGTCGAAAAGACAATGCGGTCGTAATCCCTGTGATAATCGGAGCGGTTCGGGTCCTGATCGGCCGGGTGCCCATAACGCGTAGCGGATAAAAGTGTTTCCCATCTGAGCATGGCGCAAATATAAAAATTCTGCAAGGCGAGAGAAGCGACAAACTTGTTTGGCATTTATTTCTATCTTTCATTACATGATTACGCGCATCATCGACCGCAACTTCGCCAACATGCGACTGGACCGTTTTTTACGCAAGGCATTCCCCGACGAATCCCTGTCGGTTTTCTTCGCAGTCATCCGAAAAAAAAAGGTGCGCGTGAACGGAGTCGTCGGCAAGGCGAACCAGATGCTTGCCGAAGGCGATACCGTCTGCATCTACGAGAATTTCAAGAGCGTGGATGAATCCGCAGCGCAAACCACCGAAACGGAACAGTCGCCGGTACCTGCCCCAAGTTCCGGTTTCGCGAAGAACAAGTCCACATGGGGCAAGGTCCTCTCCCCTGCAGAAAAGCAGGCGGGCTGGGGCGCGAAGGACCTAGATATCGTCATCCAGACAGAAGACTACGTCATCGTGAACAAGCCCTCGGGACTTGCGAGCCAGCCGGGTTCCGGTACGCGCCCGGGCGAAAGCCTCGTGGAATACCTGTGGGAATGGGGCCGCCGCGAAGGCCTCGACTTCAAGCCCACCATCGCGCACCGTCTGGACCAAGAGACATCGGGCATGCTGATTGCGGCCCTCCACGGCGACACGCTGCGCGACTTTACCCGTATGATTCGCGAACACGAGGTGGAAAAGTTCTACTTCGCGCTCGTGAAGGGCAACCTGAAAAAGGAAAAGGGCACGATTTCGGAATCGCTTACCCGCACCGATGCCGCAAAGGGCAGCAAGATGAAGGTCGGCGAAACCGGGAAGGACGCGAAGGAGGCCGTAACGCACTACCGCGTGAAGCAGCACTACGAAGGTTACGATCTCGTGAAAATCAAGCTCGAGACCGGGCGCATGCACCAGATTCGCGCGCACTTTGCAAGCATCGGACACCCGCTCCTGGGCGATACCCGCTACGGCGATTTCGCGCTCAACCGCGAAGTGAAAAAGACGCTCGGGCTCCACAGGCTATTCCTGCACAGTTGCAGGCTCGAATTCGTATGGCAGGGCGAACGCAAGGTATTCGATTGCCCGCTCCCGAAGGAACTGCAAAGCGTTATAGACAAACTAAAGCCCATGCGTTTTAGGCACGATATTGCCGACCCACGCGGGGCAAGGAAATAAGATAGCTCAGGAAACAAGATGCGCGCACTTATCCTCTCCGATATTCACGGTTCCGCCATCGCCGCAAGGCAGGCGCTTGCTTTTTTCGAGAAATTCAACTGCGACAAAATTTTTTTGCTGGGCGACACGCTCTATCACGGACCGCGCAACCCGCTCCCGGCGGGTCACGGCCCCATGGGAGTCGTCGATGCGCTTGCTCCCTACAAGGAGCGCATCGTCGCGGTCCGCGGGAACTGCGATGCAGATGTCGACCTGATGATGCTCGACATGCCCATCGAGGATGAATTTGCTGTCGTGAAAGATGACCGCGCAGGCGCTACGCCCGCAGAAACGACGCTGTTTCTGAGCCACGGGCACATCTTTATGCCGGAATGCTTCCCCGCAGATGCGCTCCACACGCTCGCCCCGAACGACCTGGAACTGAACGGCAGAAGCGTCGACACCTACATCTACGGGCACACGCACATCTGGAAATGCGAGAAGAACTTCAAGGGCGTATTGCTCGTGAATCCGGGTTCCACGAGCCTCCCCAAGGGCGGAAACCCGCCGACCTTCGCCCTCTACGAGAGCGCTACCGCCTCCTCCCCCGCCAAGTTCAGCATCCACAGGCTCGATGACGGCAGCGAACTCGCTACGGCAGAAATTTAGGTTCGAGATGGCCGCGCCCTTACGGGCTCGCCATGACATTTTCTTACACATTCCTATATTTAAGCCATGGTCTTAAACGTTATTTGGCTCATCTTCTTCTTTGGCGCGTTTGTCGCGTGCATGGTACAGTGGATCGCCTTCGGCGACACCGGAATTTTCAACAAGGCGATCCTCGGCGCGTTCGACATGTCGAAAACCGCGTTCGAAATCGCCCTCGGCCTAACAGGCATACTCTCCCTCTGGCTCGGCATCATGAAGATTGGCGAGAAGGCGGGAGCCGTCCAGATTCTCGCGAAAATCGTCTCCCCGCTGTTCAGCCGACTGTTCCCCGAAATCCCGAAGAACCACCCGGTCGTAGGCACGATGCTCATGAACATCAGCGCGAACATGCTCGGGCTCGATAACGCGGCCACCCCGATGGGCCTGCAGGCGATGAAGCAACTGCAGGACTTGAACCCGAACGAAGACAAGACCGTCGCAAGCAACTCGCAAATCATGTTCCTCGTGCTGAACGCAAGCGGTCTCACGCTCATCCCGGTCAGCATCATGACTTACCGCGCCCAGATGGGGGCGGCTAACCCGAGCGACGTGTTCCTCCCTATCCTCCTCTCTACGTTCTTCAGCACCATCGCGGGCATCATCGCCATCAGCTTTTTCCAGAAGGTCAAGCTCAAGGATCCAGTGACAGTCGCATGGCTCGGTGGACTTTCCGCCTGCGTCATCGCCATCATGTTCTATTTCAGCACCCTCACCGCCGAAGCCATCGGCACCACGAGCCTCTTCATTAGCGGCATTGTTCTTTTCGGAATCATCGTTGCATTCCTCGGCCTTGCAATCTACAGGAAGGTCCAGGCCTACGAGGCATTTGTCGAAGGGGCGAAAGACGGATTCCATACAGCAGTAATGATTATCCCGAACCTGGTCGCCATCCTCGTGGGTGTCGCCGTATTCCGTTCCAGCGGGGCGATGGACCTGGTCATGAACGGAATCTCGTGGGTTCTCGCCTGCTTCGGAATTGGCAACGACGTGGTTCCCGCCCTCCCCACCGCATTCATGAAGCCCCTGAGCGGAGGCGGTGCACGCGGCATGATGATTGATGCCATGAAGACCTTCGGTGCTGACAGCTTTGCAGGGCGCCTCAGCAGCATGTTCCAGGGCGCAACCGATACCACGTTCTACATCATCGCGGTGTATTTCGGTTCCGTGGGCATCAAGAAGACACGTCACGCGGTAACCTGCGCACTCATTTCCGATGCCGTGGGCATCATCTCGGCAATCGCAATCGCGTACCTGTTCTTCCCGCCTACTTAATCTCGAGAGGAGGCGGCACACTCACAGTATATTTTCTGAACCAGCGAGGAACAACACGCAAACGCCGATGATCGTCCGGCAAGAATGGCTCGGGCTTCTTAATCATCCGTATTAGCTTTTCCGCGATAGCCTCGCTCGCCGCGGCATGCGCTTTTCCGTTCCAGTGTGAATCAGTCCTCCAGAAAATCTCTTCTGGGACTCCGTTAAGATTCCTGCGGCGAATTTTGGAAAAATGGTCTTCCAGATTGACAAATTGAATGCCGTTTAGGAGGAATCTATCAAAAAAGCCGTCATATCGGATAATGAATCCATCGACCCATTGCGAATTCCTGTTCGGAGGCATCACAAACAGGAGGCGCGCGCCGAAAGTCCACGCAAGCGAATCGAGTTGCCGGAGGTTCTTCATAAGAGCCGCATTTTCCGGTGCTAAGTCCGAGCCAACACTAACCACGACGGAATCCGGAGAATAAAGGAGGTGGTCCGCAACCTTCGCCATAGCCGGCAGGGGTTGTATCGTACCGTCATACGCCTTTATCATGGGGCGACGCCAGACCTTCGCATCGGGATGCCTGTCCCTGTAGAGCGCATAACGCCAGGTATCGGTCAACTCACGGATTTCGGCCACCGGCGGGAACCTGCGCAACTTAAAGTCGACCGTTCCCGGAGCCTCAAGGAAGGCGCGACGCCGGATGCGCTTGACTTTCGAACCTAGACCCTTGCCCTCGTTCCAGGGCGCAACGTCACCGTAATCAAATACCGCATTCGCACCGAAGTTCGCATACACATTGCGTTCGACACATTCCACCACGATGACTTTCGGAGCGGGCTTCCCTTCCTTCGCGCGTGCAGCGGCGAGCGCAAAGAGCGATTTCGGGGAGCCCTGCAGGTCAATGTAATCCACCGCTGCAACCTTACCCACGCCCGCTTCAGTTAGTTTGTCCGAAACTGCCTCGGGCAGAGGCTTGTGGCCGAACTGCACGCGGCTGAAGCTATCCCCCAGCCACCACACGATTCCCGAATCAAGTGGTGCAGTATGCACGCTTTCGTCGGGATGATACGGCTTGTCGACAACTTCCTCGTACTGCTTGACGGAGGTGAGCCTGAAGAGGTCTCCCCTGCCGGTAAACCACTGCGGAAACACCCCGCTAAAGAAAATCACGAGCAATGCAATGGAAAGCAGGCCGAGCCCGCGAACGCACCAGAGAGCGATTTTAGTCTTTGTATCCACCGTCGCCCCCTAGAACTGGAAGTAAATGAATCCCTGTCCGCTAAAGCGGCCCAGAAGAATGATTGCCAACAGATAGACAAGGCTCCAGGTCCAACGCCACGCACCGGGTTCATCACCCACGACAGCACCACGCGTACCTCCACGGGTAATAAGCGCCCGTGCGCCCCAAATCGAAAGCCCCACGGCGCAACTGACCAGCACGGCACGGGGCACGGCAACACCGCCCCAAATTGCGCTGCGAAACGCATCCACCACATCGCCGAACGAACCAAAATTAAAGAGCGCCGCCATGTAGTTGACCCACGATGCGAAATCCGGCGCACGGAACAAAGTGAAGAACAGCACGACAAGCGCAAACGTCTTGATGCGACCGAGCCACGGGTGCTTTACCGGGAGTTTACGCCACGGCCGTTCCAGCACGTACGCCACCCCATGGCACACACCCCACGCCACGAACGTCCATGCAGCACCGTGCCAGAGTCCGCTCAAGAAGAACACGATAAGCACGTTCACTATCGCAAGCGGACGCCCCTTGCGCGAACCGCCGAGGCTAAAGTACACGTACTCGCGGAACCAGCTCGTAAGCGAGATATGCCAGCGCTTCCAGAAGTCGTAAATGCTTGTCGCAAGCAGGGGCGCGTTGAAATTTTCCATCAGCCGCACGCCAAAAATCCGCGCGATGCCGATAGCGATATCCGAGTAGCCCGAGAAGTCGAAGTATATCTGGAAGGTGAAACACACGCTCGCAATGGCAAGGTCGAGCGGCGACAGCTGCATGGCATACCCGGCAGCGACCTGGTTGAACACCGCATCCACGAATACGCCCAGGTGGTCTGCCAGCACAGCCTTCTTGAAGAACCCCTGCAATATGCGGAACATGCCCGCCTGCAGGTCTGCAACATCAAAGCGGTGCTCAAGTGCAAGTTGCGGCATCAGGTGCGGTGCGCGCTCGATAGGCCCCGCCACCAGCTGCGGGAAGAACGTCACGTACAACGCGTACTGCGCAATGTTCCTGCATGCAGGGACCTTCCCGCGGTAAACATCAATCACGTAGCTCAGGCTCTGGAACGTGTAGAACGATATGCCCATCGGGAGCAGCAGCTTGGGCAAGTCCAAGGGCTTCCCCATCCACGGGGCAACAAGCGTGTTCCACGTTTCCTCAAAGAATCCCAGGTACTTGAACGCAAACAGGAGCCCGAGGTCAAAGCAGAGCGAAACAACAAGCGCAATGCGGCGTTTAAGATTCGTGCCAGATGAACCATCTGCATTCCGGCCGAACCTCTCGATAAGGCGCGCCATCGTGTAATCCACGCCAATAGTCGCAAGGATAAGCGCGAGATACTCGGGGCGCCACACCGCATAAAAGTAAAGGCTCGCAACGAGAATCAGTACACGGCGGAACTTGCCGCCCCAGGCATTCTCCCTGCCCACGGGAACCGCGTAGTATAGCCCTACGACAGCGACCGCAAACAGAATGAAATACCAGGAATGGAAAAGCACGCTACTTCAAGACTCCGGTCGCCTGCGCAATAAGCACGCCGATATAGCCCACGTAGGCAACGAGAAACACGGTACCTTCAAGGCGGTTGATGCGGCCAATGCGCTTGCCATCCGCACCGACCCTGCTCTTGCGCACAGGAAGCCCGAACAGCAGCAGGAGAACAGTCAGCACGGCCATAACCGGCAGATCACGACTCAGGATAGAAGCGCTGAAGGAATGCATCGGCGCAATCATCGCTGCGATGCCAACCACCAGGAGCGTATTGAACAGGTTTGACCCGATAATGTTGCCAATGGCGAGGTCGTTCTCGCCTTTGCGGGCAGCCGCAATGGAACTCGCAAGCTCCGGGAGCGAGGTACCCACGGCAACGATGGTTAGGCCAATCAGCAAGTCGCTCACGCCGAGAGCACGCGCGATTTCTACCGCCCCCCACACGAGCGCGCGTGAACTCGCCACCAACAGCGCAAGCCCGAGCACAAGCCACAGGATAGACTTTCCGAGAGAAAGCTTTTCGCTCTCGCCCGATTCCGCCGCAGCCGGTTCTTCCGCAGCGGCACCCTTTTTCTGGCGAAGCTCGCTCACGATATTGAAGGTCAACACGCCCGCAAAAACGAGCAGCACGACAATGCCGTCGAGCCTGCTGATGGAGCCGTCCAACGCCTGGAATATGGCAACAGCCGTAACGGCAATCAACACGGGCAGGTCTCGCACGAGAGCCTTCCGCACCACGATAACCGGCGAAATAATCGCTGTCACGCCGAGAATGAGGGCAATGTTTGCGATGTTGCTCCCGTAAGCGTTACCAAGAGCAAGTTCAGGAGCATCCTGCATGGCAGAAATCGCCGAGACGACCATCTCCGGAGCGGAGGTGCCGAACCCGACAATAACCATACCGATAAGGAGCGTAGACATGCCGCAAAACTTGGCGACACCTACCGCACCATCAACAAACTTGTCCGCACTCCATACCAGGACACCCAATCCCAGGACTACAGCGAAAATCGGAAGAATCATAAACAAGAATTAAACCTGCTTAAAAAGCGTAAATGGAAAGGCCAAGCATCAGGGAGGTGCGAGTCAAATCGTTGATGCGCCAGCCGGGTACACCCTCGTAATTGTTCGAGAATCCGCAATCCGTCCGTAGATCGAAGGACAAGTACTTGTTCGCGCGGATGCTAAAGCCAAAGACAAGAGCAAAATCCATAGACGCACGGTAATCCAAATCAATCATGTCGGCTTTGCGATTTACCTGGTCCCCGTTCGACTTCTCGTAGGAATACTTGAACTCATCGCGCACCGGGATAGATACCTGCGCACCCATGTCGATAGTAAAGCGGGAATATGTCGGCTTCAAGACAAACAGGAGCGGAACATCGACCTTGTCCTGTTTAAACTTCACATGGGCTTCCTTGGAAAGGTCGCTCGTATAGGCATACGAGGCGCTCGTCTCGCTGCGACTGTAGAAAGCGCCGATCCTGAATCCCATGGTATATTCGTTCAGCGGAATCAGGACAAAGGCACCCGCCTTCCATTCGACACCGTCATAGGACTCGTTAAGGTCCCAATTATTGTCATACAGGTTACTCATCCCGATAAAGGCCTGGACACCGGCAGAGAACGTCATCGGGACAGGATCAGGACGACGGAATGCCGGAGCCTCGGGCGCGGGCTTCGCTTCTTCTGCATAGGGATAACCCGCAGGAGCATCTGCCGGGACGCCACGCACTGCCCTTGGTGCAGGGACTTCCCCATCCATCACAGGCTCGGCCTCGGTGGGCGCCGGTTCCGCAACCGCATCTGCAACAGGTTCGGCGGCTGGCTCAACAACCGGTTCTGCCGGCTGCGGAGCTGATTCGACAGATTCGGCCGTTCCAGGAGCGGCAACTTCGGCAGCGCCCGGTTCGGGTGCTGCCGGAGCCGGATTTTCAGCAACAGCCTCTTCCGCAGCAGGAGCCACTTCAGCAGGAACTGCCGCATCTGCAGCAAATACGGCTGCAGAAAGCGCAAAGATAGCGGTAACGCAAAATTTGAGGTTCATCTTGCACTCCATTTTTAAGTTCAACTAGTTCTAACATTCAACATTATAGCATTTTTTTCATTTCGCAGAACAGCACATTGCTATCTTTATGGACATGAAATTGAACATTGTCACCACCGAATCCGCCAAGGCCTCCGAAAGCAAGGCCTATGCGCTGTTTTTTGTCAAGCAGTCCATCCAGTTTTCCAGCGTGCTGACCGAAACCGGCAACGCCCAGGCCGAAACCGTCCTCAATGGCATGAAGGATGGTCCGTTCGAAGACCTGGAATACCTCGAAATCGACGCCAAGCCCACATTTTTCGTAGATGCCGCAAAAGAGCGCGGCCTTTCCGCCCTCGATCACCTGCGCATGGCCGCCTACCGCCTTGCCGGCCGCGCCATGAAAAAACAGATTGCCTGCGTCAGCCTTTTCCTTGCCGATGCCGCCGACGAACAGTTCAAGGCCATCCTCCACGGGCTCCACTACGCCGAATACAAGTTCGACGCCTACAAGAGCAAGCAGAAGCCCAACTTCCAGGTGATCTACGAGATTGTCGCGGGTGACCGCACAGGCGCCTTCAAGAAGATTGCCGAAGAAGTCGCCATCGAAAACAAGGCGATCGTGCTCGCGAAGAACCTCATCAACACCTGCGCCGCCGACCTCTACCCCGCCGAGTTTGTTCAAAACGCAAAGACCATCGCGAAATACACTCCGGGCCTTACCGTGAAGGTGCGCGACATGAAGCAGCTCGAAAAGGAAGGCTTCATGGGCCACGTGACTGTCGGAAAGGGCAGCTCGCACGAGCCGTACATGATTACGCTCGATTACAAGCCCGCCAAGCGCACGTCCAAGGACCACCTCGTGATTGTCGGCAAGGGCCTCACCTTCGATACCGGCGGACTCTGCCTCAAGCCGCCCAAATCCATGCCCGAAATGATCAGCGACATGAGTGGCGCCGCAACCGCGCTCGCCGCCATCCAGGCAATCGCCACCCTCAAGTTTCCGATTCACGTAAGCGCCGTCTGCTGCCTCGCCGAAAATGCAATCGGCAACAAGTCCGTCCTCCCGGGCGACATTTTCAAGGCCAAGAACGGCAAGACCGTCATGGTCGACAATACGGACGCCGAAGGCAGGCTCGTACTCAGCGACGGACTTGCCGAAGCGGGCGAAATCGGAGCGACGCACATCGTGGACCTCGCCACACTTACCGGAGCCATGGTCCGCGCACTTGGTTATGCCGTCGCCGGATTCTTCAGCAACGACGACGATCTCGCCCTCAAGGTCATCAACTGCGGCGAAGCCTGCTGCGAAAAATTCTGGAGCATGCCGCTCGAAGAAGAATACGCCGATGCGCTCAAGGACAAGTTCGCCGACCTCAAGAATACGGGAAGCGACGCGGGAGCCATCTCCGCAGCACTTTTCCTGCAAGAATTCGTCCCCGAGAATACCGCCTGGGCGCACTGGGACATCGCAGGCACCGCATTTTCGACCAAGAAGTGGAAGTACACCGAATACGGCGCCACCGGTTTCGGCGTGCAGACTCTAATCGAGCTTGCCCGCGAAATGTCGCAGACAAACTAAGCAATCGAACTATTTACTTGCGGACCAGATTAGACTTCATGTGCGACTTCATGTCGTACATGCGTTTGTCGGCTTCCTGGTAAACCATTTCCGCCGTAGCGTTCTCACCACATTCCCTACGGTAGGCCACTCCATAGGCGGCTTCCAGCGGAATAGGCAGTTCTTCCTTGCAATCCTTCTGCAACTGCAAAAGCTTTGCGAGCGACGATTCTACTTCCGCAATATGTTCGCTACGGACAATCGCAAGGAACTCGTCGCCACCCATGCGAATTGCAGTCCCTATGCCGGCGAGCGACTGCTTGAACACGTTCGCGAACGCCTTGATCAAGGTATCGCCCGCCATGTGGCCGTACTTGTCGTTCACGAGCTTGAGGCCGTTCATGTCAATGCTCACGATTGCATAGTCGGCAGGAGACTTGTCCAGGAATCCAAAAATCTGCTGGCACTTGGCACGGTTGAAAAGTCCCGTCAAGGAATCCACATACGCCATCGTCGAAAGCACATCCTTTTCGGCCTTGGACTCTAGCAACTGGAAGAGATAAATGATGTAACTCAGCACAAGGCAAAGGACAAACAGCAGGGTCCCAAAGGGAATCCACGTCATATCAAGAATCGGGTTATCTATCAAGAAATACTTGCAGAAATGGTAGCGCATCAAGTCGAGGAGCGCGACACAACCGAACACCACGACGCCCATGGTAAGGAACTTACCCGACAAATCGATTTTGCGGTTGTAGAGCACACCAAAGAACAGGAGATACGAGAAGGCGATCGCAACAAACACATGGAAGAACGGTAGCGAGAAGGGATACCATACAACATTAAGCGCATGGAGGAACGTCGTTACCAGGAGGAACGCAACTTCAACGGCCACAAATGCAAAAGTTCCCCACCATTTCCAACTGGCGATTTTACCTTTCCGCATGTCAAGCAGCAACAAGAAAAACGGAATCGGCGCAAAATAGAGGCTGAAGTATTCCAGAGTCGTATTGAAAGCAAAGTTGTACGAGACAATCTGGAGCAGTTTCTGATAACACAATGTCCATATTCCAAGCGAACACGAAAGGAATCCAATCATGGTGACACGGAACCCCCGGATTCCATGGAAGCTGATTCCGATCCCTATCAGCACGGACAAAAAGCCAAACAGCAGAAGGAATACGCCAACCGCAAGTGCAACTACATGGCGCGACGAATAATCGCTATTGGCATATTGGGCCGGGAGCAAATCAAATTCGGAAAATGCGGAAAGATTTCCTTCGATAGCATGGACAAAACGGATTTCCAGGGGATGTTTCGAAGCCTGTTGGTTCAAGACAACATAATGGAATCCGCTTCCCACCATGCGTCCCTTCATCTGTTTTTCCTTGCCGTATGAATAGACGACACGTCCGTCCTCGACAACCTCGACCATCATATGGTAAGTCTTGAACCGAAGAACCGTTTTCGGTTTCAATTCCGAAGGGAGCGCGAACTTTAAAGTGACTGTATCACCCTTCGCCATATTTTCAGGAAGCACATAGTTCGAAATTGAAGGGACTTCGAACGTTTCCCCTTTGTACAAAATGCTCCCAGCACACTTGAGATGCGTGATAGAAGGCGAAATACCGTTATCGCGGACAATCAAGAGCACAGCAATAAAGAACAGCAACAGGGCTAGCGTCAGGAGCCTCGCCAAAATCTTCTTGATTACTCTGGAGACGTCCATTCCCTTCTGCATCTTATCGTTCCCAGACCTCGAACAAAGTTTCAAAATCATTCTTTTCGTCGGCAGCAAAAGCCTCTTCGCTCACCTTGTGCCATCCATCACCCCAATCCGGGAAGTACACGTCGCCTTCGACATCGGAAAGCACACGCGTCAGGTACAACTTTTTCACAAGCGGCATCGCCTCGCGGTATACGGCGGCGCCGCCGATGATGAAACATTCCGTTTCTCCGGCGGCAGAGGCCTTTTCCAAGGCCTCCCCGAGGCTCCGGCACACCGTGCACCCCGGAGCCTCGAACGCCGTATTCCGCGAAAGCACGTAGTTCGTGCGGTTCGGAAGCGGACGTCCGATGTCGTCGTAGTTCTTGCGACCGAGGATAATCGAATGACCAGTTGTAATCGCCTTGAAACGCTTGAGGTCGGCAGACAGGTGCCACGGGAGGTGTCCATCGCGACCGATGACATTATTCCTAGAAACAGCAACGATAGCAGAAACGAGCATACCGAATCACCCAGCCTATACCGCGATGGGAGCCTTGATGGTCGGCCACGGGTCATAATCGACGAGTTCAAAGTCCTCGAACTTGAATTCGAAGAGATCCTTCACGTCGGGATTCACCTTCATGGTCGGAAGCTTGCGCGGCTCGCGCGACAACTGCTCGCGGGCCTGGTCAAAGTGGTTGCTGTACAGGTGAAGGTCACCGAAGGTATGGACGAACTCACCCGGCTCATAATCGCACACCTGCGCAAGCATCAACGTCAAAAGCGAGTACGAAGCAATGTTGAACGGCACCCCGAGGAACATGTCGGCGCTGCGCTGGTAAAGCTGGCAACTGAGCTTGCGCTTGCCAGATGCACCCACTCCGCCCACGTAGAACTGGAACAGGCAATGACACGGCGGAAGCGCCATCTTGTCGACTTCGGCCACGTTCCAGGCGCACACCAGGTGGCGGCGTGAATCGGGATTGTTCTTGAGGCTGTTGATCAAGTTCTGAATCTGGTCGATGTGGCCGCCATCGGGGGTCGGCCAGCTGCGCCACTGGTGGCCGTAAACCGGACCCAGGTCACCGTTCTCGTCGGCCCACTCGTCCCAGATGGTCACCTTGTTGTCGTGCAGGTACTTGATGTTCGTGTCGCCCTTCAAGAACCACAGCAGCTCATGAATAATCGAGCGCAAATGCAACTTTTTTGTCGTGAGGCACGGGAATCCCTTCGAAAGGTCGAAGCGGGTCTGGCGACCAAAAACGCTACGGGTGCCGGTGCCGGTACGGTCGGAACGGTCCACGCCGTTATCGATAATATCTTGAAGTAGGTCTAGGTACTGTCGCATATAACCAAATTATAAAAAAAGTGGAATCAGAAAACTCACGTTTCCGGCTCCGCCGGGAATATTTCCACACGTTTATATTGGCAAACCGCCTTGTCCTCGGCGACAGCCTTTTCACGCATCAGCATGTTCAGCGCCTGCAATATCAAATCCTGAGTGTGTTTCGGCACGGGTTTCTTACCCAAACGCGCCTTCTGCACCATCTTGTGGTTCAGGTTGGCCGGAAGCTTTTCCACCAGGTCGTGGTTCGACGCCCCGAGGGACTGCAGAATTTCGTCAAGTCTTGTCATGCCTCAAATATAAAAATCCCCGACCCGCAGGGGCCAGGGATTTAAATCTATTTGCCGTTCAATCTTACTGAGCGAATTCGGATTCGCACTTGGTGCCGTCGTTTTCCGGCGTAGCGAAGTGCATTTCGATACGGCGGTTCATCTCACGGCCCTCGGCTGTTTCGTTGTCATCCACCGGGCAACTTGCACCGAGACCCACAGCCTTGATGCGGTTCTTCTTCACGCCGAACTTGATGAGGGTCTTCATGACTTCCTTAGCACGCTTTTCAGAGAGCTTCTGGTTCGTCTTGTCCTTACCCTTGTTATCGGTGTGGCCCTGGATAACAATCTTCAGTTCCTTGTAGCTATCGTCTTCGTTCAGCTTCTTCGCAACAGCCTTGAGGATGTTCCTGGCGTTGGATTCGAGCGTTGCCTTGCCGGGCTTGAAGGTCACGCCGGTGAGTTTCTCGACAGCCTTCTTCGGGCAGCCGTGGCCGTCATCACCCGCAACATCCGGGCAACGGTCGAGACCAGTACAGACGCCTTCGAACTGCTTAAGGAGCTTCTTGGTAGACACCCATTCAGAGCAGACGCCATCCTTATCGGCATCCGGATCGTCTTCCATGGCACAACCCTTGTTCCATTCCGGACCAGCTTCATCCGGGCACTTGTCGATACCCTTACAGACATCCTTGAACTGATCCTGCATCTTCTTCTTGGAAACCCAAGCATCGCAGAGACCGTCGCCGTCGGAGTCCGGATTGTCGGCAGGGCAGCCCTTGCTCCATTCCGGTCCCGGTTCCTCTTCGCACTTGTCAATGCCCTTACAGATATCCTTGAACTGATCCTGCAATTTCTTCTTGGTCACCCAGGCGTCACAGATGCCATCTCCGTCGGTATCCGGATTGTCATCAGACGGACAACCCTTAGCCCATTCCGGACCAGCTTCATCCGGGCAGCGGTCAATACCCTTACAGACATCCTTGAACTGATCCTGCATCTTCTGCTTGGAGACCCAGGAATCGCAGAGGCCGTCACCGTCGGAGTCCGGATTTTCAGCCGGGCAACCCTTGTTCCATTCCGGTCCGTTTTCGGTCGGGCAGTTGTCAATGCCGTGACAGATGTCCTTGAACTGCGTCTGCATGTTCTTCTCGGCAACCCAGCCGGCACAGAGGCTGTCGCCGTCAATATCCGGGTTGTCCATCGGGCAGCCGTTGGCCCATGCTTCACCAGGTTCGGTCGGGCACTTGTCTATACCGGAGCAGATGCCGTCGTACTGGTCGAGCATGTTCTTCTGCGTCACCCATTCGTCACAGATGCCGTCCTTGTCGGTATCGGGTTCGCCAAGCGGGCAACCTTCGTTGTTGGCCGGACCGAATTCAGTCGGGCACTTGTCGATACCCTTACAGGTCTTCTCGATAAACCATTCGTTCTTAATCTTGTCGTCTTCGGCAGCCTTCTCGAAGTAGAAGCCCATCTTCTTCTGGGTCACCCACTCGTCGCAGAGGCCGTCACCGTCGCTATCCGGATCATCCCACGGGCAACCCTTGTTCGCCTTAGGACCGGCTTCACCCGGACACATATCGTATCCCTTGCAGACGCCCGCGAATTCAGCGAGTTTGCTCTTGTCGGTCACCCACGGAGAGCACATGCCATCGGAATCCGGGTCCGGATTATCTTCGGGGCAGCCCTTGTTGGCGACAGTACCCTTTTCGGCCGGGCAGCTATCGATGCCTTCGCACACATCCTTGAACTTCTTCAGCATCTTCTTCTTGGAGACCCAAGCATCGCAAACGCCGTCCTTATCCGGATCCGGTTCATCGAGCGGGCAACCATCTTCGCCTTCACCCTGTTCGTTCGGGCAGGCGTCGATACCTTCACACACATCCTGGAATTCAGCTTCAAAGCCCTTCTCGGCCACCCAGGAATCGCAAACGCCATCCTCGTCGGCATCCGGATTGCCCAACGGGCAACCCTGGTTCAGACGGTGACCAAAGTCATCCGGGCACTTGTCTTCGTTGTCCTTCACGCCATCGCCGTCGCGGTCCTGCGGAACGAGGAATCCGCTCCAGGTAATGCCGCCGTAGACTTTATACTTCGGATTGATCGTCGTCTTGTATTCGAGGATACGGACATCGTTTTCCATCGCGCGGACAGTAGTGTACTTCGTGGAGTCGTCCGCATAGCCCTTGCCCAGAGAATAAGATCCGCCCAGATGGATATCGAGGCCAATCGGCAAGTGGAACACGATTGCGCCCGTAATGTCCTTGACATCGAGCTTGACGCCATCCTTGAATTCGTCCTGCATGAACGGCAAAATCATGTAGTATTCGCCAAAGATCGAGAGGAAGGACGCAAAGTAAATTTCCAAGGCGCCCGTCGCATACGGATACGAGAGGTAGTCTTCGTTCATGGAATAGACATAGCCACCGTTTCCGTGGATGAGAAGCGGAATCGCATCGATCTTGTCAAAGTCGAGCGTCAATGCCAAGCCGCCCTTGATAACGGTTGCGCGGGTTCCGTAAGCTTCGGCAGTTCCTCCCGTCTTGTGGATGAATTCAGCCTCACGAATCCAGAGACCATCCTTGGCCGGGTTCGACGTGCCGAAATCACCCTCGCCGAAAATGGCGATGTCGATGGGCTGTTCGTCCGGAAGAGGAATCCTCAACTTGACGTTTCCCTTGATATTGCCAATATAGCCGATATCGGTACTGGGAATCTGTCCCGCCTGGCAGCCATAGCTCATTCCAGAAGTGGAATCAACCCCGTAGAAGCCAGGAGCGCATCCCGTATTATTCACAGTGAACTTATCGTAATAAACGGGGATACCCACGCCCAAGTCAACGATATTCCAAAGACCGATGCCGAAGCCGATTTGGGCTCCCAAGGCAATGTAATCTTCGACCATACCCTGACGCATAAGCGTGTTATACGAAAGAGTGGGTTCTTGGCCAATGTAATATTCCGAGACGCCCGTCGGAGCAATATTCTCCACGTCCGTAGTCGCATCCATCAAGGCATAGAAAGACAGCTTGGCATGCCCGAGAGATTGAGCAGATTGAGTTTTATTTACACCGACAAAACCGGTCTTGTTAATCGTTTGTGGATGGTCAGCAAAGGCCTGTACTGCCAAGGCCAAAGCCAACCCAGTAACTACTCTCTTCATAGAGTCTCCTTAAAAAGGGTGATCCCTAAACTAAACTGCACATAATATAACTTTTAATAAAGCATTTTTTTCACGAGTTCCCTCAAAAAGCGATAAAAAACACACTTTTACGGCTTTTTTTGTCATTGTTTATATCTTTTTACAAAAATGGCCGTACAATCAACGCAAACACCCCTCAAACAGCTCCGGCATCTCGCGACACAAGCTGGTAAAACCGCCCTTTGCAATAATGATGTGGTCTATCACGGGAATCTGGACAATCTTCCCCGCCGCACAAAGAACCCTCGTAATAGCGAAATCCTCCTCACTGGGCGCTATCGAACCTGACGGATGGTTATGCGCAAAGATGACCGCCACCGCACGGTCCTCAATCGCCTTTACAAAGGCCTCCCGCGGGTGCACCGGAGTCTGATTCACAAGCCCAGTCGTCAACTCGTGAACATTGATGACATTGTTTGCAGAATTAAGCGTCACCGCAACCAGGTGCTCCTGCTCTTCGTATTTCATGTAGGCTAGCCTCGAAAGCAAATCCTCGGGGCTCATTACCGATACGGCTTTCGCGCTCAAAATATAACGTCCGGAAAGCTCGAGACAGGCAAGGATTTGCGTTGCCTTAGCCCTCCCAAGCCCCCGGATGCGACACAGGGATTCAATCGTCGGGACCTGGGTCGCCGCAGACAGGTAATCCGAAATATGGCGCGAGAGTTCGAATACATCGCACTTTTGAGTCCCGCTCCCCAATATGAGGGCCAGGAGTTCCTCGTTCGAAAGCGCAGCAGCACCACGCGCCGCGAGCTTTTCGCGCGGTAGAAGATTCATATCCATTTGTACCTCCAAGTACTATCTACCTATAAAAACGGCCGAAACCAGAAATTGTTCCTTTTTTGCCATTTTTTTATTCAAGAGCACCTAAAGAGGGGGGGCCGCTACGCCTCACGGGTTATTTTTCTCAAAAATCATCGAATTTTTCTATAATTATTTCCACTCAATTATAAAGTTTCATTCAAAAACAACCAATTTTCAAAGTCACAAAATTCCAAAACTGACAAATTTCAAACTTTTTCATTCAATTTAGATGAAAGCAAAATCACAAAAAATTAAAATTTCACCATAAAAACAAAAAATTTTCATCTTATTACCAATTATCCGTTGCCATAGACAAGCCTACATTCTATATTTTCAGCACAAATTTCAAAAATCCAAACGCTTAAACAGGAAAAATTATGGCAAACAAGACTTTGAGCGGCGCCGAAGTGATTATCGAATGCCTCAAACGCGAAGGCATCGACACCATTTTCGGCTATCCCGGTGGATCCGCCATCCCGATGTTCGATGCGATTCTCGATTCCAATATTAAGGTAGTCCTCTCCCGCCACGAACAGGGCGCGACCCACATGGCCGACGGCTACGCACGCCAGACCGGCAAGGTCGGCGTCGCTCTCGTGACGAGCGGCCCGGGTGCAACCAACACGTTCACCGGTATTTATACAGCCCTCATGGATTCTAGCCCCATCGTGGTGCTCGCCGCACAGACGACGACCCCGAACCTCGGCAAGGACGCCTTCCAGGAATGCGACACCAGCGGCATGACGTTCGCTGCCGTCAAGCATTCCTACCTGGTGAAGGATACCAACGACCTCCCGCGCGTGATGAAGGAAGCCTTCCACATCGCGCGCACTGGCCGCCCGGGCCCTGTGCTCATCGACCTGCCCAAGGACGTGACCGCAGGCCCCTGCACAGCACCCTTCACCGACCAGATGGACTTGCCCGGCTACAAGATTCCGACGTACGCCTCTACCGAGAGCGTCGAGAAGGCCGCCGAATACCTCAAGAATTCCAAGAAACCGCTTTTGCTCGTGGGCCACGGCGCCATGATCAGCGGGGCCAGCCGCCAGGTGAAGGAACTCGCCGAAAAGATCGGCGCCCCGGTGTGCTGCACCATGCTCGGCCTCGGCGCCTTCCCCGTTGATCACGAGCTTTCGCTCGGCATGCTCGGCATGCACGGCACCGTGTACGCCAACAAGGCCGTACTCGACTGCGACCTGATTCTCTCTATCGGCAGCCGCTGGGACGACCGCATTACCGGCAAGCTTGAAGTGTTCTGCAAGGACGCCATCAAGATGCACATCGACATCGACCCCGCCGAAGAAGGCAAGGTTCTGCAGCCCGACGTGTTCATGTGCGGCGACGCGAAGCTCGTTTTGGAACAGCTTTTGCCGATGGTGCACAAGCTCGATACAGCCGACTGGATCAAGACTTGCCAGACCTGGAAGAAGCGCTTCCCGCTCACCTACCCCAAGCAGGGCGGACTCCGCATGCAGCACGTGATTGCGACCGCAAGCGAACTCACGCAGGGCAAGGCCATCGTCACGACCGACGTGGGCCAGCACCAGATGTGGGTGGCACAGTTCTTCCACATCAACTATCCGCGCCAGCTGCACTCCAGCGGTGGCGCAGGCACGATGGGCTTTGGCTTCCCCGCCGCTATCGGCGCCGCATTCGGCAACGAGACCGGCTGGCCAGTGCTCAGCTTCAGCGGTGACGGTGGTTTCCAGATGACCGAAGCGGAACTCGCGACCGCTGCCATCCACAAGCTCCCCATCAAGATTTTCGTGATGGACAACAAATACCTCGGCATGGTGCGCCAGTGGCAGGAACTCTTCTACGACCACCGCTACTCTAGCGTCGACATGATGGGCAACCCCGACTTCGTGAAGCTCGCCGAAGCCTACGGAATTCCGGGGCTCCGCATCAAGCGCGCCGCTGATGCCGAACGCGTAATCCAGAAGGCGCTCGAATACAAGGACGGTCCGATCCTCATCCACTGCGAATGCGAGAAGGAAGACAACGTGTTCCCGATGATTCCGGCAGGCGCACCGCTTACCGCCATGCTTACGGAAGCACCCAAGGCCAAACTTGAAAAACCCACGGGATCGACCTAACAGGAGGACATTACCATGATCGATAAAGGACATTCCATTAGTTTGTTGGTGGCGAACCGCCCGGGCGTGCTCGTGCGTATCGCCCTCGTGTTCTCCCGCCGTGGCTACAACATCGATTCACTCGTTGTCTCCCCCACGCTTGACCCGAACTTCAGCCGCATGAATATCATCGCGCACGGCAATCCCGAGATCCTGATGCAGATTATCAAGCAGCTCGAAAAGCTCGTGGACGTTGTGCAGGCAAAGGACCATACCGGCACGGACGCCGTCGAGAAAGAACTCGCACTCATCAAGGTGCGTTGCACTCCGGACCAGCGTACCGAAATTCTGCAGCTGTGCGACCATTTCCACGCCAATACCGTGGACATGACCGCCACGTCCATGATTATCCAGATTACGGGCAACAGCCAGAAGGTCGACACGCTCAAGAGCCTCTTGCAGAAGTTCGAGATTGTCGAATACATCCGCACGGGCAAGGTCATCATGCTCCGCGGCGAAGATAAAACGTAAGCGGCTCCGCCGCAGTTACTAGTCACTAGTTATTAGTTACTAGAAAATGCAAAAATTAAACCGTCTGGATGCAAGTCCAGGCGGTTTTTGCTATGTGTGAGCGTGCGAAATGCCGTTCGAAGCAAACTACATTAACGAAGCAGACTTAAAATCCGAGGACGGCTTCGGAAATTTCGTTCGCCTCGTCGGAGTAATCATCAACAAAATCGGCCGTAAATTCGCCCCAGGCTTCGCTTGCTCCGCAACCAACTCCAACTTCCATCGAGGACCACTTGAACACGCCATAGACGCGTTCATTGCGTTCCATCAACTCCGTCAGGAATTCCTCGGGAAAGTCTTCTTCCACGAAGAGGCTTCCATCCATCGCAAGAAGCTCTTCCTCAGGAAGTTCCTCGAAGCGGCATTCGTATTCGTCCACCATCACGTCATTCACGTAATACCAGTCGCCCGAATCAGCATTCGGCAAGTCAGCCTCCGGAAAACGCTCCAGAATTTCGTTCCAAACCGATTCCAAATCGGCGTGGCTGCCGATAAAACGCATCAAGATTCTACATTCCACAGCATCCCTCCCAATCATTGGTTATAGGCAACATCGCCTAGCGCATTACTTCTTTTCTTGCGGCACAAGGCGTTCCGCAATACGGAAAAGATCATTGTAGACATCAAGAAAATCTTCTATCCAGATAGGATCCCTCTCGCCCACGATCTGGAACATTTCCTCGAGCGTATGACGCGAGTTGTAAGGGCCGACCAAACTACCCGCAGGCTGGACCAGCACTCCGCCACGGTAATCAGTCGACGCAACAAGGCGCGCGCGGAACGAACGGCGCAAGCGGGCGATAAGTGTACCGCGAAGCGATACGAGTTCGCGATGCGCTTCCAGGCACTTGCCCTTCGAAATCCAATCTTCCACCATGTCGAGGCGACGTTGAATGGACGAACGCTCCGTAGGCGGAATAAGCATCTTCCTGCGGACAAGGGTATCTCTTATCTGCTGGACAGTTCCGCGCAACATGTCGGGTTTCCAGAAGACCATCGGGATCCGCGAATCCGACGTCTTGCCGCTCGCCATAGGCGTATGCGACCCCACCCAGCGAGCAAGCTTGTCCAGCATCATCTTCGCTTCGGGTTCCCTGTCAATCGCGATATAGTCGCAAGCTCGCTCGAGGAGTTTGTCGGCATAGACCAAGCGCCAGTGCGGGAGCGTCCCGGACTTGCGGATGGCATCGACGGATCGACGTATGGATTCTACCCTTTCATTCATCAGTGGAAATTCTCTCGTCTAAGTGGCGTGACACCGATTTCCACACGGCGATTCAAGCGGCGGTGTTCCTCGGTATCGTTCGGATACTTGGGCTGGAATTCGCCAAATCCCGCCGCAAAGATGCGATCGGGCGGGAACCCCTGTGCAACCAGCGCCTTCACGACGTTCACTGCACGTTCCGAAGACAAGTGCCAGTTCGTGTAATTGACCTTGGAACTGAACGGAGTATCGTCGGTAAAACCGCTCACCATCACGACATCGCCCGTGTCGAGCGCATCCAGGAGCCCCTTGCTGATTCCCTTGATGACGGAAACGCCTTCTTCGGTCAGGTTGGCACCGCTCGTCGGGAAAAGGAACGACGCCTGGATCTGAATCTTTCCGTCGTCAAGAGCAATGAGTCCCGCCTCGATGGATGTCTGCAAACTTTTCGACAGGAGCGCATTTCGTTCGCTCGCTATCTTACGCATTTCTTCCTGACAGCTGAGAACTTCTTCCTCGGTTCGCGTAAGGTCTTCGGCCTTCTGTTCCTTCAATGTCGCCATGGCGACAAACGCAAGAATGAACAGAGAAACCAAAGCTATGCCGAGGTCGGTATAGGCCATCCAGGGATTGGTATTCTCGTCGCGACGCAGACGCATAGGTTAGCCCTCGGCCTTCGGAGCGTTGTGTGCAATGGAAGCACGCTGAGCCTGTTCCAGCACCTCGAGTAGAATTTCCTGCGTCTTGACGGCATTTTCCACGAGCACTTCGCTTGCGCGTTCGTGGAAGGCTTCCAGGGACTGGTTGAGGTGTTCCACGAAGTTTTCTTCTTCCTCGTGTTCCGCCGTATCGCCACTGAGCTTCTCGAGAATCGTCTCGAGGCCCGCACGAAGCATTTCGAGATTCGCGCTAAGTTCGCTCTGGTTCACACGCATGAGTTCGGCCGTCTCGACGATGTTTCCGCCAAGCGCGTCGGTCGCTTCCTTCTCCTTCACCACGCGATTGTCGATACTTTCGGTGAGAGCCTTCTGGGCTTCGAGGAGTGTCGCCGACGTTTCAGAAAGTTTCTGGAATGCGGTAAGGATATCGTTCGAGAGCGCCGAAAGCTTTTCGGCAACGGAATTGCTGAGTTCAGCAGAACCCGCCTGCGCCTTCTCGGCCACCTGAAGGGCGACATTTTTGAGTGTCTCGAGGCCCTGCTTCTGGGATTCCGTACTCGCAGAACTTTCAGACGCAAGTTTATCCATAAAGGCTTTCCACTGTTCGTCAGACTGTTTGACTTGAGCCGAGACGCAATCCGCAATGTTCTTTACAGCGCCATCCATCGACTTTTCGGTCGATGCAGCAACACCCGAAAGACCTTCCTTCACGCTGGAGGAAATAGCATTCAAGTTGGAATTCAGACTCGAAGAGATTCCGTTCAACTTGTCGTCAAGCCTGGACGGCAATGCTTCCACCGAGGTCTGCAGGTTTTTCATGTAGTCGTTTATCGGACCCAGCGCATTCGCGACATCATTGCCGACGCTGCTACCCAGATTTCCAAGAGAACCCTCCAGTTTCGAGACCATGGAGCCGAGGTCAGAATTCAACTTGGACGTTGTCGAAGAAAGTTCCTCGCCCACCTTCGAAACAACACCGTTCAGGCCCTGCTGCACAGACTCCGCCACGCGGGCAAGATTCTTTTCGACCGCATCGAAGAGGCGGCCGAGCTCATCCTTGCTCTTTTCATTTTCACCAGCAGATTCTCCCTGCAAATCCAACGTAAGCGAATCCAAGCGCGCAATAAAGGCCTCGCGGGAACCGAGGAAAAGCCCGCGCGAAATACCAAGCACGAGAGCCGCGAAGAGGCCGCAAAGGCTCGTACCGAAAATGCCCTTCATGTTGCCAAAGAGAACCTGGATCGTATCGAGAGTCCCCTGGGTCGTAGAATTGTCAATGGCAACGCCCGCGGTCGCAACAGAATACATGAGACCAAAGAAAGTTCCCATAAGGCCAAGGAGAATCACCGTACCACCCGAACTTCTCGGAGCCGGAACAGAGGAATTGTTCGAAAGCACCTCGAAAGCAATCGCAGAATCCAGGCGCACCCCCCTGCCGAGCAATTCGCGGGCCTGACTCAGGCGGCGGGAAACAAACCCATCCTCATCCGAGCTCATGGTTTTCAAAGCCGAAAGCAACCTGAACTGGTCGATAACGAACACGGCGAAAATCGCCATCATGATAATCCAGCCGAAGAGCGGGGCTCCAAAGAAAACAGCGCCGGCAACCAAGACCGCAAGTCCGACAACCGTGAGAATGAGAATCGAGTTGAAAGCGTTCTTCATCTTATTCCTTGAGTTTAGGCCTCCATCGAGGCCGTTGTTTCAAAAAGGTTCAACTGACCGCGGGAGAATCCGCGGAGAAAAAGCAACCACTTGTCGCGGTACCATTCAATGACATGCATAGTAAGTCCGCGGGCGTAATCGCAAAAATCATCCGTAAAAGCGAGAAAACCATTCTCGTAAGCATAATGCGGGTTCCAGAAGCGTCCCACATTTCGAGCGCAGGAGGCCGCAGAACTATAATAGCGCGGAGCCCCCTTGGTGTTGAAAGCCGCAGCAAAGCGCTTCTTGGCAAGGGCATTGAGCGAACTGCGCAAGGACACCACGATCGTATTTTCTTTTTCGCGGAGCGAGGATTCTAGGCAGGGGAGCAGTTTCGAGACCGCATCCACGGCACTCTCGGCATGCCAATACTTGCACAGCTTTTCCTGCAGCTGCATCACGCGGCCATGCATGCGGACAAACAAGGGTTCGGCATCGCTCACCAGCAAATGGATCGTCGCCGAGTAGAAAGCGCTTATATCCTGCTTGTTGTTCTTGACCGTGAGCGCCCAGCCCTTTTCCTCGTCATGATGCAAGAAATCGCCCCCTTCCAAAAGCAGACGCATCACCTCTTCCGTCGAGAATCGCTGGATCCACTTGGCGCGGAATTCATCATAAAGTTTGTTCGCATCGGCCATGATCTGCGGGAACCCCGCATCACAGAGTTTCCACGCGGTCTCGCTATACGAAATCTGTTCCGAACCGCCGACAGATTCTTCCAGGTTGTTCAGGAGCGCATCCATATGCTCAAAAAGAGCTATAGACCAAGTGACCATCATCGATTGAGAAAGATCCGCAACCATGGAGGAGCGGTTAGGGCTATCGTTCAAGCGAACGCTCACCCCTGTCATCTTCCTTATAGCTCGACGAAAAGACTCTTCCACGCGCTCCCCCTAGAACCCAGTCTCGATCGCATGCCAGATGCTACGGTTCACGTGTTTGCCGGAACGAGAAAGTTCGTCGGCTTCCTTGCGGACATCCGCCTCAAGATTTCCCTTGATGAGAGCAAGATCTCCATTGTAGTCGCCGCCCGCTTCAAGATAGAGGCCATAGACATTGCCGGAAATCTTGGTATCGGCAGCGAGCACCTTGCCCGCCCTTACAGAAAGAGCAAAGCGATTGCGGACAAAATCACAGCGTGAAAGGAATACTTCTGTAACATCGTCAATCCACAGGCCGTAGTAATTGTTCACAAAATGCACATTTTCAAAAATACCGCGGGAACGGAACACCGTATTGCGAAAGGCGTTTTGCACCACCAGGTTCTTGACTTCGAACGGCCTATTAGACGAGACAAAATGGATTCCATTCCAGTTGCCGCTAGAATCCGCATTCTTGAACGTGACGGGTTTCGTCTCCGTCCCGAGGATGCGGACCGGCCCGCGAAGAGTAAGTTTCGCATACTCGCCCATAAGGACCGTCACTCCAGGCTCGACAACCAAGGTGTCCGAGACCGAAACGACGACACTCTGTTCTAGAATATAGGGGCTATCTTTTTCCGTCAAGCGGACAACGCCTTCGGTCGGATGCGGGAACGGCATTTCACCGGCAAAACCCGCCACCACAAGAACGGCCACGCACCAAACCACAGCATATCCTATACGCCGGACAAACATCAGATTTCACTCCTCAGCTTGATTCTCTGAATGACGCGCATGTTGGGAACCTCGTAGCCCGCGACAATATCGTTCACGTTCAAATGCCCCGAAAGTTCAAGATTTACCGAGGACACAATTCCGTGCGTGATATCGAAGAGGATAGAGCCCGTCCCGACAATAAAGTCATCGCTTTCCATCCGGACATTCGACGTAGAATCCGCGACTTCCTTGTACTGGACGTTCATCCCGATTTTTGCCATCTGGACGCCATCATGCAAAAACACTTCCTCGAGGGTAAAAGACTTATAAACGACTGTCGTCTTGCCCTTCTCCGGAATTTCCACCGGACGCTTCCAGGTCTCGCCCACCTTCACGGGACCTCCCGGAAGAATCGGCTGCACCTTCATGAACAGCTTGAGCAGATTCAATTCCTCGGTTCCCGGTTGCAAGGCAACATCTTCAACGGCCGGTTCGCTCACAGCTCCATCCGAGGCCATCTTGTACTGGAAATGCTGCGTTAGGAGATATTTCTCTATATAGAGGTAATCCTCTACGGTCCGCTTATCGCTCTTATATTGAATGGAATCGATTTTCATCTCGAACCGACCGGAACCGTTATCGTACGCAACCAGTTCGGAGAGCGTCGCCTGGACGTTCAGGCGGGTCTGCATCGATTCCGGGTTCGGATTTGCGGAATCAACCGGCAACAGGGCGTCCAAAGAGGACTCTATGAAATATTTCTGGACAGGCGGATTCTGGGTATTGAACGCCAAGGAAACATCATTGCTGTCACAAGAACAAAGAAAAGCGAGTGCTACAGAGCATGAAAAAGACTTGATAAAATTCATGTTCTGAATATAGATATTAGACCGGCTTACGTGGGGCCCTTGTTGCCGGAATCGCCCTTTTCGAGCCGCATGCGCTGAAAAAACGCCTTCAGCAGGCCCAGGCACTCATCGGCAAGCACTCCACCCACCACCTCGACCTCGCGCTTGAGAGCGTTACCCGCAATCACGTCGATAGTCGTTCCGCAGCCACCAAAACGGGTATCCGGGGAGCCGTAGACCACGCGGGAAACACGGCTATTGAGGATAGCCCCCGCGCACATCGGGCAGGGTTCGAGCGTTACATACAAAGTACAACCGTCCAGGCGCCAGTTTTCGAGTTTGCCCGCGGCAGTCCCGATGGATAAAATTTCGGCATGGGCGGTGGCGTCCCTCAGCATCTCGATCTGGTTGTGGCCCTTCCCTATCACCACGCCGTCCTTCACGATGACGCAACCGATGGGAATTTCCTTCTCGTCGAAAGCCTTTTGCGCCTCGCGAAGCGCCATGCGCATGAACTTTTCGTCGTCTGCAGAAATCACAGCCCTCTCCCGTAGGCGCAGTAGGAGTCTTCTTGCATGTAGTCGCCGTCGTGGTAGTAAGCGGCACGGGCGCGGCAACCGCCGCAGCGGTCGTTGAACTTGCACTTGCCGCAAGAACCGGAGTATGCCTTGGTGCGGAGTTTCTTGAACACATCGGCGTTCGCCCAGATTTCGTCAAACGGCGTATCGTGCACATCGCCCGCTTCTTCCATCATGTAGGCGCAGGGGCGCACCTTCCCTATCGGGCTTACGATGCAGTAGTCGATACCGGCGAGGCAGCCTCGGCTGTAGCGGGTCTTGATGTCCAATTGGTCCGCGATGCGCAGGAACTGCGGGGCGCAGGTCGGCTTCACGGGGATTCCGAGCGTGCGGCTCTTTTCCATAATCTTGCGGAGGAGTCCCTCGTATTCGGCAACGCGGAGCGCGTGACCTTCAATTTCCTTGCCGCGCCCCACGGGAATCAGGAAGAAAATCTGGTGGTTCACCGCACCGATTTCCTTGACCCAGTCCATGATGTCGAAAATCTCGTTCTGGTTCCAGTCCATAATCGTCGTGTGAATCTGGAACGGGAGGCCCGCCGCCTTGCAGTTTTCGATGCCCATCATCGTGAGTTCGAATGCGTTCGGGAGCCCGCGGAAGTCGTTGTGGCGCTTGGGGTCAATACTGTCGATGCTGATGCCCATGGCCATCGCGCCGGCCTTTTTGAGTTCAAAGGCAAGGTCGTGCGTGATGAGCGTGCCGTTGGTACCGAATACCGGGCGAAGTCCCTTGCTCGAGGCATGCGCGATAAGTTCCACAATGTCCGGGCGGGTCATGGGTTCGCCACCGCTAAAGATCATGATCTTGAACCCCGCCTTCGCGATTTCATCAATCAGTTTCAAAGCTTCTGCGGTCGTGAGTTCCGCAGCCTTGTTCTCGCCCGCGTCCTGATAGCAGTGCTTGCAGGTCAGGTTACACTTGTTGGTGGTCATCCAAGATACAATCATTCTAAAACCTCAGTCAATAACGATACAAAGATAGCAATCTGCGCCATCATCAAAATCCAGCCAAATGTATTCAAAAACCGCCCGAAAGTGTGATATAAAGCAGAAAAACGCGAAAAATCGCCCTAATCGGCAGGTCTAATGAAGATATTTTGCAATTTCGTGACACTTTACCGCCTTTTTTTTGATATTTTACAAGCCAAACAGGAACGATAGCGTTCCTTCTACGAATTTTAGGAGTTCCTATGCGTTTTTTTGCACGAATTTTGAGCATTGCGGCAGTAGCCTCGGGCATCGCATTCGCCCAGCTCGCGCCCCAGCCCCAGCAAGCCAATATCACTCCAATGACCGATTCCACCGGTGCAACCATGAAAATGGACTTCAGCATCCCCTTAAGCGGGGTCAGCGACCCGGGAATCCTCTTTAGCCACTTTTCCAAGCGCCCGCTGCTCATCTACTACTTCAGCCCCAAGTGCCCCCACTGCCAAAAGCACTTCCCCGAAGTCCAGGGAATCATGAAGGAGTATGAAAAATCGGGAGCAACCGGTATCGCCATCGCAATTAGCGGAAGCATCAAGAAAAACGACATCCGCATGTTCATCGACCAGTTCAAGGTCGTCGTTCCTGTTTTCCAGGACACCAACCAGAAATTCGGGCCCATCTACGGCAACGGGTACGTTCCCGTGCTCTATCTGGTACTCGAGGACGGGACCATCTACCGCTATGAGACCCTCGACGAAGCGAACATAAACCACCTTCGTGCCACCCTCAACAAGGCTCTGAACAAATAAAAACTCTGGACACCATCGGCATCCAGAGTTTCATACTCACGGCGGGAGTCGAACCCACGACCCGCTGCTTAGAAGGCAGCTGCTCTATCCAACTGAGCTACGCGAGCGTTGTGGCGCAAATATAGCCAAAAACGGACTTGGCGTCAAATGCAAGGTTCTCCCAAAACCTAAATTGTATTTCGATATAGGAAAAGGACGATCCCATTGAAGAAGTCTCTCGTTATTCTACTGATTTGCCTGCTGGCCATGGCCGCATCCGCCGCGGTCAAAAAAAAGCGTTTTGACATCAACGGAACAGAATCCGCACCCACTACGGAGATTATAAAAGCAGACACTGCTAGTTCAGCGCCCGTCGCAGTCACAGACAAGCAGGCTTCCGGCTCGTCGTTTCTTTCCACAATCGCTCAAGCGCAAAAAGTCCTGCGCGAAAAGATGACATCCGCCATCACGGCAATGAAGCAGGGCGATTGGAACGCCATCTGGAAATTTCTCGCCATCTGCTTTATTTATGGGATGTTGCACGCACTCGGCCCTGGACATGGGAAATCCATCGTCGTCGGTTACTTTATCGCAAGGCGCGGACGCTGGCGGCAAGGAGTTGCACTCGGAGCAGGGATTACCGTAACCCACACAATGAGCGCCGTCTTGCTTCTATTCATTTTATATGCAATATTCAAGGCAACCGTATTTACCGCATTTGAAACGGGCCGCATCGGCATCGAGAAGGCAAGCTACGCCCTTATCATGCTAACCGGGATATTGCTTGTCGTTCTCGGCATCCGCGACTTTTTCAAGCAACAAAAAAAGGAGCATGAAGAAACACCTTCAGAGGCCGCATTACCCCCCACAGCCCGCTGGCGCGAAATTATCGGAGTCGCAGCCATCACGGGCATTGTCCCTTGCCCGGCAGTCGCACTAATAGTCCTCTTCTGCCTTCTCAACTCTATGGTCGCACTTTCACTCCTGGGCGCCCTTGTCATCTGCATTGGCATGACCATCACCAACATCACTTTCGGTATCGCAGCCGTAGCCCTTCGCAAAGGAATCGACAAAGGAAGTGCGCACACCCGTCTGGCAGCCAACATTTACACCGCAGCGACTCTTGCTGGAGGACTTGTGATTTTTGTATCAGGGCTACTGTTGTTCAGCAACCAGTTTGCCGGGAGAGTGTAATCGCTCCCAGCCTTTCTAGTCGACAACTTCCATACCCTGCAGGCGGTACAGCACCGACTTGAACGAGAAAAACGCCACATGGGTATTTTCCTCGTCAACCGCAAACTTGATCTTATCGAAGGTGCAAACGCACTTGGATACGGCACCCATGTCGTAGTAGTCCACGAACAGCGTGTCGTCCTTCACCTTCTGGGAAACCTTCGCCTCGATATCGCAGTAATCCTCGACATTGTTCAGTTCCACGATGGAAAGTCCATCGGGATTGTAGAGCAAGGTCGCAGTCGGGAGTTCCTTCGCAGCAGGAGCAGCCATCACCTTCGGGTTATTCTCCGAGAATCCATTCAAGCACTGGCCCTTGTAATAGCCGGTCATCTTCAGCTGCTTCATGTCTTCCGATTCGACAGTTTCCTTTGCGATACGCATCCTGTTGCCCAAGTTCAGCTTGTCATCCATGACCAGGAGGGAGGTCCCCGTAAAGGCGCCTTCGGCCCTCATAGTGAAGTAGACCTGCGCCTGGCAAGCACAGCCGTCGGAAACATCATCTTCGTGCATCAGCGGCTTCACGTAGAGAGTGTCACCCGCCGCAGTCACCTCGATGCTGTCAAGAGGAACCCGCCTGGACATGCCTACAAATCCGCCAATCTCGCTACACGCCACCATCACCCTCTCCACAAGAACATTTGCAAAGCTGGAACCGTCTTCCAAACTCATGGTGGCCATCGGAGGAAGCGCCATGTCGGCGCCGCCATCGACCATCGGATCATCGGGACCTTCCTTATCGAGGCACTTGCCGCCAACATGAGTCGCCATCTGGGTCACCCTCCCAGCAGGTTGCGCACTCGAAGAAGAGCCCGGCGCAATACTCGAGGACGACAAGTCCGGCAGCCCTGCTGACGACCCGCCCTGCGAACTGGAGGATTCGGCCGGTTCGCTAGAAGACGGATTCTCGCTGGAAGAAGAGACGACCATGCCCGAAGAAATCTTTTCCGGAGCGGAACCATCCACAATCTTGAATACCGTATTCTCGTACTTGAAATACTTGATGTCGATATCCGCATCGGAGATATCGAACGTAAAGTCCGTAGTGCAGAGCCAGTTCAGAGTCTCACTTGTCGAATCCGAATTCCAGACATGCAGGGTATCGCCGGAACGTTCGTACAGGCATTCACTGCATAATTCAACATCGTAACGCACCTTCGGGAGAAGAACCTGGAAGCCGCTACCTTTCGAGCCTACAACGAATGCCTCGCCTTCCCCGTCCCAAGGCGTGAAGGCACCGCACTCCCCGGCGTGGGCAATTTCAGCCCTTTCAGACGGCTTTCCAGAATCTCCGGTCTTGGCATTCGAAGACGAATCGTCCCCGCAGGCAACAATCATAAGCGGAAGCACAGCACATGCAAAATACTTTTTCATATCCATTTTCCTTCTTCAATTAAAGTCGAACATCAACCATCCAAATCGGAAGCATCCACGAGAATAGCTTTCGCCAAGGGCATCGGCTCTCCCCCATCGAACACGAGATAATTCGTATTGGAGAACGCCTCGTTCTGTTCCACCTTGAAGGACACTCGCGTCGGGCAGATGCAGTTGGTTATCGGGCTGTCCGGATCGACTTTCGGTTTGACATACAGCGTTCCATTGTCCGCATAGACATCAAAGCTTTCAAAAACAATCGCGCAAGGCATCATCACTTCAAGAATGACGATGGTATCGAAGCCATCGTCGCCCACTCTACGGCCCGCAACGGCCACTTTGGTCGACGTCGTATCAATCGGGTCCATGACAAATGAATTGCTTGCCAGCGCCGGCGCATTAGCTGTCTGCCTATCGTTCTTGCATTCCAGCTTAATATCCTTCGCCAGCTTGTGCCCCGTTATTTCTTCAACCGTAACCACGCTCATTTCGACAATTTCCATGATGTTCGGATTTGAACCGGCAACATTGTCGAAAACGAGAACTGTCGCACGCCAGTAGGCTTCATTGTTTTCCACGGCAAAGTCCACCTTGGAATTACAAATGCACCGCTGCGCATTCGTGTTGTCGAATTTAGCCTTCACGTAAACCGTATCGTCGGACACATCGACATCGAGCGTATCGACTACGACACCGCAGGTAAGCGAAAGATTTTCGATGGTAAAGCCGGTCCGTTCGGTACCGACATAGCGGTAGACAACCGGAGGTAATTTTTCATCGCCGTCGACAGATCGGCTCACACCAGTATCCGAACCGCCATCAAGCATAGGATCGTCCACCACACCCTTCGCAAGACACTGAGCATTGGCGTCCGTTACGACCTGGTGCTTGTCCGCAACTTTCGCCTCAGACGACGAACTTTTTGCCGACACAGACGAAGACGATTCAACCGGAAGCGCAACCGACGATGAAGATTCAGGCGCTCCAGTCGACGAGAGTTTTTCAGCCGAAGACGATTCGGCAACCTCGGCAGAAGACGAGCTCTCGTTACCGGCCGACGGGTCAGGTGCCGTCGAAGACGAATCGTCCCCGCAGGCAATGAGCATGAGCGACAGGGCCGCAGCTGTTGCAAGTATCTTTTTCATGTTAGCCTCCTTCTTTTAATTATCCTTTACCGGAAGAGTTTCCTTCTGGTCAAAAGCCATGTAGTTGATACCGGAATAGGCCTTGCCGAGCGTGAACGTGGCCTTCGCCGCACATTCACAACCGTAATCCCAGCCCTTGCTCCGGCTAAAAGCCACGTACAGCGTATCGCCTTCACTACTGACAACCGGGTGGCCTTCGTTTACACCTTGCAGGAACTGCTTCTGGGCATCCTCCTCGCAAGGGATAGCGAAATAGACATTCTGCAAGACAAATTTCACGGAGTCACCCTCGACATGCTTGAACGCCTTAGGGCCACTGACATCCGATGCTGCGGCGGGGGTATCCAATTTCACATAAATGACGTTTTCCACGCACTGGATGGAGAAATCGCTCGCATGCGCAATATCGCCATCGCGTAATTCAGAAGAAGACGAAACCGGAATCGGGTCGACAACTTTATTCTCGCCTTCATCCGAGCTGCTTTCTATAACAGGACGTTCGCTCGAGCTGCTCCTGAAAATCGGCTTGATATTATTCTCATTACCGGAACTGCTGCTTTCGTCCTGCACCATTTTCGAATCCGACTCACTACTCGAAGAACTCGGCTCCGACACACTCACCCCGTTCTCAGTTTCAGAGAGACTGCTGCTAAGCGCGCCTGCATCCCCCGACGAACAACTATTCAACGCAATTGTACTGGGATCGATGGTGCCTCCTGCGACATCTTCAACACCGCCATTGGAACACGCAATCACGAGCACCGCCAAAAGAGACCCTACGGCAATGAAAAATTTCTTAAGCATGGCGAGCCTCCTTGACCTTGTCGGTGACCGGAAAAAACTGGAAATTGATTCGACAAACCTGATTCTGGTCCTTGTACTCGTTTGCAATGGAAAGCACCTTCTTGCAGCAGGCATCTATTTCTGCAATAATTCTCCGGTTTGCCTCCTCGTTCACGCTAAGTGTAACTCCGGTAAAATAACGTTCATTCGGAGAATAGCGGTCCACGGCGCGCACGGCCATGTTCGCCATCTCCTTGTGCATGGAACGAATTGCGATAGGCAGCGCCTCCTTTGAGCCTATCACGGTCTGCTCCGTCTGCGAATAGACCTTCTCCCCGTCCTTCTTCAGGAATCCGGCCTTGAGCAAGAATTCCAAAACGTCGCGGACTTCCTCCGCCGACACGTGTTCCTTGCACTCCTCGGCAATATCGCGCGGGCAGGCACCCGGCATCATCGGGATAAGCTCCCTCAATACCGGATATTTCCACGATTCATAATATTGAAAAGCGTCTCCGTCCACGATACGCACCCTGTGTTCGAGCGCGATTTTCTGCATCTCAAGCAGGGCAGTCCTCTTGACGGAATCCTTTTCCGCATTGCAGAACACCACCAACAGCCGGAAATACTCTATTTCGAATCCGACGAGTCCCATGGCTCGTGCCACCGCATCGACCTTGACCTTGCTGAGCTTGCTCTGGCCCATGCCCACGAGCTTTAGAAAATTCGGAGACGAGAAACCAGCGCTCCGACAAAATTCACGCCACGAGAACGCGCCTAGACGCTTGCGTTCGTCGTAGTAATCCTGTATATACAGGTGGTAATCCTTATATTCGAGCACCGATTTCATACTTTCCAATATATCTTTTTTCCTCAGGCAAGTCAATAGTTTTATTATACAAAAATGTTCTTTTTTAGTAAATTTTCACAATATTTTCAAGAATTAAAGAAAATTTTTCACTATATTATACACACCGTATAATACAGCACCGCAAAAAAGCATCATTAAAAAGTTTTCCCACGTCATACCCCAAGCAACCCCATATCAGGCGACATAAAAAATTCTATCTTGGCGCCCCTTTGGGGCGCATTTAGTACGGCTCGGCCATGTCAAAGCAATGAATTGCTTTGACGTCTGCGACGTCCGTGGCTACGGCTCGAAAATGCAAAAAACAAGTTTTTCGCGCTTTCTCGCCTTGCACACTTTTGCCGCGGCACTCGCCTTTTACTAAATTTGTGCCCACTATGGAAACTCGTTACAATTCTAAAGATGTGGAAGCCCGATGGCATAAGACCTGGGCTGAGAATAACAGTTTTGCACCCAGCGGAAAGGGCGAACCGTTCTCGGTCGTGATTCCGCCCCCGAACGTTACCGGCGCGCTCCATCTGGGACACGCGCTCAACGATACGCTCCAGGATATTTTGGTACGCTACCGCCGTAAGACCGGCCGCGACACGCTGTGGATTCCGGGTACGGACCACGCGGGTATTGCCACGCAGGCCGTGGTCGAAAAGCGCCTTTTTCAGGACGAACACAAGACCCGCCACGACATCGGCCGAGACGCGCTGGTGGAACGCATCTGGAAGTGGAAGGACGAATACGAAGCCCGTATCACCAAGCAGCTCAAGAGCCTGGGCGTCAGCTGCGACTGGAGCCGTCAGCGCTTCACGCTGGACCCGGTCTGCGCGAAGGCCGTGCGCCACGCCTTCTTCAACCTGTTCAAGAAGGGCCTCATTTACCGCGGCAAGCGCCTAGTGAACTGGGATACCAAGCTCCAGACCGCCGTTGCCGACGACGAAATCTACTACGAACACGTGAAGGGCCACTTCTGGACGTTCAAGTACCCCCTGGCCGACGGTTCGGGATTTATCCCCGTTTCGACCACCCGTCCGGAAACCATCATGGGCGATACCGCCCTCGCCGTGCACCCCAACGACGAACGCTACGCGCAGTACATCGGCAAGATGCTCAAGGTGCCCTTCGTTGACCGCGAAATTCCGGTGATTGCCGACGCTATCCTGGTGGACAAGGACTTCGGTACGGGTTCCGTGAAGGTGACGCCCGCACACGACCCCAACGACTATGCGACGGGCCTGCGTCACAAGCTCCCGATGATCAACATCATGAACGACGACGGCAGCTTGAACGAAAACGCCGGCAAGTTCCAGGGCCTGAAGGGACAGGCCGCACGCGACGCCGTGGTGGCAGGCCTCGAAGAACTCGGACTTTTGATCAAGGTGGAAGACCACGAAATGGACGTGGGCCACTCCGACCGCAGTAAGACCGTGATCGAGCCGTACCTCAGCGACCAGTGGTTCGTGAAGATGGACGTGCTCGCCGAAAACGCGATGAACGCCGTGAAGTCGGGCGAAATCAAGATTATCCCCGAACGCTACGCCAACAAGTACCTCGACTGGCTCGCCGAAAAGCGCGACTGGTGCATCAGCCGTCAGCTCTGGTGGGGCCACCGCATTCCTATCTGGCACACCGACGCTAGCGAAGACGAACTGAAGGCCGCATTTGCCGGCCGCGACGACATCTTCTTCTACAAGGCCGAAAACGGCGGCTACCTCGTGTGCAGCCAGGAAGAAGACCTGAAGGAAGACGCCGTTCCGGGTCGCGTGCTCAAGCAGGAAGAAGACGTGCTCGACACGTGGTTCTCCAGTGGACTCTGGCCGCATTCTACCATGGGCTGGCCGGAAAACACCGACACGCTCAAGCGCTACTACCCCACCAGCGTGCTCGTGACGAGCCGCGACATCATTACGCTGTGGGTCGCCCGCATGGTGCTCTTCAGCCAGGAAAACATGGGCACGGTTCCGTTCCATACGGTGTACATCCACCCGAAGATCCTCGACGGCAATGGCCAGACCATGAGCAAGTCCAAGGGCAACGGCGTGGACCCGATGGATATCGAAGAGAAGTACGGTACCGACGCCCTGCGCTTTGTGATGGCAAGCCTTTGCACCGACAACCAGGACGTGCGCCTGCCGGTGAAGAAGGAAAAGCAGCCGGATGGCCGCGAAATCAACACCAGCGAAAAGTTCGAAATCGGCCGTAACTTCAGCAACAAGCTGTGGAACGCCTGCCGCTTCCTGTACCCGCAGCTCGAACAGGCCGGCGCTCTTGCCGCCGAACTCCCGATGGACAAGAACTTGTTCGCGCTCGAAGACAAGTGGATTCTCTCCCGCCTGCAGACGACCATCAAGGACGCCACCCGCATGCTCGAAGAATACCACTTCGCCGAACTCGCCGGGTTCCTGTACCGCTTCGTGTGGGACGACGTCTGCTCCAGCTACCTGGAAATCAAGAAGGCCGTGATCAACAGCGAAACGCTCACCGCCGAAAAGAAGAACGCGATGGCCATCCTCAGCTACGTGCTGAAGAACGTGCTCGACTTGCTCCACCCGGTGATGCCGTTCATTACCGAAGAGCTCAACAGCATTTTGTTCCAGGGCAGCGAAATGGTGATCAGCCGCGCATGGCCCAAGGCCGACGAATCGCTCATCGACGCAAAGATCGAAGCCGCATTCGACCAGGCATTTGCCGTGGTGGAAAGCGTGCGTGGCGTGCGTGGCCGCTACAACGTGAGCCCCGCCACCAAGCTCAGCGCCGTGGTGAGCGTGGACGACGCCGCGACGGAAGCCAGCGTGAAGGACTGCATGGCAATCATCACCGAACTTTCGGGTCTTTCTGACCTGAGCGTCGCCGTGAAGGCCGCGAAGCCGAAGTTCAGCGCCAGCGCCGTGGTGCCCGGTGGCGAGCTCTACATTCCGTTGGAAGGCATCCTCGACCCGGCTGCAGAAATCGCCCGCTTGGAAAAGGAAATCGAGAAGGCCAAGGCATTCGCCGCCAGCATCGAGAAGAAGCTTTCGAACCAGAAGTTCGTCAGCGGTGCCCCCGAAGCCGTGGTGAACGCCGAACACACCAAGCTCGCAACGCAGATGGATATTATATCCAAAAATGAGGCGGCGCTGAAGGAACTGCGCTAACTCACGTCATTGCGAGGCTCCGCAAGGAGCCGTGGCAATCTATTTTAAAAGAGATGTTCAAAGAACATCTCTTTTTTCAAACATTCAACGCTATTGACATTCGTTTTTATTTATACAGTTGCAGGGGAAGTAGATTCCCAATAAGTTCGAAATGCCTATCCAGCGAGAACAGTGTCAATCCATTCTGCAAGACATTTTGAGCAATCATCAAATCAGGCAAGCCGACCTTATTTATACCATGCTTCAGGTTTTCCGTCTGCATGTAGATAAGGCCGTTCCAATCAATCTGTATTGGAACCTTCGGTAGGAGGTTTAGCAGATTTTCAAGCTCTGTCTCGCCCCGTTTCCTTATAGATGGGAGCAATTCGGCAAGAATGATGTCGTTAATGCAGATACTGCCGTTGTCAATCAGTTTTTTGAGAACTTCCTTGCTTTCACCACCGCGAAAACCGTCGATCCATACGGAAGTATCAACGAGGGTCATTTCTACCTCGCAGGGCGTCGAGATCGATATCCAGGTCGGTGTTGCCAAGATACTTCTTCAAACCAGAAATGTCGTGCGCTTTCTGTGACTTTTTTTCCATGAGAAGAAGACCTATTTTCCACTGGAGTTCTTCCAGTTGGGTATAGGGCAATCCTTCCACCTGCGATTCAAGTTCTGCAAAGGCTGTTTCCGACATGTTTGGACCTCTCTTGGGTTTAATATACATTATTTGCCCCAAATTTGCCAATACCATTCCAAGTTGGAGTGCAGATTTGTCTTTACAAAATAGCATAAATCTACTTTTAAAAAAAAACGAACTAGCTGATAATCTCGATTGTTAGGCGGAAGTGGTTACAAAGGCTATTCCTCCAGCATGGAGGCAACGGCATCTGCCGCCGTTGCATAAGAGCCATGGAGATTTTTGCGAGTACGGCTATCGCTAATAGCCTTTTCTAGAGACAAGTCTTCGGGGGCATGGCGAACATCAAAAGGAATACCGTTATGTTCGATGGCAAAAGTCAAGAAAATACGGATAGCCGTAGAGGTATCCATACCGAGAGACTGGAACAAGTCGTCCGACTTCTTTTTCAGGTCATCATCAACTCTCATCTGCAACGTAGCCATAATTAGACTCCTTTCCCCCTAAATGACCATCACTGAAAAAGGTTGACACTTCTTAGGTGATTTTACTGACCGGGTTGACAGTTTCTCTGACTTGGTTTACACCTTTTTCCCGGTATATCGATCCCGGTTGACAGTTCAACCGACTTGGTTGTCACTGCCGACTGGGCCTTCTTCATCCAAAGATATCTTTTTGCCTGCCTCGCGACGTTCGCGGGGCGTCTTCCAGCACCTTTTTTGCGGTCCCTCTTGACCGTGCGCTTCGTTAGGAGTCTGCATCCCGATGCTCATGTGGGGCCGTTCACCGTTGTAGAACGGGATTATTCTCTCGAGTTCGGCCTGGCACTCCTTGCGTGTTGCGAACTTCATCTTGTACAGCCATTCAGTTTTCAGGATGCCGTTTGCGCGTTCCGCGACGGCGTTCTCCAGCGGATCGCCGCTTTGTGTCATGCTGATGCCTATGTTGAGTTTCTTGAGCACTCCCACATATTCGTGGCTGCAGTATTGGCTGCCCCTGTCGGAGTGGTGTATCAGGGCGTGGGCGTGTTCGAGCGGGATCGTGCCCAGCGCCATGAGCAGCGCCTTTAGCGGATAGCGTGTTTCCAGCGTCGGGCCAAGCGCCCAGCCAACGATCTTGTGCGAGTAGGCGTCCGTCACCAGTGACAGGTAGCACACGCCCTCGTCGTTTTCCACGTAGGTGATGTCCGCGACCCATATCTGGTTCGGACGGTTCGGGACTACGCCTGCGATCAGGTTCGGGTACTTCCTGTAGTTGTGTTCCGAGTTCGTCGTCCTGTAGCGCCTGCGCCGCTTCAGTCGCACCATGAGGTCGTTTTCCCGGAGCAGCTCCACGAACGAGTCCCGGCCCATCATGTCCGGAGCCCCCATGCTGGCCGAGATGATCCTGTGCAGTTTCGCGCAGCCAAGTCCGGGGTTGTCCTTGCGGTAACGGCGTGCCGCGTCCAGGACCACGCACTCCATCGCGTCGCCCGCGAAGTCATTGTCGCTTCGCTTGTAGAACGCCTGCCTGCTATAACCAAACAGCCCGCAGAGGGCATCCAGGGATGTGCCCGGGAGCCTCCTGCGTAGCAGGGCTACCGTTTGGTGCCAGATTTTTTTCTGATGGGTATGTTGAACTTGCTCTCGGCAAGCTCTATCATGGTGTCGAAGGCCTTCGCGCGCAGCGTCTCGGTATCCAGCGCCTTCTGCAGGCGACGGTTCTCGAGTTCAAGCTCGCGTATCCTTTCTTCGGGGTCCTTGGCCATGTCTTCAGCCTCGCTTGCCCCCAAAGATAGCGATTCTTCGCGCAGGTAGCGGTCCATCCAGTTGAATAGGACCTGCCTGCTGCTTAGGTGGTACTTCTCGACGATTTGTGCCGCAGTCATCTTTCCCGCCTGGTATTCGGCGACAACCGCCATTTTGTCTTCGTCGTCGAAGATGCGCTTTTCGGTGGTAACGCTAGTCCATCGGGGATATCCGAACTGGTCGTATTCCGCGACTCTCTTTATTACCTGTTTTGTCTTCATTGGCACTACTCCTGCTTTTTTGAGTAGTGTCAACTTTTTTCAGTATAAGACAGTCTTCGCAATAATAGGAACAACTCTCTTTGGAGAAAATTTTCCCGCATGGTTTGGTTCCATTGGAAAATCAATGTATTCCTTATTCCAAATAATGACATTGGAATCATGGTCTATGGGGATCAGCCGACCCGTCATGGAAGTATATCCTTATGCTTGGGCATTTTTCATCCCATTTATACTCATAACATCATTCGTTGTTCTGAATGTTCTCGTGGGAATTGTCGTCAATTCCTTTGGGGAAACGACATCATCAGAACCGCAAAGTACAACAAAAGAAAAAGATTTTCTAAATGAAGTAGAAGCAATCAAGCAACACCTTAACAATTTGGAGACCTTGATTGAGAAAAAAGAACAACAATTGTAGTCGGGATAATCTACACGAACGAGAATCCATTTTAAAGAGGTGTTCCTAACGGAGCACCTCTTTTTTGATTTATCCACCTTTTAGAACTCGGCTACGATACCGAGACCGACAGGGAAAAACGGCTTGTCGTTATCAAGCGTTCCATACTCAGCATCGAAATGAGTATAATAGCCGCCATTGCCGGCATAGAATTCAAAGCCCATTTCAAAGTAGGCTCCAAAATGGTTCAGGAACATGTGCTGGTACCCCAAGCCAAAAACCAGTCGCCAGTAATTGATGTCCCTCGTATGCTCGATGAGTTCTGAATTTTCCGAACCCACATTCGTTATCGTAAAGCCGTTCATTTCACCGGTTATCCATTCCGAAGAATGGTATACATACGGGCCCGTCAAGCCCGTGAATCGGTAGGCAACCCCGATACCTCCCATGAAATCGTAGTCGGAGTTGTAGGTTGCCAAATGAACGTTTGCAGATAAGTGCCCGTCCAGCATGGTGTATCCAACACCAACCATCCCCTGAGACGGCCCGAAACCGAGAGAAACACCTATCTGGGCAAAACTAGCCCCGGCAAGAATGCAAAGTATCAAGAGAACCTTTTTCATGTTCAACCTCCTATTTTAGAACAAGTTTTATAACAAAATAACCACATTTTTTCTAAATAAAATGTTCCTAATCACCCTAAATTGCACTTCATCAGAAAAAGAATAACGAGCATTCTCCTTTTTTATTATTATTACAACAAGTTAGGAGAAGAAATCATGAAATTCACCAAATTTCTATTTGCGGGCGTATTTTCCGCAAGCCTTTTCACCACAAGCCTACATGCGGCGGAATGCAATGTCACCCACCATCAAGGCGGGGGCGGCAGCACCGACATCTACATGGGGTATCCAGCAACAGCGCTCTACCTGTTCGAAGGCGACTACCTGGACCTCTCCAAGATGAGCCAGCGCGAACCGGCGGTCAAGAACGCCTCCGGCACCGATACGGCATGGGTCTACAGGTCCGAACTGGATTCCACCATGATCGTAATCGTCACCGAGAAGGTGGTCAAGGTCGCACGAGTCACCTATTCCGATGACGAAAATTCACGGATGGATTCACTTTTTACCGTGAAGCACGAAGACGTGTACAAGGACGAGTTTCCGCGCCTGCAGAAGGCGGGAGTCTTCAAGGGGACGGCGGAACAGGCAGATTCCCTCGTGACACACGTATTTGAATTGTGCCAGCGATTCTACAGCAAAGATTACGGTTACGGCGGCTGTGTATTCAACCCGCCCGAGCAGAGAGGAAGAAACGGCGGGAAGGACGTCGACATGGTCGACATGCCGCTTGCACTTGCAGCCGTTGCCGGCGAGTTCACCATCCTTCTCGATACGCTGAATACGTGTCCGGATCACAAGTTCCCTGCCGAATCCCCGACAGTCAATCCGCGCACCGCCGCGGGACTACCGCAGGCGAAGGCCAGCTTCGTAAGGCTCGGCCAGATGCGCTACCGTATCACGAACGTGAAGCCCGGTTCCGCGTACAAGGCATTCAGCCTGAACGGCCAACTGATCGAAAGCGGCATCTTGAATGACGGCGTGTTTACGGCAAAAAATTTGCCCGTCATCCTGATGCTGGACAACAGCCAGAACCTTTACCTGAAGGATTAAAAACAAGTTAAGCGCGAATGCGACAGAAAACTACTCGAGTGCTTCGCGGATTTGCTGTATAAAGTTCATCTCCTCGGGCGAGACGTTGCTTTCGTTGTCATCTTCGCGGGAGGCGTTCGCCACGCGGAGCATGGATTCGAGCACCTTGCTCTTGAATTCGGGCGTAGATTCCTTCAGCGCTTCGATGCAGGCGCCCGCACGTTCCTTCGCCGACTTGAACTTCGCATAGAGGTCATTGAAGTCGTCCCACGAGACATCCGGTACAAGTTCGTCGTGAATCGCGTCGAGCGTGTCGCTCTCGGCCTCGGTCGCCGAGGCTGAACCGGGCAGAAGTTTCTCGGTTTCGGTTTCGTGATACAGGCATGCCACCTGCCAAGAAAGAATCAAGAGCGCCATATTCGAATTCATCGTGAACCTCGTAATTTTTTTCAAAATATAATCAAAAGCGACTTCCGGACTGGCCCGAATTCGACACTTTTTTGCTATATTCCAAGACATGGCATACGTAGCAATGGCCCGCAAGTGGCGCCCGCAGTCCTTTGACGACATGGTCGGGCAGGAACATATCGCGAAAACCCTCCAGAACGCAATCGAGGGGGGCAGACTCCATCACGCATTCCTCTTTACCGGCACCCGCGGTGTAGGCAAGACCACCAGTGCCAGAATCCTCGCCCGCACGCTCAACTGTTCTGGCGGCGACCCGCTGCACCCCTGCGGCAAATGCGAAAGCTGCAAGGACATTTCGGGCGGAAACCCGATGGACGTGTACGAAATAGACGCGGCCTCCAACACCGGAGTCGAGAACATTCGCGATGTCATCGACCGCGTACAGTACCCTCCCGTCATCGGCAAGTACAAGATTTTCATCATCGACGAAGTCCACATGCTTTCGACCGGGGCCTTCAACGCCCTCCTGAAGACGCTCGAAGAACCGCCTCCGCACGTGATTTTCATCTTCGCGACTACCGAGGTCAACAAGGTCCCGCAGACCATCCTCAGCCGTGTGCAGCGTTTCGACTTCAAACGCCTGACCATGGACCAGATCCGCAGCCGCCTGCGCTACATCTGCGAACAGGAAGGCATCAACGCAAGCGACGAGGCCCTGAACATCTTTGCCGAGAAGGCGGACGGCTCCATGCGCGACGGCCTCACCTACTTCGACCAGGCCTACGCCTTCACGGGAAACGAGATGACGGACGAATCTGTCCGGTCCGTTCTGGGAATCCCGCCCGTCGAGCTTTTCTTCGACCTCATCAACGCCATCGAAAGCCATAATCTCAAGGGTTGCTTCCTGATGGTCGACAAGGCCGTAAGCCGCGGCATCGAGTTCGCGCCGCTCCTGGACGGATTCGGCAAGTTCCTCCGCAACCTCCTTTACGGCCGCCTCGACGCGTTTTCGCCTGACGCTTTGAACATCTCTACGGAACTCTACACGAAGCTCAAGGAAACCGCGACAGGCCTTTCCAACGGGGACCTGCTGCGCATATCCAAGATGCTCATCGACCTGCAGGCGCAAATCCGCTACAGTTCCAACCCGCGGCTCCTTGTCGAGACGACATTCGCCCGCATGGCTTGGCTCGACAGGCTCACCGACCTCCGGCGAGCACTTGCCGCTATAAACGACCCGAAAAGCGCCTCAGACGAGGCGACAAAAAAAAAAGTAGCTGACGTCCAGCAGATGCTCGACACCCAGGAATCTTCCCAGGGGGCAAGCATGGATTTCGTCGGCAGCTCCGACTTTGACAGCCCGGTCGCATTCTCGCGCTACGAAATCACCGCCGCCTGGCCCTCCATCGTGGCTGGCCTCGCCGACTGCGGAGACTACAAGTTTTCCGCTGCCATCACAGGGACCATCCTGGAAGCGGGCGACATCAAGGCGAACCCCTTCCCGCTATTTCTCACCTATATCGGCGAAACGGAGAACAACACCTCCTGGGGCTACCAGCAGATTTGCGAGAACCCGGAATTCGCGAAGCGCGTACAGACTATCCTGGAAGACAAGTTGCAGACGAAGGTTTCCCTCTCGATAAAGACCCGCGCCTACACGCAAGAAGAACGAGTTTCCAGGGAAAACGCCCTCAAGAGCCCCTTCGAAAAGGACTGCGAAAGCATAGGCGGATTGAAGGAACTCGTAGAAAAATTCATGGGAGAATTGGTATATTCTAGGTCGCTAGAAAAGGTTACCGAAGCCCCGGCTGGCGAACAGCCCGAAGAAATGAACGACAACTAATAAAGAAAACCGCTAAAAGGAAAAACCGCTATGGACATGAGTAAAATGCTTAAGGACCTCCAGAAGATGCAGAGCAAGATGCTGAAGGCCCAGAACGACCTCAAAACCCAAAGTTTCGACGCCGAAGCCGGCGGCGGCATGGTCAAGGTCGCCATCAACGGTCAGGGTGTGCTGACGATGATCAAGATCAATCCGGACGCCGTGGACAAGGACGACGTTGAAGCCCTCGAAGACCTCGTCATGGCAGCCGTCAATTCAGCCATCAAGAAAAAAGACGAGGCGGCACAATCAAGCCTTTCCAACATCACCGGCGGCATGAAAATCCCCGGTCTGATGTAGCCCCGGATATGAGAATCCGACCCCTGTTTTGACACCCTTCCGCCCCCCGGCGGAAGGGTGTTTTTTGCACCCCAAAAGGAGCAACCTAAAATCCAGGATTCCTCTCATCCATAGATTCGTGCATTCCATCACTTTTTTTCACGGGGAACCTTTAACATCATATAATATATTTTTACATTTGGCGGGTCAAATTTTATGGAGAACAGATGCTCAGGCAATTTGCAATCCCTACGATTATCGCCACGCTCCTTGTAGCCCCTAGCTGGGCCGGGAAGACCTATACCCGCGAAGAGGCCGTCAATACAGCCCTCGAAAACTCCTCCGACGTGAAATCCGCCGAAGAAGACCTCAAAAGCGCTACTTCCCAGGTGACGGCAGGCTACGGCAACGCCTACCCCTCCATCGACCTGAACGCCACCGTGACCCGTATTTTCGGCCTCGACGATGTCGAAAAGAGCACCGACCTGACCGATGCCGCCACGCAGATGGCCATGGGAAAGGATGCGGAAGGCCACCCCATGGCAAACGCCTACGACCAGCAGGTCCTCGGCCCCGCGCTCGACGGGCTCATCTACGGCATGAAATCCCAGGGTTACCGCTGGCAGTCCAGCGTAGGCATCACCGCCACCCAGATTCTTTACGCCGAAGGCAAGGTTGGCGTCGGGATTGAAATCGCGAAGGCCTACAAGCGCATCAACGAAGTGAAGCTCGAAAACACGAAGGCCCAGGTCCGCTACGACGTGGAAAACGCCTTCGACCAGCTCATCTACCTCGATTCCGCCATCAAGATCATGTACGCCTCCAAGGAACTGCTCCAGGAGAACCTGAATTTCGTCGAACAGTCGCTCAAGAGCGGAATGGCCACCGAACTTGACCTTATCCGCGTGCAGCTCTCGATGGACCAGCTGAACTCCACCATTGCGAGCGCCGAAAAGATGCGCGTCCTCGCCCGCAACTCGCTCCTCAACACGATGGGCCTCGAATGGGAAACCGACGTGCAGTTCCAGGGCGAACTCCGCGACCCCGCCGCAGGCTACAGCTTCCCCGACACCTCCATGGCAAATGTCAAGAAGCGTCGCAAGGAACTCGTGATGCTCGAAGAAACCGAGAACATGAAAAACCTGAACATCGAAATCGAACAGGGCGGCTACAAGCCGACCGTAGTGCTCCTTGGCGGAATCAAGTACGCAAACAACAAGAACGAATTTTTCGACTGGGACGCCCCCACGTGGGACAAGCTGAACAAGTACATCGCGCTGAACGTGTCGATGAACCTCTTCAACGGCATGAAGACCCGCGAAGGCGTGGCCCAGGCCAGGTCGAGCCTCCGCAGCACGCAAATCCAGAAGGAAACCGCCGAGCGCGGGTTCCGCGTGCAGATCGAGTCGTGCGTGAATACGCTCGAGGATGCGAACAGCCAGATTGAAATCGCAAAGCGCCAGATCGACCTCGCGCAAAAGAACTACGACCTCACGAACGAAGCCTACAAGCTCGGGCGCGAAACGCAATTGCACGTGCTCAGCGCCGAAAACAGCCTGCGCACCGCAAAAATAGACTACATGAAGGCCATCGTCGAATGGAACAAGGCCTACAACGCGCTCCTGCAGGCCACCGGAGAATATTAATAGGAAGAAGATATGAACCAGATTACCAAAGCAATCATCACTGCAACCGCATTCTCGCTTCTTCTCACGGGTTGCGACATGTTCAAGAAGAAAGATGAAGGCGCCGAACAGAAGGCCGCCACCATCGAACAAATCCAGGCCGAAAAGGGCAAGCCCGCCAAGGTCGTAAAGGCCACCACGGCAGAAATCACCGACGTGCGAAAGTTCAGCGGCACCATCGAAGGCATGCAGCAGACCTACGCCCTTTCGAAGATGAGTGATCCGCTTGCCAAGATCCACGTGCAGGTCGGTTCTAGCGTAAAGAAGGACCAGGTTCTTGCCGAGTACCTTTTCACCGGCGACAACACGCAGTACCAACAGGCGCAAGAACAAATCGCCCTCCTCGAAAAGGCGACCGAACGCATGCGCGAACTGCACGCCAAGGGCGGCATCAGCCAGCAGGACATGGACACCCAGGAAATGCAGCTCAAGGTTGCGAAGATGAACCTTGAAACCGTCCGCCGCGCATCGAAGATTCTCGCCCCGGCGGCAGGCGTTGTCACGGAGCTGCACTTCAAGGAAGGACAGACTCCCGGACTCGGGGTCTTCTGCACCATCGCAAAACTCGACCAGGTCATCCTCAAGCTGAACGTCACGAGCAAGGATATCGGATTCTTCAAGAAGGGTGCGACCGCGACCATCGACGTGGGCGGAGAAAAGGTCAAGGGCAAGGTGACACTCATCCCGCTCGCCGCCAATTCCATGACGCGTTTCTTCCCTGTCGAAGTGACATTCCCGAACAAGAAGAAGCAGCTGTTGCCCGGCATGTATGTGACTGCCGAACTTGACGCCCGCAACGTGAAGGGAATCATCGTCCCCATCGAGGCAATCGTCTACCGCAACGGCGTAAACACCGTCTGGACCGTTACCGCCGAAGGCAAGGCAAAGCGCAAGGTCGTGAAACTCGGTGTGCAGACCAAGGGCGATGTCCAGATTCTCGAGGGCCTTGAAGATGGCGACCAGGTCATGGTTGAAGGTCAGTTCCGCATGAACGATGGCGACAAGGTGCTCATCATCGAATAAGGCTACGGAGATTTTTGAATGATTAAGGCGAGTATCTATAAACCGATTACCATGCTCATGGTCATCTTGACCGTGGTGGTTTTCGGTATCTACACCTACCGCATGATGGTGGTAGACCTGTTGCCGAAATTCGAAGTGCCCGTGGTAACGGCGGTCATCGTCTATTCGGGCGCAAACCCCGAAGAAATCGAGACAACCGTCATCAAGCCTGTCGAAGACGCCGTCGAACTCGTTGACGGTATCGACTACGTGCAGGCAATATGCATGGAGAACTACGGCATCCTCATTGCCATGTTCAACATGGGAACGAACGTGGACGTGGCAGCAAACGACGTGCGCGCGAAAATCGAGCAGACGGCGGCAACCTTCCCCGATGCCGTCGAAGCGCCGATTATTTCGAAACTCGACATCAACGCCCAGGCAATCATGAGCTTCTCCTTCACCGGTCCGGTCAGTTCGACCGAACTGCGTAAGAAGGCCGAAGACGAGATCGAGCCCCTGCTTACTTCTGTTTCCGGTGTTGCAAGCGTGGATATTTTCGGTGGTACGACCCGCGAAATCTCCATCGAACTCGACAAGGAAATGCTCAAGTCTCGCGGCGTAGACATATCGACCATCATGGGCGTGTTCCAGGCGTCGAACATCAACTACCCCGTCGGTGAAGTTCGCGGCAGCCGCAAGAACACCTCCGTGCGTACCGCAGGCAAATTCGAGAACCTGGACCAGATGCGCGACATGGATATCCCGACTGCAACAGGCGTCATCAAGCTCGGCGAAATCGCGAAGGTCAAGGACACCGTCAAGACGGTTACATCCGCATCGCGCTACAACGGCATCAACTCCGTCTCGCTCGACATCAAGAAGCGTTCTGATGCTAACGTGGTCGACGTCGCCAAGGGTACACTCGCCCGCGTGGAACAGATCAACAGTACGCTTCCCGAAGGTTTCAAAATTCACCTGATTTACGACAAGTCCGAAGCAATTCAGGAATCCGTAGACAACGTTATCCAGAACATCCTCCTTGCCATCGTGCTTACGTCGGTGCTCCTGCTCCTCTTCCTGGGCAAGCTTTCCACCACGCTTATCGCAGCCCTCACGATGCCGATTTCCGTCATCGGTGCGTTCACGTTCATGTACTTCGCCGACTTCGGCATCAACATGATGTCTCTCATGGCGCTATCTTCGGCGGTGGGCTTGTTGGTCACTAACTCCATCGTGGTGCTCGAGAATATCAACTCCAAGTTGCAGGATGGCCTCGATCCCAAGGAAGCGGCCTACAAGGGCACAAGCGAAATCATGGTCGCCATCATGGCATCGACCCTCACCAACGTGTGCGTGTTCGTGCCTATCGCGTTCATGAAGTCCATCGTAGGCATTTTCTTCAAGACCTACGGTATGACCATGGTGTTTGCGACAGTCGTGTCGCTGTTGGTGACGTTCACGCTCACCCCGCTCATGGCGGCCTACCTGTTCAAGGGCAAAAAGAAAGACGAGAACGGCAACATTATCGACGAAAAGCCCGGAATAGTGGAACGCCTCACGAGCTTCTTCCCGTGGGTCCTCAACGGCATCCGCTTTGTCTACCTAAAGACTCTCGGCTTTTGCCTTTCCGTGCCAGGGTTTTTCGCGCAGCTGCTCGGCATGGGCGCACTGCTTGCATTCGTCGCCTTCATGGGATTCAACTTCCTCTCCGTCGAACTCATGCCCAAGCAGGATCAGGGTCAAATCCTCATTTCCGTCGAAATGCCTATCGGTACGAACATCGAAACTACGGATAGCGTAACGAAGATTATCGAAAGCCGCATCAAGGACATTCCCGATATGGAGCGCTACAACGCTACCGTCGGTGGTGAAAACGGCTTTACGGGCACGAACACCTCCAAAATTCGTCTGAAACTGTTCAAGCGCGGCGAAGGCCGTGACCGCAGTTCCGAAGACATTGTCGACTCGTTGCGCCCCTACCTCGCCGACATTCCCGACGCATACATCTCTATCAAGATGGCCTCTGTCACCGAAATGAGCAACGGCCAGGGTGGAGACGTCGTGCTCGAAGTGAACAGTCTCGTTGTCGATTCCGCCCTCAAGGCTGCAGAAATCCTCATGGACAAGATTCAGGACATTCCCGGCGTCGTCGACGTAAAGCTGAGCTACGAAGCCGGCAAGCCCGAAATCAAGCTTGTTCCCAACCGCCAGGCGCTCGCCGACTACGGAGTCGCCCTGCAGTCCGTGGCTGTCATGAACTACATCGCTGTAAGCGGCCTTGAAACCAGCACCTACACCGAAGACGGTGAAGAATACAAGGTGTTTGTCCGCATGGAAGAGAAAGACCGCAAGGATCACGCCGATATTGAAGACCTGCCGATGCTCACGCCCAAGGGTTTTGTCCCGGCAAGCACGCTGTTCGACATTGTCGACGGCGCAGGCCCGACCAAGATCGAGCGCAAGCGCAAACACAACCATGTAGACGTCTACATGAACCTTCTCCCCGGCCACACGACCGGCGAAATCATGGACTCGATTAAGGTTATCACTGACTCCATGAAGGATGAGGTGCCCGACGGCATCACGTTCAGTTTCGGTGGAAACGCCGACATGCAGAACGACATGGTGGAAGAATTCATCGCGGCTATCCTCATGGCCATTCTCCTCACCTACATCTTGCTGGTGGCCCTGCTCGAAAGCTTCTTGCAGCCCTTCATCATCATGTTCACTATCCCGATGGGCGCCATTGGCGTTATCCTCGCGCTCGTGTTTACGAACACCTCGCTCTCGATGGTTTCCCTCATGGCAATCGTGATGCTTATCGGTGTGGTGGTGAACAACGCCATCTTGCTACTCGACGAAGCGAACCGACTGCTCCGAAGCGGAGCCATGGGCAGGCGCAGCGCCATGCTGACGGCCGCAAAAGAAAAATTCCAGGCCATCGTACTTGCGACATTCGCATCCATAGTGGCCCAGATGCCGCTTGCTCTCGCCATCGGTGGTGACGTCGCGAAGATGAACCAGCCCATGGGTATCGCATGCGTGGGCGGCCTCGCCGTGTCCGCGTTCCTCACGATGTACCTCATTCCGACAGCATTCTGGCTCCCGAACGCCTTGTTCCACAAGGTCAAGAAGGGCGTGAAGAAGGTTAAGAACAAGATGAACAGGCACGCGAAGGCATAAGCCCGCACAAGCAATGTTTCAGGAATCCCGCCAAACCGGCGGGATTTTTTTATGGTCTGCAAACCCGCCTTTTTTGTATATTGCGGGGCATGACCGAAAATATTTACTGGGGAGAGGCACGCGAAGGCCATATCTTGCGCGTAGCCGTTCCCGACATTTACAATGAGTTCTCGCTCGAACGCATTCGGGTGGAATCAGGTTGCAGGCTAGAACCCGAGCAGCACACCGAAACAGAAATCCAGCAGATGATCCGAGCTGCCGCGGTTAAGGATGTCGGCGACACCCTTGCAGGGCTAGAAGCAGCACCTCCGCCAAGCGGCAAGGCTCATTCCTGGGAATCAGAGCCCATCATCAACCTCGCAGACTCGCTTCTGGAAGCAGCCCTTGAACGAGGCGCCACGGACATCCATCTAGAACCCTGCAAAGAAGGCATGAGAATCAGATTTCGACGCGACGGGATGCTCGAAATCTACCGCACCCTGCCCGAGTGGATTTGCGACCCGCTACTGATCCGTTTCAAGCTGCTCGCCGACGTAGACATTACCGAAAAACGCCTGCCCCACGACGGTTCGTTCCATTTTCAGGGATGCCACGAATCGAACGTGCGGTTGAGTACGCTTCCGACACACCGGGGCGAGAAATGCGTCCTGAGGCTGCTTCCTGCGCATGATGGCGGAACCGGGCTCGTCGCCCTCGGATTCCATGAAGCCACCCTAAGGCAACTGAGAAACATCTTCGCCAAGCCACAGGGACTTTTCCTCGTTACGGGGCCCACGGGCAGCGGAAAGACGACAACGCTCTATGCCGGGCTTCGCGAGATCATCAAGCGAAAGGTAAACGTGACAACCATCGAGGATCCGGTGGAATATCCGCTCGACGGAGCGAACCAGGTCCAGGTGAACGAAAAATGTGGGCTCACCTTCGCGGCTGCATTGCGTTCGATTCTACGCCAGGACCCTGACGTAATCCTCGTGGGCGAAATCCGCGACGAGGAAACCGCCCGCATAGCCGTAAGGGCGGCAGAAACGGGCCACCTCGTACTTTCCACACTCCATACGAACAGCGCAAAAGCGGCAAGGGACAGGCTTTTGGATTTGGGAATTTCGGCAAACGTTCTCGAAGACGTGCTCCTCGGTGTTGCCGCTCAAAGATTGTTGCGGAAGAAAACAGGTTCAGGCGGTTACCGGGGGCGAATCGCCGCCACCGAAATCCTGAAACCAGACGGCAGCTACGTCGAAGGAAACATCCGCGAATACGCAGAATCACTCGTTCATTCTGGAATCACGGACCTAGACGAAGTCAACCGCGTACTGGCATGATTACTGTGGTTTTTCCAGATGGAACTTGATATTGCGCCGGCGGTTACGCATAAATTCAGAATCTTCGTCCGGCATGTGGTTCCCCGGACTCGCTAGCATCGCGGCCAGGTTTATTGCCTGCTGCATGTCGAGTTCAGAGCAATGGATTCCATAATAGACTTCGCTCGCCGCCTCGCATCCAAAAATGGTCTTGCCCCACTGGGCATAGTTCAAGTATAATTCGAGGATTCGGTCTTTACCCAATTTCCATTCCATCACCACCGCATAGCCCAATTCCTTCGCCTTGCGTTCCCAAGTGCGTTCGCCCGTCAAGAAAAGGTTTTTCGCCAGCTGCTGCGTGATTGTCGAACCGCCATAAAGGATTTTACCGGCGGACACGTTCGCATCCATCGCCCACGCGATGCTTTTCACATCAAAACCTGGATGATAATAGAATCCCGGATCCTCGGCAGCAATCGCCGCCCTCTGGAGGTTGCGACTAATGGAATCCAGCGGCACGTAACGATGTTTCATCTGCACCTTCGGATTGGAATCCAGCAAGTCCTGCATAAAGCGGCTCATGGCCGGAGGTTCCTCTTTCATCGAGCCGATATCGTTAATAGGATCAAAGATAATCGAGTGTGCCTTAATGATAAAGATTGTCCCCACAATTGAGAACAGCACTGAATAAATCAGCAAGGCCACCAAGAGAATCTGGCCTACAATCGCAAATTTTTTCATAATCGTATTACTTTTTTCCTCCAAACCAATCATTGACATCTTCGCCTTCCTTGATATTTGAGGAAAGCCCCTCCAAACCATCTCCTAAAATAATGGTTCGGATGCCAGCATTACCAAAAACACCCTGAAGGTATTCCATCCCCTTGCGCCCAGCCTCGTCGTGGTCTAGGCAAAGCACGATATTCTTGTTCTTGAAAAGCGGGAGCCATTCAATCTTGAAGCTGCGAACGCCCGGGATTCCAACCGCCTCGATATTCTGTTGCAAGAATGTGAGCGTATCGACAACCCCCTCGCACAGGTAAATCCATCCCGTCTTTTGGTTCAATGCAGATAAATTATACGGGAACGGAACCGACCCCTTCAGGTGGAGTTCCTTGGGTTCGACGGTTCTATCGATGGCTCGCGCCTGAAAATGGAACGCGCGATTCTGCGTATCGAGATACGGGAATATCAGCGGATGCTTGTAATAACGCAAGTTTCCCCGGTCATTGAAGAGTCCAACGTAGCGAAGGACGTCCATGCTGAAGGATTCCCTCAAATGCCGGTTCAGGCTATCGTAATCCGTAATGCAGCGAAGCAGCATCCGATCCCAAACAGGCTTGTAGATTCTTCGTTTTGAAAGGTAGGCTGCAGCAGGAGTTCCGTCTATGGGCGAAAGCATCTTCAAGAAAGAAAGCACGACTTTCTTTCGTTCTTCGTCAGGAATGAGCGCCTTAGGTTCTTCCGACAAAATTTCACGTTCGGGGGGAGCAACGACCTCGCGGTGTTCATCACGCGAAATCACCGGTTGAAGCGTCGACGACGAAACGGCGGGCGAAGTCGGTACGGCACGCTTGCCTCCCGCAACCAGGAACGGGAACATATCCTTGAGCAGGTTCAAGGCCTCCGGAAACGAGCATCCGCGATACTGCTGCACCAGCGAAAACACATCGCCACGGACATCGTCGCAGACCCAGCAGCGAAACATTCCGCGTTCTTCCGATATAGAGACCGACGGCGTGCGGTCGCCATGGACATGGCGCTGCGGATAGAAGCACTTGAACTTTCCACGTTCGACCTTGATTCCCAGAGCCTGGGCCACCGCGGTGATGGAAAGCGAAGCCTTGAATTGTTTCAGTTCGTCGTCGGTCATTTCGAATGAAATAATAGGAAAAATGTTTGAAGCTAAGCTATATTTTGACTATGATTGTCAATGAAAACGAGCCTATGAGCAAGCACACCTCCTTCAAGGTTGGCGGTGCAGCACGTTATTTTATAAAAGTCGAAGACAACGAAGAACTAAAGACGGCCATCGCTCAAGCCCACGAAAAGAGGCTGCCCCACTTCATTCTCGGAAACGGGACGAACCTGCTTGTTTCTGACAAGGGCTACGACGGTGTTGTCATTACGCTTGCAGGTGTATTTTCGGCCATCGAGGATTCAGGAAATGGTTCGTTCAAAGTCGGAGCGGCTACCCCGCTCGGCAGGTTCGCGCGGACAGCAATGAAACTTGGCTTCGCGGGCATCCATAAACTCGCCGGAATCCCGGGAACTTTGGGCGGCGCGATTTACATGAATGCAGGCGCCTACGGGCAAGAAATCGGAACCTGCTGCACACAAGTGACCATCCTTGATTGCGACGGCAACATCCGCACGGTTTCATCCACCGACTGCGCCTTTGGGTACAGACAAAGTATCTTCCAGAAGGACAAGGCCACAATCCTTTCTGCAACATTCCAGCTACCCACAGCCAATGCACAAGGTAAATCCGTTGCCGACCTCGAAGCGGAACTTGCCGAATGCATGGCCAAGCGCAAGGCGAGCCAGCCGCTCAACATGCCCAATGCGGGATCCACCTTCAAGCGGTTACAAACCGGGGCCAAAGACACGCCCACGCAAGTCGCCCCCGGCTACTACATCGAGCAGGCCGGGCTCAAGGGACTCCGCATCGGTGGCGCCGAAGTGAGTACGTTGCATGCGAATTTCATCGTGAACGCGGGTGGCGCAACTGCCGCAGACATCATGAATTTAAGCGAACTCGTGCAAAAAAAAGTTGCCGAAAAATTCGGTATTCAACTAAAGCGCGAGATTATTCTGCTCGGAGAATTCTAGTTTTATTCTTCAGCCTTGGATTCCACCTTCTCGGACACCGGATCAAATCGGTTCAGGATGCGGGTAATCACCGCATATACAACACCGCCAAAAAGACCTCCGGTCAAATCGGCCACAAGATCCAACACGCTACTGTCACGGCCCTCGGTAAAACTCTGGTGATATTCATCGGTACATCCGTAAGCAAGAGCAAGGCCGCCAACTACCAGCACACGCAACCACTGGCGCTTAGACCATTCGTTTCGGCTCCAGAGCATGGCATAGCAGCCAGCAAGGGTCGCGTACTCGCAAAAATGGGCAAGCTTGTCCCAAACGTGGGGCAAGCCCTCCAACTGCTCCATCGTCATCGACGACAGTTTAAAAATAATGGCCATGCAGAGAATGCAAGGAACAGACCTGAAAAACGGATACTTTTCAAAAATGCTTTCGAACATATCGACGCCAAATGTAGAAAAATGCATTCCCTTTTTCTACATTTACACCCATGAAAGCGATTACTCTGAAAGCCGGACGCGAGAAGTCCGCATTGCGTTACCACCCTTGGATTTTTAGCGGAGCCGTTGACGAAGTTATCGGCGACCCGGAACTTGGCGACACCGTTGAAGTTTACAGCTACAAGAGCGATTTTCTGGGTCTTGCGGCGTACTCGCCCAAGTCCCAGATCCGCGGGCGTTTCTGGACGTTCGGCGAGAAGGCAAACATCGACCGCGAATTCTTCAGCGATATTCTTGACCGCGCGATTGCGGCCCGCAAAAGCCGCGGTTTTGACATCGAAGACAAGGAATCCGCTTTCCGCCTGATTAACGCCGAGAACGACGGCATTCCGGGCTGCATCATCGACAAGTACGCCGACATCTATTCTGTCGAAATCCTTGCAGCCGGTGCGGAAGTCCACCGCAAAACGATTTACGAGCTGCTCGCCGAAAAGACGCACTGCAAGGGAATCTACGAACGCTGCGATTCCGAAGTGCGCCGCAAGGAAGGCCTGCAACTGCGCACGGGTGTCGTCTATGGCGAAGTGGGCGACGAGCCCGTCATCATCAACGAGAACGGAATCCTCTTCCCCATCGACGTGAAGAACGGTCACAAGACCGGCTACTATTTGGACCAGCGCGACGCCCGCCGCCGCATCGGAGAACTTTCCAAGGGCAGGAAGGTGCTAAACTGCTTCTGCTATACCGGCGGATTCGGGCTCTACGCTCTCCGCGGCGGTTGCGAAAAAGTTTATCAGGTGGATGTTTCCAAGGACGCGCTCAAGCTCGCCAAGGAAGGCATCATACGTAACAAGCTCAGCACCGCACACGCCACCCATGTAGAAGCGGACGTGTTCCAGTACTTGCGCAAGTGCCGCGACAAGGCCGAAACTTTTGACCTCATCGTGCTCGACCCGCCCAAGTTCGTGGAAAGCAAGGACAACCTGCAAAAGGGAGCCCGCGGCTACAAGGACATCAACCTGCTCGCCATGAAGCTTTTAGCCGAGGGCGGAATGCTTGCGACCTTCAGTTGCTCCGGGCTCATGGAAATGGACCTGTTCCAGAAGATTATCGCGGATGCCGCCGCCGATGCCAAGCGCCACGTTCAAATCATTGAACGCTTCGGCCAACCTGCCGACCATCCCGTGAATACAGCATTCCCCGAAGGGCAGTACCTCAAGGGATTGCTCGTTCAGGTTGTGTAAGGTGTAAGTTAGACCGAGAGAAATCCCGATTCACTAGCGGCTATTCAGGTAGTCCAGAACTTTGTTCGTGAGGTCGTTTTCTTTCTTCCAGAAGAGAACGGCACCCGTGGCACGGTCCACAACCATGTCGTAACCTTCCTGCAAGGCAATTTCGTTAATCGCCTTGCGGATGAGCTGAATAATCGGGGCACTCACTTTTTCGTTTTCGCTGATGAGTTCTCCCTTGCGCCCGTAGACACGGTCGATGAAGGTCTTGAGTTCAGTATCCTTCTTGTTGTATTCGGCTTCAAGCTCACGTTTCTTTTCATCGCTGAGCATCAGCACCTGCTTGTCAAGTTTTTCCTTGATAGCGGAAAGTTCCTTCTGCAACAGGTTCGCCTGCTGTTCCCACTTGGCCACCTGGCGGTCATACTCTTCCTGGGCCTTCTTCGTGCCCTTGTAACCGTCAAAGATGAGCTTGGAATCCACATGGGCAATGCGCAGGCCGTCCTCGGCAAATCCGGCACAAGCAAGAGCCATCACCACTAGAAGTATAAGTCTGCGCATCATAGAGCCTCCTGTTAGAATCCCTGGCCAATGACAAAGTTGAATTCCATGTCGCCCACTTCGCTACGCTTCAAGCCGGAGTAGGTCTCGCCCACGTCCAGCGGCCAAGCGAAGTCGAATCCGATAATACCGAGCATCGGCACCACTACGCGGAATCCGAAACCGATGTCCTTCTTGAGACTGGTCGGATCCCATTCGCTAAGCGGGTTCCTGCTCGGCTTCGCGACCTTCGTCTTGGGGTCGTAGCGTTCGCCGAACACGTTACCTGCGTCGAAGAAGAACGGAAGCAGGTAGAATGTCTGCGGCACAATACCAAGCTGGAGTTCAGCACCAATATACTGGAAACTGCGCCCCAGGCGACGGTAGCCGATGGAACCTGCGCTGTAACCGCGCATGGTGCCTTCGTAACCCATCACGCCACCCATCGTGTAGAGCGTGCGGTATTGCAGCTGGTCGCCGAAAATAACGCCGTATTCATTCGTAAGGGCAATCGCCAGACGATCGCGGAACAGCGGGAACCACCACTTGATGGTCAGTTCCGTCTTCACAAAGCTGAAGTCACTGAACAGGAGGTCGTTTGCGACCTGGACGTCAAGCACATAGCGGGAACCGTCGGTGGGGAACTGCGGAAGGTTCTTATCATCACGCAGCAAGCGGAAGTTGATTGCCGATTCCTTACCGGTATAAACCACGTAGCTGCCATCGATGTTCGGGCCCTGCTTATTCATGAGCCAGCTATAGCCCACCTGACCGTAGAAGTAGTCGTCGGGCCACTTGAGACGCTTACCCACGTAGACGGAGCCACCGTAACGGGTAATGTCCGGATCTCCGTAATCTTCCATGTTCCACCAGGTGTAGCTGAGGCTTGCACCAAGGGTAATCGGCTTGTCCAGCAGCCACGGTTCCTGGAAACTGATCGAGGCGCTCTTCTTGTCGGCACCGTACTCAACACTCAAGCTCGCCGCCTGGCCATCACCCATACAGCAGTTCGGGATAGAAATGCTAGCCGTTCCGACGAGACCGTCGCTTTCGCTATAGGAGACGCCCAGGCTGAACTGCCCCGTGCCCGCTTCCTTCTCCTGAACCGTAAAGTCGAGGTCGACTTCCTGTTCTCCGTAAACCTTGATATCCGGAAGCACCATGTCGAAGTAGTTGAGCTGCATGATATCGCGGAAGCTACGTTCCAGGGCGGACTGGCGGTAGGTATCACCCGGATACAGGCGCACCTCGCGGCGAATGACCTTCTCGTTGGTCTTCGTGTTGCCATGGATATAGACCTTGTGAATGGACGCCGGGAGGCCTTCGCGCATGCGGTACGTGAGGTTCACCACGGAATCGTTTTCGAACGTGCGTTCCTCGTCAAACTGGGCAAACAGGTAACCGTCTTCGCGGTACACTTCGATCAGGGCCTTCCGGGAAGCGTCGTAGAGGTACTGGTCAAAGACCTTGCCACTGTCGAGGCGGAATGCGTAGCCCAGAATCTTATCGTTCAGGACCTCGTTGCCGGAGAAGTGGACACTACCCATGTAGTAACGACGGCCCTCGACCATGCCGATATGAATGCAAATGGCGCTAGAAGTCTTGATATTATCGTACTTGTTCAGCACGGGGAACATGTCTTCGAGCATGTAACGGACCAAGAGTTTCTCGTCGTAGGCAGAAAGTTTCGGGAGCGCCTTGAGCGAATCGATCTTAGGATTGTTGAACTTGCGACCATCCACAATCTTGAGCCATTCACGGCGAGAATTCTCGTAGCGGATGATGTCGTTCAAAAGTTTGAGCGCTTCTTCTTCGTCCATGACCTTCGGTTTAGGACGGGTCACGTAGTTATGGCTTGCCGCATTGTGGTTTTGGCGGAAATAATGGGAAACCTGCATCGTAGGCTTTCCTGCCATCTTGTAGATTGCAGTCGCAGAATCGCCCATGGCGCGGTTCAACTGGTCGTAAAGGGGCTGGAGGCTCTCCCCAACCGGCACCATACGTCCAAGGTAGAACAGGCAGCTGGAATCCGGCAAGTATTCAGCACGGTAATCCGTGAGTTCCGCATCCAGGAAGCCAAAATGGCGGATGGCATTGAGCACGGAATCGCGGTCGGCCTCAAAAACGTTTTCCTTGAACTCGCCGCCACCATACCACTGATCCACCTTCGTGAGCATATGGTCGGTAATGTCAATTGCGGGCACATTGTCGTTACCTTCGATTTCAATGCGGCGAACCTTGACTTTTTCGCCTTCTCGGATAATGAACGTCACCTGGTTCTTGTTTTCGTCGATGGCGGTCTCACGGTAGCCCACTTCGGCAAGCAGGAAACCTTCCGAATGGTAATAGTCGATTAAAGCCTGGCGGTCGCGTTCAAGCTGGCTCTTGCTGTAGACCTGACCCGGAATCAAGCGAAGCTTGAGGCGCAAGTCATCTTCGGAGATTTCGTCGCAGCCGTCGATAATCGCCGTATCAAGAGCGGGCAGTTCCTTGATCTTGAAGATAAGGTCAACCTCGGTCGAGTTATCCACATAATCCACCCAGGCGGACACGTCGTCAAAAAGTCCCGACTTGTAAAGAGCAGTCACGGCCTCCTGGACCTTGTCGGAAAGGGCGGCCGGAGAATAGGTCTGGCCATCCCGAATACCAATTCGACCCAGCACGGATCGCTGGTCCATGTGAACGTTACCTTCCACAAGAACCTTGCGGACCTTATTTTCAGCCATATAATCCGTGGGCATCTGGGACATGTCCAACAACTGAGCCTGAACAAGTCCAACCAAAGCTAAAACGATAAAGAGCAAACGAGGACGCAGAATAAACCTACCTATAATTGCATTTAAAACAAAATTCATGCCCAAAAATACAAAAAAAACGGCAATTAGCCCACAAAAGAAAGTCAAAAACGCATCCAAAAGCAATTAGAAAAACAAATCAACGGTTTTACACTTTTTGTTAAACTCGCAAACGTGTTTTTTCGAAAAGAATTTTCGTCTTTTCCCTGATTTTTCATCGGAAAAAAAGATAAATTCTAGGCTGTAATTTTTTAACCGCGGTCCCAAAGACCGGCAACTGAGGATTATATGCGTTCAACCGCCTGGAATGACGAAGAAAATAGAGTCCTGCCCGAAATGGCACTCGACTTCATGCCCGAAGAAAAACTCCGCGACCTGCAGCTGCAGCGTATGCGCGCCACCGTGAAACTTGCCTACGAGAAGGTCCCGCTCTTCCGTGAACGCATGGACGAGAAGGGACTCAAGCCCGAAGACATCAAGACCCTCAAGGACGTGGCGAAACTCCCCTTCACCATGAAGAAGGACCTGCGCGACACCTACCCGTATGGCCTGTTCGCCGTAGACCTGAGCGAAGTCGTGCGCCTGCACGCAAGTTCGGGCACCACCGGCAAGCCCATCGTGGTCGGCTACACCAAGGAAGACATGGAAGTGTGGGCCCAGGTCGTGAAGCGCGGCCTCCTCGCCTGCGGGTTCAGGAGCACAGACATCGTGCAAAACTTCTTCGGCTACGGCCTGTTTACCGGCGGTCTCGGCATCCACGGCGGTTTCGAAGCCCTCGGTGCAACCGTCATCCCCATCAGCGGCGGCAATACCGAACGCCAGGTGATGCTCATGAAGGATTTCGGCGTCACCGCGGTGGGTGGAACCCCCAGTTACTTTGTCCGCATCATCGACGTTGCCGAAAAGATGGGCGTCGACCTGCGCGACCTCAAGGTGAAGCGCGGTATCTTCGGAGCTGAACCGTGGAGCGACGGCATGCGCGACTACATCGAAGAAAAGACGGGCATCAAGGCGTACGACATCTACGGCCTTTCCGAAATCGTTGGCCCAGGCGTGGGTTGCGAATGCGATTGCCGCGACGGCATCCACATTTTTGAAGACCACTTCTACCCCGAAATCGTCGACCCCGAAACGCTGGAACCGCTCCCGGACGGCGAAGAAGGCGAACTCGTGCTTTCTACGCTCAGCAAGAAGGCCATGCCCATCATCCGCTACCGCACCCGCGACATTACCGCCATCGAGAAGACGAAGTGCAAGTGCGGCCGCACCATCCGCCGCATCCGCCGCATTGGCCGCCGTAGCGACGACATGATTATCATGCGCGGCGTGAACGTGTTCCCGAGCCAGATCGAAACGGCCCTCCTCCGCGCAGAGAAGGCACTGCCGCACTACCAGATTGTGCTCGACACCAAGAACAACATGGACACGCTCGAGGTCAAGGTGGAAGTCTCCCGCGATATGGTGAGTGACTCCATGAGTGCCATGGAACAGCTGAACAAGAAGTTCAAGCATTCCATCGAGCAGATTCTCGGCATTTCCGTGATCGTCACGCTGTGCGAACCCGATTCGCTGCCGCGTAGCGAAGGCAAAGCCAAGAGAGTTGTCGACAACAGGAAAAAGATGTAAGGAGAATGCACTATGAAAATTCCACAGGTTTCAGTTTTCGTTTCCAACCGCCCGGGCCGCCTCCATGCAGTCTGCAAGTCCCTTGCCGATGCGGGCGTGAACCTCCTTTCGCTCACGCTTGCCGACTCCGGCGAATTCGGGCTTATCCGCCTTATCGTGAGTGACCCGGAAAAGGCCGTAGACGTGCTCGCCAAGGCGGGCCTCAGCGCCACCATCACCGACGTGGTCGCCTGCCCCGTGAACGCCGCCATCGGTGGCCTCGCCGAACTGCTCTCCACCGCGGTTGGGAGCCAGCAGATCGACTACATGTACGCCTACCCCTCCACCCTGAACGGCTCTAACATCATGATTCTCCGTTTCCAGGACACGGACAAGGCCATCGAGGCCCTGAAGGCGACGAACTTCAAGGCCATCAGCAAGGAAGAACTGCTGGGGTAACCCGGATTGTCATCCCCGCGACCTTAGTTGTCATCCCCACCTTGGTGGCCATGCGCACTTAGCACTTTAGTGCTTAGTGCGCATGGCCACCAAGGTGGGGATCCAAAAATTTCAAACGCCGAGCGAAAAGCCCGGCGTTTTTTACGTGAAAACCAACAGCAGTCTTATTTCACCGTGTAAATCGTGAGAGTCTTGCTGTATTCGTAACCGACAACAAGCAAGGCCTGGCCTTCGAGCGGGCTCTTGTCTGCCGGAATAAAGAGGACTCCTTCCGGGCCGCGATCCAGCGGGTCCAGGTAAAAACCGACCACCTTGGGGCCCTTGTACTCTCCAGGTTTCGGAGCCTTGACGTAGCGGGGCGTTTCGGCTTCCGTCACGTCGATGACCATGATCCCGCTAGTGCGTTCCAGACCGACAAACGCATAGCGCCTGTAACCGACCTCTCCCACGGTCACATTCTCGGGTTCGCAGCCTTTGTCGCTGCTACGCTTGTCCATCTTGAGCTTGTTCTTCTTGGAATTCCAGTTAAAGTAGTCCGGGGCGCTTTTTGCGAGAATGCGTTCGAACGCATCGAAAGAATCCCACACAAGCCTTCCTGTCTCGCCGTTGAAAATGCTCATGGAACGCGTGCCGAACGTGTACATGTAGGGGCAGGCAGCCCTCTTGTCGCGTTCCCCGTCGCACGTGCGTTCGAGCCCACTCACGCTCAAGTCCTTCAGTTCGTTCAGGAGCGAATCCGTGAACACGCGACGGTCGAGCCGTTCCTGATCAGCAAGCATCATCGGGGTCGTCACGTCCGTCCACGCCTTGTAATCATTGACCGGAGCGCCCTCGTTTGCCGTCAGCACGTAATACTTGTCGCCGATAGAAAAGGAAGCGATACCGTCAGGCTGCCGGAGCCCACGCAGCGGGTATTTCTTCATTTCAATCACGCCATCGCTCACCGCATCAATCGTGGCACCGGATTTCATGTAGTCAACGTGCCCGAGGGCGAAAACATCCTTCACCTTGCGGGCCTTTACATCTACCTTCGCGATGGCATTGTTCTCTTGCAGCGAGACCCAAGCCCACCTGGAATCGGCAGACACGGTGATGTATTCCGGCTCCAAAGACTTCAAGAAGCCCTGCGTTCCCGGAGCGCGTACACCCGCCTTCCTGAGAGTATTTGAATCAAGATGGTCGAAGCGCGCCACCGTATATTCCGCATTCTTCCACAAGTCCGCCTCGCCCGCCTGCGCTACGGACAAAATAGCAACGCCGCCTTCCGGGTCTTCCGAAAAATCCGCGCTCGGTGAACCCTCACAGGCCACCAGCAGGTTCTTGCCGTCGGGCGTAAACTTAATCATGTCGGGCTGGCTGCACGCCTTGTAGAGTCCCACGACCTCAAGGCTATCCGTATAGCGCATCACCTGCACCTGGCCGTCGCGCCATTCCTCGTCTTCGAGCAGGGATACCGCCACCAAGTCGCCATGCACCGTCACGCTAGACGCATTCCCGAGAACCTGCACCTCGGCAACCTTCTTGGGGAGGCCAGGATTGTTCATGTCCACCACCTCGATAATCTTTTCTCCACCCACCACGAACAGCATGTTCTTGCCTGGCATAAAGTCCGAAATCTCGGCAGTCTTCATCGGCAAGGTCGCAAGCGGAGTGAGCACATTCCCCAACTGGAACGGGCCCGCCAACTGGGCGTTCTGCTTTGCAAAACAAAAGCCTGTCGTCAAAAGCAGGCTAAGAGCAACGGGGGCAAAAAACTTCATACCGAATTCCTACTTCATTATCAGCCACATTATCAGCAGGCCAATTCCAATTCCACCCAAAAAAGAAGAGCCTCCCATCATGGTCATCTTCTTACGTTCTTCTTCGGCCTTATCCTTGGTTTTTTCGTTCACTTCAAGTGCGATACCCAGAGCCTGAGCGCAGACTTCGTTGTTTAGCTTCATTGTCTGGTAGCTCTGTTCCCAGTTGGCACACTTCGCCTCTTCAACGACAACAGCCTTGCGAAGCGAGTCCTTTTCCACAGCACAAAGGCTATCACGTTCCTGCATCACGCTATCGCGCATGGCAAGTTCAGCCTGGACTTCGGAAACGGCGATCTGGCCTACGGCTTCCGTACTGACGGGATCCGCAGGCTGAGCGTCCTCGGCCGCAAATGCAATCGCGACTGAACAAAAAAGAATGGCAAGAAAAGACTTTAACACTCGCATTATAAAAACAACCTACCTGGGCATGACAGCCGTTTTACGCCAAACTCCGTTCGAATACTTCATATAGTACACGCCCGGAGCAAGCTTGCCAGCATTCTTAACGACAGATCCATCAAGGCTACGCACCTGCACCACATGAACTGCGGCTTCAGGAGCAGACATCGTAGCTAGACGCGTCGGGCCTTCGGACGAAGAACTTACAACATCGGAGGAGCTGCTTTCTGCATCAGAAGAAGAACTTGCCTCCGTGCCGGAACTCGACTCGGCGGAAGCGGACGAGGATGCCTCACTCGAAGACGATGTTCCGCTCGATGAAGACTCGACTTCCTTGCTCGAAGACGACTGTTCGGCAGAGCTGCTGGATTCTACGCTAGAACAAGAAACGGGATCCGCAGAAGAACTGCTGACCTTCTGCGACGAGGAACTTGTCGCGGCGCTCGAGCTGGAACTAGCCTCTTCGGACGAGCAGGATACAGGAGAGAAGCTCGAAGAGCTATTTTCGCTTGAAGAAGACGCCTCAGACGAAGAACTCGACAGCGGCTTGCGGGAATCGCCAAGCACGACCTTAATCACCTGAAGGCGGACGCTCTTTATCGTATCGGGAACAGACAACGCTTTAACAGCGGCATTCACTGCCTTCAGGGAATCATTGCTGGCCGCGGATCCAAACCTAATACCTATATGCGTTGCATCTTTATTGTACTGGTATTTTACGGAAGCAAACCACCACTCAAAAGCAAATTCAAAGGTCGTAGAGAACAACAGGTTCGAGGCCGTAAACGAATAGTCATCGGGAATCAACCCCGAGACATACGCCAAAATGTTATAAGTATTCGAGGAATCATGACCATTCATCTTCAAAGCGTGAATGTCGTAAATATACGTCGAGTAATCGCCTTCCGTAACATTTTGCCACGTCTGGCTTGTTGTCCACTTGGCATAACCCACAGTCGTCCCCTGCATCTCGCGGCAAGAAGCCTTGATGGACACAGGAATCTGCATGGTTTGACTCGTGGAATAATTCATGCTCAGCGTCTCGTAGGTTTCGTGCCGCGTAACGTTCGAGGAATCCTTCGCCATTGTATGCGGATTGCCGTACCAGTTGGTCTCTTCGATATAAGCAGGGACGAGTTCAATCTCGGAATGAAGCGAGTCGCAAGCATTGCGAATGAATACAGAAGCCGTATCCTGAGCATAGGCAACCGAAGCCATTGCGAAAACCGCGAGAGCCATCAGGCTGTTCTTCAGAGTGGATAATTTCATAAAGCCTCCCTTTTCTCCTAAATATATATCGTTTTGGGGCGAATCGTTAGCGGGCATACTACCCGCGGGCAGCCAGAATGCGCTTCCAGCCGTCTTCGGGAATCTGCGCGCCCATCACCTGCACCACCTCGTTGCTCACTACGCTCCCGAGGTTGCCGCTGTGTTCCATGTCCCAGCCGTTCATGTAGCCGTACAGGAATCCCGACGCCCACAGGTCGCCGGCACCAGTCGTATCGATGGCCTTCGCGGGGCCTGCCTGCACGCGGGTCACCTTGCCGTCCTTCGCAATGAGGGCGCCACGCTTGCCAATCTTCACCACGGCAACCTTCGCCTTCTGTGCAAGAACATCAAGTGCAGCCTCTTCCTTCACGCCCGCATACGCATACGCCTCGTCCTCGTTCGCGATGATGATATCAATCATCTTTTCGGCAAAGAGTTCATCAAACAGCTTGCGGCAGGCTTCCACCACGCCAAAGCTACTGAAGTCAAGCGCGGTTTCCACGCCCAGGCTACGCGCCAGCGTAAATGATTTCTTGAAGCAATCCGCATTGAACGCGCGGTAGCCTTCCGCATAGAGCAGGCCCACGCCGTCGTAGAGCGCCGGCACAAAGTCCTCACTCACAAGGAAGTCAGAAGCGCCGAGGTACGTCCACATGGAGCGCTGGGCATCGGGCGTTACCGCAGAGAACACGCAACCCGTAGCCGCATCGCTCATCCCGAGCTTCGATTCCACGCCGTTGCGTTCCAGGTGCTCGCGGAAAATCTTCCCGAGTTCGTCATCGCCGACCTTCGAGATAAACGCAGCCTTGCCGCCCAGGCGTGAGAGCCCGACCATCGTATTGCAGGTAGAGCCACCCGGCACGCGCAGCGGGTTCTTGAGCGCCGCAAGGAACTTTTCCATCTGCGGCCAGTCCACCATGTTCATGCCGCCCTTCTGCACGCCCTGAGATTCAATCCATGCGTCATCCACATTCGCGAGAATATCAACGAGGGCCGCGCCCATACCAAGAACTTTCTTCATAATGCTTCCTCTAAAAATGTCCAAAACTACAGGCCGCCCCTGCGGCGACGCAACTTGTCGCTAGCCTGCAGTAAAAATCTGCGTTCAGAATCCGTCAGCGAATCTATGCCTTCGCTATTTACCTTTTTCAGGATTTCATCTACGCGCTTTTGTTCATCTACATAGAAAACTTCGCCTTCGAGAGGGGCCTTTGCATCTTCGGCATCCCTATCCGACTCGTCGCGAGATTCCCTCTCAGAACGGCCTCCCGGATACACCTTGAATTTCGGGCCTCGCATTTTTTCAAAAGCATGGCCGAAACCACCAAAACCCCGTTCAAACAAGTGCATGTAAAGGAATCCGCCCACGACGCCACCCAAGTGAGCAAGGTGAGCTACATGGTCTCCCGATCCCGCCATAAAAACATCGATTGCCACCATGAACCACATGGCATACTTTATGCGCATCGGGAAAAACATGAACAGCAACAGCATGCGATTCGGGAAGAACTTGTAGTAGGCAACAAAAATCCCCATCAGAGCTCCCGAAGCACCGATTATCGGGGCGTTCGTCATGCCGAACCAGTACATGACCATGCTGAACACGGCAGCAAAAATACCGCAAAAGAAATACATTCCCATGAAATGCTTAGAACCCATCATGTCGGCAACGTCGCAACCGAACATCCAGAGCATAAGCATGTTAAAAAGGAAATGCCAGAAGTCGACATGCACGAACATGTACGTCACGAAACGCCATGCCTGCTCCGGGGCAAAAGGCCAAAAAGCGCCGAAGTACGAAATGTATTCGGCAAGGCTCCCATATCCAAGGCCCGGCAAGTTCAGATGCAGGCCAAGCAGCCTACCGACCACGAAAGCAAGCAAAAAGACAACCGCATTCGAAATCAGCAGCACTCTTATAACTTTAGGGAGAAAGGCAAAAGGACGCATAGTTTTTCCTACTTACTTCTTCAACAGAGGGATAATTTCTTCGGGGACGTGGCGAACGATTCCGCACTTCAGGAGCTCGCGCACCACGGTACTGGAAACCATCAGGTGCTCGGGAGCGCTCGACAAGAAAACCGTCTCGCATTCAGGATAAAGCATCTTGTTATTCCAGGCAACCGTCTGCTCGTATTCAATATCGCCTGCACCGCGAATGCCGCGCACCAGAAACCTAGCGCCAACGCGTTTCGCGAAATCGACAGTCAAGCCGTCAAAACAATCCACCTTCACGTTCGGAATGTCCTTGACCGCCGTCTTGACGATTTCGACCCTAGTCGATTCCGGCAACAAGTATTTCTTGGAAACATTTACCGCCAGGAGCACCCACAGTTCATCAAAGAGCGCCGAGGCGCGCTTCACAACATCTAGGTGCCCCACAGTGAAAGGATCGAAGGACCCTGCGAATACGGCGTTTTTTTTCATGCCGCAAATATAGAAATTATCCCCTGTAGACCACCAGGGAGGATTCGCCGTAGCGGCGGATTTGCACGGTTCCCGCTTCTTCGGCGGCCTTGGCCCATGCCGGCAAGTCCCGGCTCGGCGCTTCGAACACAGCCGTTCCCCCCGGATTCAGCCACTGCCAAAAAGGACGCAGGTCCGGATAGTCCATGTTCTTGAACGGCGGGTCTGCATAAATTAAGTCGAACCCAGATTCAGAACAAAGTAATTCTTTTTCAAGAGTCAGCGCGTTCTTTTCTAACAAAGTAAGTTTCGATTCCAACGAGAGAGCCTTGTAGGCCTGAAACACGAGCCTCGCCTGGGAATGAGCCATTTCAACGGCGACGACGCTAGAGGCGCCACGACTAACAGCTTCGATTCCCATGATTCCCGTTCCTGCAAAGAGGTCGAGCACCCGGAAACCTTCAACGCCCTGCAATATATTGAAGAGGGCTTCCCTCGTGCGGGAGCCCGTGGGCCTTGTTTTCGATGAATCGGGAGAGGGGACATTCCTCCCCCGCAACAGACCACCAGTAATGCGGATGGGCATATTACGGAGCTACGAACATCACAAGCGTGAATGCCGCAGCAAGGGATTTCTTCGCGAACTTAAGTTCTGCCTTGGTCACGCCAATGCGCACCGGAGACGCATCCAGGGCTGCCATCAGGGACTGAAGTTCCGGGAAGTCTGCAGAAGTCGTCACCTGGTAAGTGAAGCGCTTGTAGACACCGAATTCCTCGACCACAGGCTTGTCGAGCCCGGAAAGGTTCACCTTGTTCGAAGAAGCAAGAGACTTGAACGCCTTGATTTCTTCGGACATCTCGGACACGGGCACGAACCTCGACACCGCGGCCTTGTTCACGTTGTTCACGTTGAACTGACCAAACGCGGTAATGTCGGTTGCGGGAGCGTTTTCCGGCAGAGGCGGAGTCCTGAAATCAGAGCTCACGGACTTGACCCTTTCCAAGAAGCTGCGCTGCGAAGTCGGCTTGACCGAAACACCGCGAACGTAGAAGTAGTTCGGGGACTGGAACACGCAGTCGGAGAAGCCGACATCATCGGGAGTCGCCGTGGTAAGGAAGGTGAAGAACTGGTTGATGGCCGACCTCTGGTACGACACCTTTTCCATCGGGAGGAGCGAGGCGTAGTCATCACGCTTGTTGTTGAACAGCACCTTCGGATTGATTTCGCCCACCACCTGGCGAACCGTCAGTGATTCGCGTTTCTTGATGGCGGCATCGGCAGCGGCGGCCTGGGCCTGGAGCGAACCACCGGCAGAGGTCGTCTGCCCGGAAGCGAGCGTCAACGCGGTGCGGCTCGGATCCTCGGCACCTATCAGCGAGAGATACGGTCCAGGCAGAACCCCCTGCAACGGCTTGGGAACGCCAAATACGCTCAAGAAGCAGCTGAACGCCACAAACACGAATAGTGCGGCGAGCAAGCCAACCAAAGTTTTCTTCTTGGATGTCTTTACCTGGGCGGCAACGTCGGTCACGTGGACCGGAGTTACGGTTTCGTCCGCGACCGAAGCACGTTCGGCAGCTTCAATAAGGTTCAAACGAATCATACACCCTCCATCACGCTAAGCGCCGTACCGATGGCGCCCGCGCAGTTGAGCACGGCAGCAGAATCGACCTCGTCCACAGGAAGCCTGAGTTTCGAGAACGAATCCATCAGAATAAGCTGGCAATCGTCGGTGAGTTTAGCACGCAGTTTCTGCACGAAAAGCGGATCCATAGCCATTTCGCCACAAATATGCACCTGCTTCATTTCGGGCATGGTATTCTGTTCGCGAGCTTCCTTCATCTGGTCGCAGATGGCATTGGCAAGGAGCTCGTAGGCCTGTTCCGTCGAAGTATTCACGAGAGACAGAGTCGAGACGCAGCGGAGCGCCTGCAGGTTGTCCTTGTTGAGCCAGAGCATGGTGACACCGGCATAATCCGCCTTGATGACGCATTCAAGGTCCTTGATTCCATCCCCCACGTCCATAAGGTTCATGAGCGAAAGTACATCCACTTCCATGGACTTCGGCACGAGGCTCTTGCTACGGAAGCCCTTGCGCAGGGCATCCACCCATTCACGGCGGACCGCAATCAGCAGAACGGTCTTTCCGAGGTTCTCGTCGCCGCTCAAGATCTTGTAGTCTACGATATAGGCGCCCTTGTCGGCATTGGTAATGAGGCCGAGATACCACTGGAGGTAGTCATCCAAGTTGGGAACCGCCTCCGCCGGCACAAACACCTGCCGGACAATGGACCGGAATGCCGGGACGGTCACCGAAATCGACTCGATGCCATCGAGTTCGTTTTCTTCCATCCACCCCTGCAGGACGGTCTCGAAGGTGAAGATGTCATCAATCGGACTCGTCTCCGTCTGGAGGACCGCAGTCTTGAGCACCCGCTTTTCGGCGGAGTCCAAGAGGGCGACTTTCAAGGAAACATCGCCAACCTCAATACCTAGGTACAGTTTCGTATCACTCATATACTCAACGACTTATGAAGATTTTAATACCCTAAAACTAATCAAAAATCACCCCCTGGAGTATACCTTCCAACTTTTTCTTCCCGATTCCGGGCACTTTTTCGAGACTTGCGGGGGTTTTGAAGGGGCCGTGGGCCTCCCGGAAAGCGACAATCCGCTGTGCAAGCTTGGGCCCCACCCCTTTCAGGGCACAAAGCTCCTCCTCCGTCGCTGCGTTGATTTTTAGGGGCAAATGCACCGTTTGCTTCTTCGGGCGCCCCTTACGGGCACCTTCCGACGGCTCCTTTTTTGTTACTTTATCCAAAGTTACCGCCTCTTCGGACGGACGCGGCGCCCCATATTCCACCTTGGAATATGGGACAGGAGTTTCTTCAGGGCGAACCCGCTCCGAAATCTCCACAGTCTCGATAGACGGCGGCTCCCAGGGCAAGACCCTAACAGCAACCCCAACCACGAAAAATGCCATTGCTATATACAGAATTTTCTTTTCTGCAGCGTTCATCCGGTCCCCTCACCTTGTTGAAAGCGTATTTACATATGTCTTCTTATGAGAGCCTCCACCGCAGCCGCATCGGCGGGCACATCCACCGAAACGGACGGGAAAGGACTCTGCACGATGCGGATCGGGCGTTTCCCCAATATCCGCATCTGTTCCAGCGAGCGCTCCAGCTCGACCCCGCTTTGGGGAAGCCTGGAAAACTCATCCCGCGAAGCACGGGAATACGCATATATCCCCTGGTGCTGGAACCATCGGGGCGCCTCGGAAGGCTCCACGTGGCGGGTAAAATCTACAGCGAAACCGTTTTCGACCTTGACCTTGACGACAGTCGCGACCTCGGCATCCGAAGGCGACAGCGGACACGCAACAGTCACCCAGAAATCCGGATGGGCAGCCAATTCACAGGCCACATCTTCAAGTACGGAAGGCTCTACAAGGGGTTCGTCCCCCTGGAGATTCACGACGAGGTCAAGGTCCAAGGCGCTCGCGGCCTCGGCAACGCGGTCGGAACCGGTAGCGGCCTTCCCCGTCAAGACAAACTCGAACCCCGCCCCAGACACGACCTCGGCAATCTGTTCGGAATCCGTAGCGCAGACGATACGGTCAAAACATTCCGCAAGGGCAGCCCGTTTGAGCGTCCTCACGATCATTTCCGTTCCACAGAGCTTAAAAAGCGGTTTTCCAGGAAAACGGGAAGAACCCATGCGCGCCGGCACGATGCAATGGACTGGGGTCATGGAAGTCTAATTCGGGAGTCTAGCCGCCGATAACCTTCGGAATGGCGAAATGGTCGTTCTCCACCGCCGGAGCGTTCGCAAAAGCCTGGTCCAGGGAGAATCCCTGCACAGGGACATCCTCGCGGAGAATCGTAGCGCCGTTTTCGACGGCAGTCATCGGTTCCACATTGGACAAGTCGAGCGCCTTGAGGGCTTCCATGTGGTCGAGCATTCCATCCAGATGCGCCTTCACGGAATCGATGTCGCCTTCCGCGACTTCGAGCCTCGAAAGCTTCGCCAATTTCAGAACTTCTTCACGTTCAAGCATAGGACCTCTTTATTTTCATTCCTAAAATAGCAATTTATTTTCCCGAGGAGAGCAACAATCGTTTGCAAAATACGCCCTAACCCATAATTTCGAGCGCGGCATACTTAAGAATGATGGTCCGAACCACGTTGTCGCTGTTGAAGCGGACATCCACACGGGCGCTATCTCCCGTGCCATAGCATTTGGTTATCGTGCCCACCCCGTACTTGGAATGACGCACGCGGGCTCCCGGATGATACGGATTCTCGCTATATTCATCGTAGACAACGCGCGGACCGCTCGGAGCTGCCGGTTTTGCAATAGGAGCAACCTTGATAGGATTGCGGTAGACGATTCGCTGGTCGTTCTTACGGACAGAGGCAGGAACCGAGCCCGGACGACTGAACCCACCTCGGGATCCGGAACCGAAAGAGCCCGAAGGCGAAGGACGCCCTCCCTTCAAGGCAAAATCGGGCGCCTTGTTGTAGCGTGGTGCGGCTGGCGAATAGCCAAATTCAGAGCCGAATGCCGGGCGCGTATCAACACACGGCGTAAACTCGACCACTGACGAATCAAGTTCCTTGAGGAACCTCGATGGCAAAAACGGCCTGACGGTTCCCTGGTAGAAGCGTCTTTCGGCGTGGTACAGATAAAGTTTCTTTTCGGCGCGGGTGCAGCCCACGTAGAACAGGCGGCGTTCCTCTTCCATCTGCTCGCGCATTTCCTTGTCCGTCGCAAACGATGAACCTCGCACCAGCGGGAAGATTTCTTCGTCACAACCGGCAATGTGAACCGTATTGAATTCAAGTCCCTTCGCCATGTGGATGGTCATGAGCGTCACGGCGCCCTTCGAATCATCCACCTTCTTGTCGGCATCCGTCAATAGCGAGATGTCCTGCAAGAACGCATCCAGGGTCGCATCGGGATGTTCCTCGTCAAATTCGCGGATGGCGTTCACCATTTCGTCGATGTTCGCAATGCGTTCGTCCGCAGTAAGTTCATCTTCCTTGCGTAAAAATTCCTTGTATCCCGTATCGGCGATGATGTGTTCCGCAAGAATCGGAAGCGGAGTCTCTCCCGCCGCAACAAGATTCTTCCAGCCCTGGACCAGATCCGTAAAGCCCTTGAGTTTCGGAGCAGAACGACCCATTCCGTTCGCCTCGGAAACAAGCACCTGCCAAAAAGTGCCATCGCCATTACGGACTCGTTCCAGCACCGTTTCCACCGTGGTCTTGCCAATGGCGCGTGGCGGCGTATTGATAACGCGCAAGTGGGCTGCATCGTCCTTCTCGTTTGCAAGGAGACGCAGGTATGCCAGTATATCCTTGATTTCCTTTCTATCCCAGAAGCGCGTTCCCCCGAAAATAACCGAGGGAATACGCAAGTCATTCAAAGCCTTTTCTATCACGCGGGATTGAGCATTAGTGCGGTAGAAGATTGCCGTCTTCGAAAAGTTCGCCTCGCCCGCTACACTGATATTTTCCGCAATCTGCTGCGCTTCCGAACGGTCATCCACCAAATGCCGCACGCGGATAGGGTCGCCCGCTTCTTCTTTCGAGAACACGTTCTTCTCCATTTCGGCGGGTCGAATGTTATGTGCAATTACGGAACCCGCTCCCTTCACGATATTAGACGTGGAACGGTAGTTGCGTTCGAGTTTCACAATCGTCACCGGCGCAAAGTCGCGGTGGAAGTTGCGGATAATCTTGATATTCGCGCCACGCCAACCGTAAATGCTCTGGTCGTCATCGCCGACCACGGTCACGTTACGCTGGTCATTAATCAGCAACTTCAAGAGTTCATACTGCACATCGTTCGTATCCTGGTATTCGTCCACCACCACAAAATCAAAATGCGACTGGAGCTGTTCAGCCAGGTTCGAAACTCTCTGGAGCATGAGAACCGTATTGAACAGCAGGTCGTCGAAATCCATCGCATTCGATTCCAGGAGACGTTTCTGGTATTCGGCATAATAGCGGGCGTAGCGTTCCTCATCTGCGAATTCGGCCCGTGAGAGCGCCACATCCGGAGTTTGCAGTTCTGCACAGCCGCCCACATAGAGCACCGTATTCTTGTAGCGCGAAATCGCACCATGCACACGCTTGATTTCGGCGGCATCACATTCGTCCCCCAGGTCTTCCTTGAGAATCTGCTTCAGGATGCGCTTCTGGTCGTCGTCATCGTAGATAGAAAAATTTGCATCATACCACTTTCCACCAAAAGCCCTGAGCACCGCTTCCATGTTCAGGCAACGTTTCAGCAATCGAAGGCAAACCGAATGGAACGTCCCCATCCAAGGGAACCGCATATCGCAATCGAGCAGCTTCTGGATACGCCCGGTCATCTCGCGGGCAGCCTTGTTCGTGAACGTCACCGCAAGAACGCGACCCGGCTCAACATGGTGGCGTGACACAAGATGCGCAATCTTGTAGGTTATAGCGCGGGTCTTTCCCGAACCTGCACCAGCCAGAATAAGCATCGGGCCATCGATCTTCTTTGCGGCAGCCGCCTGCTCCGGATTCAGCTCCCTGTCCAAAACTTCTTCGTCAACAATGCGCGCCATCAAAATCTCCAGACAATTAAGGAAGCTCCGCAAAAAGCTCCGCTAAAAACACTAAAAACGCTCCGCTAATATAGTATTTAGCGAAGCAAAAAAAAGACCGGGGTCGAACAGAAAACTAGAATAGCATCATCGGAGGCCAATGGCCCGACTTGGGCCGCTCCTTGAATGTCGCGCCCGGCAAAAGTTCCCTTAGCTTGAGCGTCATGGAGGGCGTCACGTCCTGGTCCATGCGACCATAGAGGACCTGGATACCTTCACCACTTGCAACCGGACATTCAATCCGATGGGAAGCAAGGAACTTTAACCCCTCCGAGAGGCTTGCCGCGTCCATTTTCCGCGCAGCATCGGCCCATTCGTCGGGCCATTCGCTATACTCCTCGCCAAACTGTTCCTTGAAGGCATCGAGAACCACATCCGGGGTCTGGAAAATTTCGCGGGACTTGAACAGCAGGTTTTCCGAATTCCAGGGGCCATCGTCATCACAAAAGTCCGCGTAGGGCGAAAGAAAAATCCAGTTTTGTCCTTTCGGGCGCTTCGACGCACCCAGCATGAGCAGGAGGCAAGCCATTCCCCAGCCAACCACCGTGTCGGCCTTCGAGAGCCCGTCTATCTCATAGACGTCTTCGAGGGATTGAGACATTTTCTCGTAAGGCACAAAGGTATGGGAGGCAGATGCGCAGGCATCCGTCAAATCATCTTCCCAGAGGGACAGTTCCGAAGCCCAGTCCGGCAACCAAATCCATTTTTCCTTCATAACAATACTCCAAACACAAATTCAAAAAGCACACCTCTTTACATCTTCAAGTCTAAATGTATATATGCAAATCAAAAAAAGGAAACATTTTTAAAGAAAAAAACAAACATTTTTTCGAGATACTATATTTTGGAATAGTAATCTCTGATTTTTTTTGTAAAAATAACAGAAAAAAATCTAAATAGGCGGTTTTTATGCGATATACCTCTATCCTGCTCTCAATTCCGTTCATCCTCGTGGCCTGCGCCGGAGGAGACGCCCCCGAAACCGAGCCCCAGGTACAATCGGTCGAGATTGTCGAACAGGCGGCCCCCGAGCAAGACGCAACAGCAGAACTGCCGCAACCGACCATCCTCGTTACTCCCACCCACAACGGAAACGGGATTTCCGAATTCCAGGTCGTGCAGAACAACCCCTTCGCCCGTGCCTTGATGGAATCCATCAACGAATACCTCACCAAGAAGAAATACGACGTAAAATCCCTTGAGGGCCAAGCCGATCTCGACAACCTGGTCCAGATGCAAAACGACATTGCAGAAACGGACGAAGACCTGTCGTATCTCGCCAGCCTCTCCCTCGGTGCCGATGTCTACATCAAGTTCGCCGGAAATGCAAAAATGAAATCCATCACCGTGGAACTGAACGCCTACGAATCCTCCACGGCAAGGCTTCTCGGCAGCGAAACCATTCAGGATCCCGACTGCGGCGCTTCCGACCAGACGACGATCAAGACCTGTCTCCATGACGCGGCTAAACGCGGCATGCCCCTGCTCGAAAAGAAGATTCTCGCCTACTGGCAGCAGGACATCAACCAGGGGACACAATACAAGATTGTCATGAACATCAAGGGGGATTTCGACGAAGAACAGATCGAAGACCTCCATGACGACATCGCCTCCGGGCTCAAAAAGACCTTCAAGCGGGTGAACGTGAACGTGATGACTGCAAAGACCATCGACATGATTGTCTACGCCGATCCTGCAGAATTCCCCGACTCGCAGAGCGTCTATAGTTTTATCCGCAACATGCTCAAGGGAAAGGCGGACACCAAGAAAGTGAACGTCACCCGGAAATTCATCCTGATGGATGTCGAATAGGTGATTCCGCACGCCAAAATACTCTCTGCGTTTTTTCTCGTTTTTTATTCCGCTACGTTCGGGCTTCCCACCCGTCCCGAAAAGAGCCACGTTTACGACGAGAACCGCCTGGTTTCCGCCCAGCAGCTTGAATTTTTCGACCGTCTCTCGGATGAAGTTGCAAAAGAAACCGGCATCAGCATCGATGCGGTCCTTCTAGACGACACCGGAGAGAGAGATGTCGCTCAATACGCTTCAGATATTGCAGACAAATGGCAAGCAGATGCAGGCGTCAAGGGCGAGGTCCTTATTTTTGTCGTCCAGAAGCAAAGACGAAAACTGGTCGTGACCAAGGGAACCGCAAGCGAAATTCTTGACAGAGTCTCCATCCGAAAGGCAGAACAGGATCTCCTTGTCCCCTCCTTTCGCATGGAACACTACGGCGACGGCATCCTTTCACTTGCCGGGTGGCTCACTTTCGCCATCAGCGACAGCACCGGAAAAAAGTTCGACATCGACATGCAGGAACAACCCTCCGAAGAAGGCTTAACCATACGCGGATGGATATTCATCGCGGCCGTTTTCGGCCTGCTTATCGCATTCGGGAGCAAGGGGCGAAGGTTCGGATTCTTCGACAACATGAAAAAACTGCTCAGCGTCCGCGAGGTCGAGAATTCACAGTGGCCAAAAATTTTCGAGGACACGTTTGGAGACAACCTCATTTCGGCCTTCATCTCCGACAAGTGCCTTATGGAAGGCTTCGACGCGCTCGCAAAGCCCTGGACGGTGAACTTTATCCTCAAGGACAACTCGTCCGAGGAAGTTGCCAAAATTCACGTCCATGACAAACGCGCCCGCAGGGACAACATTGAGTTCGGACACTTCTACAGCCCCGCTGAAATCATTCGCACGCTCGATACCAATGCGCTTGAATACCTGCACATCGCAAACAGGAACGCCCCCCTCTGCGGAATCAAGCCCCTCGACGGATTCGAGCCCCGCAAGGATGCGCTCCAGTCTGAATGCGAACACAAGCTCCGCAACATCCTTGAACAGTTGCAAAAGGGACCTGCAAAAAAGGTTTCCCAAAAGGAAACCTTCGAAGAAATTCTCTTCATTCTCTATGGGATGTTCTTTATACAAACAGGAACTTACCCCGAAACGCATCAGCAGGTTCTCGACCTGTTCCCTAGCCTTAGCGGAAAAGACCCAGCCGATGCAATCAAGACAATCCTGAACGCATTCTAGCGACGGTTGAACGGCTTGATGCCAGAACCATGGCCAACGCTTCCTCCGCGGCGGTCGTCGTCATCGGACCTACGCGGAGGCGGATAAGAAGTTCCCGACTGAGACGGTACATCCCTTCCGAACGACGAGCGGTCATCCCGGCGTTCATCCCTGGAGCGGGGCCTGTCTTCTAGCCTGCGAGGTTCTTCTTCCTCCTGGCTCCTGTGCGGGTATACGCGAACATTGCCCGATGCGGGTTCCGCCTTTGTCCTAGAAGGAGGCGGAGGAGGCGGGTCCTTGCGCAACTGCTTCGGCTGCGAATGCCTAGGCGGCGGAGGCGGGTTGCGGTGGCCATCGCCAAGGTTCGGGCCAACATGGTGCGGCTTGCGCGGAGGAGGCGCGTAATGGCGATGGTGATGGTAATGACGCCTGGGCGCATGCCAACGGGTATCGCGCACGTAGATGACGCGCGGCCCCCAATCGAACCAGCAAGAGCCCCATCCCCAGTAGGTAAAACCACCTATCCAGATGCCCGGTGCATACGTGATGCGCGTGTAGCCATCATAATAGCGGTAGTATACGTAATGCGGATTATACACAGGCACGTAAACATACTCCGTACGGACCGGCAGAATCGTTATGTTGTCTCCTTTCGAAACTTTTACTCGGTCATCACTCTTCAAGTGTCCGTACTTCGCGGCCGAACGGCGCAAACGCTGGATAGCGGACATCACGTCGTCTTTTTGCATGAAGACCGCATCACCGAGCTGGTCGGTCCAGGCCGGATACTTCGCCATCATGGCAAGAACAGACGGGAAGGGAATCAAGGCCTGCACACTAGCATCGTAGGGCAGTTTCGCCCACGCCATTGCGTTTGAAAGATCCTTCCCCGAGAGGTGACGATGCGATTGCGCCCACGAATTCGCAGGGGCAATCTGGTCTCCGTATGTGGATGCAGCAAGAACCTGCACCAGAAGCGGGTCCGGGTATAAAGCGATGTTTGCAACTAGCGTATCCAGCTCCGACGGCGTAAACTCCTGCGCCAGTCCCTGGGACGGCAGGAATAGCAGCGCCGATGCTAGGATCAGGATTCCACGGATTGTTTTCGGCTGCTTTCGCAAAAAACGGAACATAAAGTACCTCCTCTGTTTTTCAAATTACAACTTTTTGATGTTCGAAACCATCGTGGCGTTGCAAAAAAACATGAAATTATCGTTTTTTAGCAAAAAATTAAGTTGTAAGCGAAAACAACACGTAAAACACATTTAACATTATATAAACATCTCCGACATTTATTTTTTAGTGGTATGGTTAAGGAGTCACCCATGTCCAGAAAAAAAATCACATCCGCACTGTTCTTCTGCATAGCGACAGCCGCTTTCGCGCAGACTTACGATCTACCCATCGTATTCATCGACACCAAGAACAAGTGTCTAGACCAGAACGTCACCGAAAAAATACCCGCCACGATGAGCGTGCTGGACGCGGCAACGAACAACGTAGCCGACAGCGCCAAGGGCACGCACTACAATATCGGCATCAAGGTCCGCGGGCAATCCTCGGCCAAGTTCCCCAAACCCGGCTACAGCGTAGAAATCCGCGACGACAAGGGCGAAGGCATGGACGTGAGCATGTTCGGGCTGCCCCCTGCCGACGACTGGGTTTTCCACGGCCCCTACGTGGACAAAAGCCTGATGCGCAACGCACTCGCCCACTGGCTGTTTAGGCAGGCTGGCCACTACAGCCCCCGTACCAAGCACTTTGACCTCTACATCAACGGCGTGTACCGCGGTGTGTACGTGCTCATCGAAAAAATCAAGCGCGGCAAATATCGCGTGAATGTAAGCAAGCTCAAAGAAACCGACATCAGCGGCGACGACGTGACCGGCGGCTACATCTGGGCATTCGACAAGACCGGCACCAATACCGGCGGCATGGGCAACGAAGACATCAACAAGGAAGGTTTCAAGACCGCCGACGGCCTGAACGTCATCATGCACTATCCCAAAAAGGAGAACCTCCAGCAACAGCAACAGGCCTACCTGAAAAAGTACCTGGAAGATCTCGAGAACCTGTTCAAGAACGGCAAGAACGGCAGCGGGTACGAGAACTATGTGGACATGACTTCCGCGCTCGACTACGTGCTGCACGAAGAAGTGACCAACAACTCCGACTCCTACTGGTGCAGTTTCTTCTTGCACAAGCCCAAAGAAAGCAAGGGCGGCAAGGTGACGCTTGGCCCGGCGTGGGACTTCAACCTCGCCATGAGCAACGGAAGCCAGCCTGAAAACGGCGGCAACAACAACGGCGGCAACAACGGCTTCAACTGGAACATGTGGGGCGGTGGCGGACAGGGCGCTGGCGGAATGGGAAGTTCCGGCACCACCGGCTGGCAAATCGAGAGCACCATGAAAACCGGCATGAGCGGGCTCAAAATCCCCAACTGGCTGCTTGGCATGTGGAAAGACAGCCATTACCAGAGTGAACTCAAGAAGCGCTGGGCAGAACTCCGCAGCGGCGTATGGCACACCAAGACCATGGACGTGTATCTCGACTCCATGAAGACGTACCTGACCAAAGCCGCCGACAGAAACTTCAAGCGCTGGCCGAACCTAGGCAAGTCCAGCGGTCAAGGCGATAGCGACCCGCAGCCGATGAAATACTGCAACCAGGGCGGTGGTCAGCAAGGCATGTGGAGCATGAATATGCCCATGGGCGGCTACAACGCCGACACCTGGGACGGCGAGTTCGAGCACCTCCGCAAGAAGATGAAGGAACGCATGAAGTGGATGGACCAGCAGCTCGGATTTACCGAACCTGCGCAGCCCATCGTCACCGAGCCCGTAATCCACGTTCCCGACTGGGCGAAGGATACCGTATCTAAAGTCGAGCCCCCTCCCGATGCCCTGGACGATTTCAGCAGGCTCTCGCCGACCAACTTCTTCAACGTGAACGGCGACAAGATTGAAATCCAGACCGATCTGGGCGGAACCTTCGCGCTCATCGACCTGAACGGCGTCACGCTGTTCAAGACCAGAATCAAGAAAGGGGTAACGACCCTGAAGGTGCCGGGAAAGGCCCAGAATCAGCACTGGATTGCAACGCTCAACGGGAAGATGCTAAGCCGCTAAAGTTTTTACCGCGGCGCACGCCCCAGAAACTGTCGTGAACTTGGTGAAGTGTATTTTTACCGTTCACGACAATTTTTATTTCTAGGCGCGAGATGTAGACGCCAGTCCCGACCAAGCGGCCGCTATTGGAACGCATGTTCCATGCAAGGAAGATATTTCCCTTGTTCTTGAGGCAGCCCTCTTCGCCGTACACGCCCTTGTCGGAGCACCTTATCGTATTGGACGTTCCGCCCACGTACTCGCCGAACTGGCTGTAATAGAACGTGCGGTAGTGCAGTTCCACGGCATCGTCAGATACAATCGTCCTTTCGCCGCTACGGTACTCTTCGAGATTGAATTCGGTTACCTCGCCCGCCTTTACGGCATCGATAAGTTCACGCGCAACGCCCGCTTCTGCAAGTTCCGCATCCAGCCTGCCGCTACGGATGGCATCGAAGAGGTCGGCCTGCGTCACGGTCTGGACGTTCCCTATGGTGATTACCGTATCGCGGCTCGCCTCGATATTCGCCTCCGCCATTTTCGCGAAGAGCTCCAGGTCGCCCTCGCCGACAACGGACCTGTAGTTGTCCTCGGTAATGGATCCGTCCAAAATCCCGTTGATGGCCTGCTCGCTAAAACCATACGAGGTATCCACCAGGTTCACGCGAATGTCGTTGAACAACTGCGTCAAGGCTTCCTGCTCGCTGATGCCGACAATTGTCGTGTCGTAATCAGTTTCGCTCCCGACGCGAGACTTCACGAAGGCATCGAACTTCTCGACGGCATCCTTCGTCTGCTCTACCATAATCTTCGCGATATCAAAATCGACAAGCGAGCCCTGCACGCCGAGCGAATCCGCTATCTGCTGGACGTCCTGGCTTATGTCCGTAATAAGCTTCACCTGCGTAACCGTATCGTTCCCGATAATGCCATAGGGGTCTTCTCCCAGCGAGACTACGCCCGGGTTCTCTACACCGAGTTCCTGGTCGCCCGTAATGGCAACCCACGGATTGTCCCTGTGCGGTACATTCCCGGCAAGGTCCTGCGCACCGCCCTTGGGTGCAAACCTGATCAGGTCACCATCCGTCGGCAGTACAGCCCCGTTCCCGCCCGAGGTATAGATGAGCGTCATGCGCGCTCCCGTTCCGCCCTGCTGCAGAGGCCTTTCGGGCTTCTCGTTTATTCCCGAGCGCATGCAGGTGTATTCAAAGATTTCAGAAAACAGGTGCCGGGACTCTTCAGAAATCGCCTCGCTGAAGGTAATGTCTATAAGCCTGCTCCCGTCCTTGCTTAACTTTTTCGAGGCAGAAAGCACGATGGGTCCGACACCGTCGGCAACCTGCTCGTTCTCGATAAAGAAGTTGCTGACCTCGCCCTCATTTTCGTAGGTAAACCAGTTGTTCAGGCTTCCAGAATAGATTCCCGACGCATCTCCGGTAAACTGCCTACTACCAAAACCGCAAACCTTCCCGGTACATTCCGCGCCAAGGTCTTCGGCAGTAAGCACGATATCGGTCTCGTTCACAATCTTGAAGTTCGATGTCGCCACGAACGTTTCTCCGAAAGTCAGCTGGATAGAATCCAGACGGCTCTTGCCATTGACGGCGCGCTCAAAGTGAACGTACAGGCTGTCGGCACGCCCGTCCCCGTTCCGGTCCATCGCGACCGCCCTCTCTACGCGCGGTGCGGGAGGTTCGGCAAACTTCAGGTCGGTCCATACCGAAATGCCCGCCGCGGCGCCCTTCGCCGTGAGCACGGCTCCGGACACGGGAACATTCGCATGCACGTAGAACGTCGCACGCCCATCCTCGTCCAGATTCACCGCGCTGATTTTCTTTCCGCCCGGCGCATCCAGGATATCTATCGCCGCATTCGAGAACGATAGGTTTATCTTGCGGTTGTAATTGTTGACGACGGCCCATTCCTCGAAGAACGTGATATTCACCTGGTAAGTCGCATACGCCCAAGGGCCAATCTGCGCCGTATCGCCAGAGACCTGCGTACCGAGGACAGTCCAGTCTTCCTTCGCGAACGCGACGCTCGGCACGGAATAGGACGGCACGGTAATTTCCACCTTCGTCACCTGGCTCGGGTCAGCCTTCAGGGTAATTTCCAGGAAGTAGTGCCCGGGAGCAAGCGCGTAGTTTGAAACAATCGCTGCAGAATCTATCGAGAACGTGGAATCGCTCGTAATCTTGATTCCCTCGTAATGGGTACCGACCCCGAGTATCTCGGGCCCCGCGAGGTTACCGCCGGTAAGCTTGAAGGTCGACGCGCCACCGGTCGTATCGCGCTCGGCAGAATTCGCGTCGAAATTGCAGGAAAGCTTGTTCTTCTTGTTGATCTGCCATACCTCGTAGCTCATTCCGGAGCCGCGCCTGTCCGAAGTCAGGAACAGCGACGCCTCGACCTGCAGGTCAATAGAAGTGCGCATGCGGAAATTAGACGAACCGGTATGGCGCTCCACGTAAAAGATATGGAAGTCGTACGTCTTTCCCGGAACAAGCATGTCGCCGGTATTCTGCCCGATGGTATCGAGATCTACAGCACCCGCCACCTGGCCATGCTGCCCGCCGATATCCACCGCAAGGCGATTGTCGATAAACACCCAAACATCGTCGTCGCCGTAAAAGTCGAAGTACTGGCCCGGGACATACTCGAACGTCGCCTGGATCTTTGCGGCATACCCGAAGTTATGCTTGCCTATCTTCGTTCCCTTCAGCTGGTCGTAGTAAGGGTTCGGAACCTTCTCCGCATCGTCGAGAAACTCGAAATCGTCCAGCAGGAACATTCCGTCCGAATTGGCCTCGTTGCCTTTCGATATCTGGTCCTTCGAAACTTCCGCAAGCCAGAAACCCTCGTCGTCCATAGATACATACAGGTCGCGGCAGGTCATGTTCGTGTATTCGTTGCCCGCACTGTCCTTGGCGACAACCTCGGGCAGGAACCAGCTGTCGAGATGCTCCGTAATCTTGCACTTTTCCGGGAAGGGGTCCGCACGCACGGGAACCCCGTTCGCACCGAGCCTGTATTCGACCATACCCGTAACAGCCTTGTCCTTGCCGGAGCACCCGCCCGAACCGAAGTCCGCGCTAACGCCGTTTGCGGGGTCACCGTTTTTTCCGCTTCCGTCGCCATCGCCATCGGTACCGTGCAGCCAGTCGTAGACGGTCACGGGAATCTTCTTGAGCGGGCAGTCGCCAAGCACGCCGGGGTAACCGGAAAACAGCGCGGGAACATCGGCCTTGTACCCCTGCACCCAAACCGTATCGGAGAGGGCGGCAACGGAATCCAGCAATATCTCGCTTGATTCCGTAGGTTCCTCGGCGACCATGCCCTCGGCACCCACGTAGTTGAGGCCGACAGTCTGCTTGAAGTAGACCCCGAAGCCCTCGGCGGGCGCATCCACTGTAGCCTTGAACCAGCCGCAGTAATTGTCGAGAGGCGTCATCGTGGCTACGGAATCGCCCCCCACGAACAGCACCGCGTTTGTGTTCGACCACGGCGTAAAGAAAACGACCGTCTTTTCGGCATGAGCCGTTCCGAGCGCCAAGACGGCAGCCACGGCCAGCATCCTAGCCCTTTCAACCCAATTCACCATAACATCCATCCCTGAGATCATCTACAATGTTCTCAATTTTTAGAAACAAATATAATACCTTTACAATAAAATATATTGTTTTTAAATAAAATTTTACCATTATTTAATAAAGAATGTTCTCACTTTTTACAAAATGTTCTCATTTTCCCTCAGAAACGACCGAATAAAAAAAAGGCGGCGCAAGGCCACCTTATTCTCCACATCTTGCTAAAAGCAAAAGGGACGTCCGATGGACGCCCCTTATTTGTTACTTCTGATTCGACCAGATGACGTAATCCTTGAGGGATTCTATCTGCTTTTTATCCAGGTAGTAAGCCAGCGAGGGCCTATCCGGGAGAATGATTTCGTACATGATGAAGGAATTGATCTTCCCTGCCGAAAGAGCCTTGTCCAGACGTGCAAGCGTCTTTGAATTCGCCTTCCGTTCATCAATCTTCGGCAACAGGCCGGCAAGGCATTCCTTGATCATCGCCTCGCCCATGTCCTTGTTAGCCTCGGCACGCTTCTTGTACTCGGGTTCGAACTTCCACGCGGCCTCGATAAACGCGTAATACATCCAGAGGGTATCGGCCTCCACCACCACGGAACCATCGGGGGCCTCGAGAACACGTGCCTGCGGGTTGAACGCCCAGTGGCTTGAATCGAGCCCGTTGGCCGCATAGATTTTCTGACGCAGGGATTCGAGCCGCGGGTTGTTGCGGTTCAGCACCTTCGCTATAGAAATCTCCTCGAGGGCCCTTTTCCTGTCGCCCTTGTTGCGGTAAACGTCGGCAAGTAGCCAATGCGCAAGGTAATCGATGTAGTTCGCCTCAATCGCCTTCTTGTACCAGGACTCAGCCATGTCCCAGTTCTGCTCTATACCGAAGGTCTGCGCGATGTAGGCCATCACGATGGTCGCATTCGGGTCAAGCAGCAGCACGCGCTTGTAAGCATCGCGGGCTTTCGCGTATTCCTTCTTGGAAAAGAGATCCTCCGCCTTGTCTAAAGCCTTCTTCACGTCACCCTTGAACTCGAAGGCGGTCACCTTGTAACCTCCATCCACAAACCTGCGGTAGGCGGGCATGTTCAGCAAGTTGCTGCGATCCGGTTCCGGGAAAGGTTTCTTGAGTTCCTTCACGGAATAGGCAATCTTGGAGGAGTTCAGCGTCTCCATCGCGCGCTTCAGGGGGTTGTCGTCTTCCGCAAAGGCGACTGCGGCAGACATGCAGAAAATGAGAAGTGTCTTGAATTTCATACTGTAAGTATATATAAAAATGATAAAGGTGACACAAAAGCCACCCTTTAATTTATTAAAAACATTGTAATCAATCAAACTGTAATTCGCCTAGAAACGAGCAAGACAAGGAACGCGAATCGAAGCTGTATTGACATACAGCGAGAGTTCGCGTGACACAGTATTGCGAAGTTTATCGGCGAATTACTTCACTTGTTTAGCGAAGGAATCCTTCAGATCCACCGTGCGGTTGAACACCAGGTGGTCCGGCTTGGAATCTTCGCTATCCAGGCAGAAGTAGCCCTGGCGCATGAACTGGAAGCGGTCTTCGAGCTTGGCGTCGGCGAGGCTCGGTTCCACCTTGGCCTGCTTAATCACCATGGATTCCGGGTTCAGGTAGTCGTGCCAGTCTTCGCCCTCGGGAACCTGTGCCGGGTCTTCCAGCGTAAACAGGTTGTTGATGAGGCGCACTTCGGCATCCACGGCATGTGCCGCAGAAACCCAGTGGATGGTGCCCTTGACCTTGCGGCCATCGGGAGTCTCGCCGCCCTGGCTCTGCGGGTCGTATTCGCAGTGAATCACCGTCACCTTGCCGTTTGCATCCTTCTCAACGCTCTTGCAGGTCACGAAGTAGGCGCCCTTCAGGCGGACTTCGCCATCCGGCTTGAGGCGGAAGTACTTCTTGGGCGGTTCTTCCATGAAGTCGTCGGCCTCGATGTAGAGTTCCTTACCGAAGGGGACTTCGCGGGTACCGGCAGCGGGATCGTTCGGGTTGTTTTCCACCTTGATCATCTCGACCTTGCCGTCTTCCCAGTTGTCAATCACGAGCTTCACCGGGTCGATAACCGCCATCACGCGGTTCGCCGTCTTGTTCAGTTCTTCGCGGATGCAGAAGTACAAGAGGTTCACGTCGACCATGGAGTCGGCCTTCGACACGCCAATGCGGTCGCAGAACTCGCGGATGGAACTGGGCGTAAAGCCACGGCGGCGGTAACCGCAAACCGTCGGCATGCGCGGGTCGTTCCAACCCATCACGGCCTTCGTTTCCACCAGTTCCAAGAGCTTGCGCTTGCTCATCATGGTGTAGGTCAGGTTCAGGCGGGCAAATTCAATCTGCTGCGGGCGGTTGTCGAGGCCAAGTTCAATCAGGAACCAGTCGTACAGCGGGCGGTGCGCCTCGAATTCCAGCGTACAGATGGAGTGCGTGATGCCTTCGATCCAGTCGCTGAGCGGGTGGGCAAAGTCGTACATCGGGTAGATGCACCACTTGTCGCCGGTGCGGTGGTGGGTGCAGTGCTTGATGCGGTAGATGACCGGGTCACGCATGTTCATGTTCGGGCTAGCGAGGTCCACCTTCGCACGGAGGCACTTCTCGCCATCGGCGTACTTGCCGTCGCGCATTTCGCGGAAGAGCTTCATGTTCTCTTCGATGCTGCGGTCGCGGTAAGGGCTCGGGCGGCTGGGCTTGCCGGCATCGTTGCCGCGGTATTCCTGCATCTCGTCGCGAGTCAGGTCTTCCACGTAGGCCTTGCCCATCTCGATAAGCTTTTCGGCAAAAGCGTAAATCTGGTCGTAGTAGTCGCTGGCAAAGTATTCGCCGCCCTTCCATTCAAAACCGAGCCACTTCACATCTTCGCGGATGGAGTCCACGTATTCCACGTCTTCCTTGGAGGGGTTCGTGTCGTCAAAGCGCAGGTTCGTGATGCCGCCGAAATCCTTGTACTTGATGGCGGTACCGAAATTCAGGCAGATGGACTTGGCGTGCCCGATGTGGATGTAGCCGTTGGGTTCGGGCGGGAAACGGGTATGCACCTTGGTGCGCTTGCCCGTCTTGAGGTCGTTGACGATGATGTCCTGTACAAAATTCGAGGATTCAGGGATTTCCATAGTTGAACCTTTGGTTTTTAACGGAACAAATATAAAAAAAAGCCCCCGAACGAATCGGGGACACATTCAAACCGGACGGGATGCCGTCGCAGTTCTAGTTCTTGGGAACCTGGGCGCCAGTGCCTTCCACGGCACCGAACAGTTCGAGCGCCTTCGCAAACGGATAGCGGTTCATGAACATCGTGGCGGAAGATTCCATCTTGCCGACCATGTTCATGCCCATCGCAGCACGGAAGGTGTTCGCCGGAGAATTCGGATCGTAATCGGTCTTTTCCTTGTAGCTTGCGTTGAGGAAGCCGTTCAGGTAGGCTTCGTCAAGCTTGCCCTTGAACACGGACGGATCCTTGAGAGTCTTGTTGCCTTCGACCTCGGCGAGCTGTTCCACATCCTCGAAGTCCTTGGCCCAGATACGCATGAACTGTCCACCGCCCGGAATCATGAGGTCGGCCTGCTTGTTCAGGAAGAAGATGTTGTTGGTCGCGGTCGTCACGCGGGCAGCTTCCTTCTTCTTGTCGCTATCGACATGGCCACGATCAAGGGCGGCCATGATGGTGCAACCGATAATGTTGTGGTCGATGTAGGCGTTGAGACCCGGCATGTAGCGGTATCCGTAGCCCATGTCGCCCTGGTCCTTGAGACGAGACCATGCAAAGAGCAGGGTGTTGTGATGGAACTTGACAACGGCATTTTCCTTGGCGCTGGAACCACGGAGTTCAAGACCTGCCATACGGAGCGCAACGAATATGTTGTTCGAAATTTCGGCCGTCCCCTTGAACATGCCGCGGATAGCGTAGTTGGGAGCGTTCACGAAGGCGCAGTTCTTGATGACCAAGTCGACGGTCGGGTTGTCGAGGTAGATTTCGGAAGTCTCGGTCGTGAGGACGCGGCCGGTCAGGTCCGGACCACCGACACCGGCAGCCCCGATCGGCTGCATCATACCGCTTTCCACGCCTTCAGGCTTGCCCGCACGGTTCGGATCCTTGTCACCGTTATAGGCGATGGAGTTGCCGCGGTTGAACAGGAGACCGTCAATGACGACCTTGCCTCCGTCCAGCTTGATCTGCATGGTGCCATTGCCCTTTGCCGTTCCGTTGGACTCGGCAGTGGGTTCGATCAGGGTCTTGTACTTGAGCACGTCGCGGGTCTTGAAATCGGTGGAATAACCGCCAACGATAGTCACCGGCTTGGTGACAAGGATATTGCCGCAGTCGAGCGTACCGAAGTAGTTACCCTCGGCAACGAGGATGGTAGAACCAGCCGGAGCGGCATCGAGCGCCTTCTGGAGGTTCTTCATCGGCTTGTCGGCAGAAAGGCCGTCCTTGCGATTGGAACCGGTTTCCTTGCTAACATAATAGGTATCGGCATAGGCGGACGTGCACAAGGCCGCAGCCAGAGCCATGACGAGAATTTTCATGTTTTTCATATTACTCCTTTAAAGTTTTGCGAAAATATAATACAAAAATCTTACCGACGGCGCTGTTCTTCGCGAATTTTTTCCATGCGGGCCTTGTACTTCGTGTTTACCGCGTTGAGCCTCTCATCCGTAAAAGCCTTCTTGAAAGACGAATCCATCATCCCGTAGATGGATTCACGCACGCCCTGGATAAAGAATCTCGCCTCGAAATCCTCACCGAAATTTTTTCTCATCCCATCAAAGAGAATATCGATTGTCACGCCCTGCGTGTAGGAATACTTGACTATCATGGACGCCGTGTCCGCAAGGACAACCTTCTTGCCCGTGATCGGCCCTGCAATAGCAATCGGCGACGCGTTTTCACCCGCCTCCCTGCGTTCCTTTGCCACCTTGTCGTAGTGCTTGTTGACCGCATTTTGTTCTTCCGCCGAAAGCTGGAGTTTCCAACTTGAATCCTTCAGAGCCCTCTCGTTGTCGGCGATTCCCTGAATCATAGCATCGAGTTCAAGCATTGCGCCGACCCGCTGGGGCGTATTCATGTACGACGGCAACCCGTAGACCGAGCCCAGAATGTAAGCAAAAACTTGCATGTCGGTTGTCGTATCCACTGCGGAATTCTGCGGCTGGGCCGTATTTTCCCGGACTGAAGCCTGAGCCTCGACCGCCTGCTTATCGGCCTTCTGCGGCTCATCCGATTCACAAGCAAGCAGCGCAAAGGCACAAACACACAAGGCAACAAAATTTTTCATAGCGAAACCTCTTTTGCCCTAAATATTATATATCTTTTGTAAGGATTATTTATAGTTCAGCCCCAGGTGGGCGGACAAAAGAGGTAAAATTGAACCGTATCGACGGAAAAACAGAGACGCTCTGTATCTTCGGGCATCCGGTGGCGCACAGCAAGTCGCCCGCGATGCACAACGCCCTTTTCGAGGCGCTAGGAATCAACGCACGCTACCTCCCCCATGCACCAGAACCGGAAAAATTCGCGGACGCCATCCGCGGGTTCAGGGCAATGAATTTCCGGGGGGCAAACGTCACCATCCCGTACAAGACCGAATTCGTAGGTTGCGACGGAACCCCCAGGCTCGTAGACGAGCTTAGCAACATCAGCAAGTTTACCGGCAGCGTGAACACGCTATACTGGAAGGACGGAATTGTCGGGGGCACCCTCCGCGGAACGACAACCGACCCGTACGGCTGCATCCGCAACCTCGAAGAGAACGGCGTGAACGTCAGCAACAAGCGCGTGGCGCTCCTCGGGAACGGCGGCGCCGCAAAGGCAATCGCGTTTACGCTCGTGGAACAGGGCAACGCGCTCACCATCGTGTGCCGCACGGCAGAAAAGGGCCAGGCGCTCGCCGACAGCCTTAATGCGGTATTTGTCGAGGTCGGGGTAAAGGTTTCGACCTTCGCCGACTTCGAAAGCATCTCCGCCGATTTCGACATCATCATCAACGCGACATCCGTGGGCATGACCCCGAACGAAGGCGAAAGCCCGCTCCCCGCGGAATGCCTCCACAAGGGGCAGGTCGTGTGCGACATCGTGTACGCGCCGCCGCGCACCAGGCTATTGCAGATGGCAGAGGCGAAGGGCTGCAAGGTCGTCACGGGCGAAGGCATGCTCGTACACCAGGGGTTGGAAAGTTTCCGCAAGTGGTTCCCGAAGGAGACGGAGGGCCGCACCAACGAAGAACTGACTGCGATTATGCGCAAAGGGATGCAGGGCTAACATGAAAGAGCATATTTTCCTCACCGGATTCATGGCCAGCGGCAAGAGCCGCACGGGCCGCACCCTTTCCGAACGCCTGGGCCGCCCGCTCGTCGATACCGACGCAGTTATCGTCGAGCGCGCAGACAAGAGCATCAGCGAGATCTTTGAACAGGATGGCGAAGCGAAGTTCCGCGAGATGGAACGCGACGTGATTGCAGAAATCGCGGCCAACGAGACACCCCAGGTGGTATCGCTCGGCGGCGGCGCCATCAACAATCCCGAAAACGTGAAGGTCATCCGCGAATCGGGAACGCTCATCCGCCTGTGGGCCAAGCCCGAAATACTGAGTGAACGCATCGGCCGCAAGAACACGCGCCCGCTGCTCGCAAACCTCAGCGACGAGGAACGCCTCGCGAAAATCAAGGTGATGCTCAAGGAGCGCGAAAAGAACTACGCGCAGGCGGATTTCAGCGTGGAAAGCACGAACGACGTGAACGATTCCCACATCATCGAGCGAATCCTGCGCATGTTGCAGTTTTGGAAGAGCCACGCGCTCGATGTTTACCCGAGCAGCGGGGGCCGCTACCCCATCTTTATCGGGAAGGATATCGTCCCCGAGACGGCATGCCTGCTCGAAGGCCTGCAGCTCTCCCCCTCACACGAATTTCTGGTATGCACCGACACGACCATCGCGAAGGCGCAGGGCAACATGCTGAACATGCTCCGCGGCCAAGCCGGCAGGTGTCCCGTATTCAAGTTCCAGGCGGGCGAACGCAACAAGACGCTCCACAACCTGAACCAGCTTTTCACGTTCATGCTGCACCGCGGCTACACCCGCAAGAGTTGCCTTCTGCAGTTCAGCGGCGGTGTCGTTGGCGACATGGCCGGCTTCGGAGCCGCCACCTACCAGCGCGGCATCCCGTTCATCCAGTTCCCCACGACCCTCCTCAGCATGGTCGACAGTTCCGTGGGCGGCAAGGTGGCGGTGAACCACCCCGAAGGCAAGAACATGATAGGCGCGTTCTACCAGCCCCGCGCGGTGGTTTGCGACATCTCGGTACTTTCGACCCTCAACGACACCGAATACCTCGCGGGCCTTGCCGAAATCGTCAAATACGGCGTCATCTACGACGAGGAATTCTTCCGCTACCTGGAAGGCAACGTAAATGCCATCAAGAACCGTGACTTCGATGCGCTCAAGCACATGATTTTCCGCAGCTGCCAGATCAAGGCAGAGGTCGTGGGCATCGACGAGAAGGAATCGGGCCTGCGCGCCATTCTCAACTACGGGCACACCTTCGGGCATGCCATCGAAAAACTTACCGGCTACAACATGTTCAGCCACGGCATCGCGGTTTCGCTCGGGATGCGCGTTGCCGCAAGGGCCGCCGTAATGCTCGGTATGATGGATGCCGCGGCAGAGGCCCGCCAGAACGCGCTCCTCGATGCGCTCGGATTCCCGAAAACCTTTGGCGTGGATACGGAAAAGGCCTGGGATGCGATGGCGGTCGACAAGAAGGCCGAAAAGGGCACGCGCGTCTACATTCTGCCCACCAGAATCGGTGCGGTCGAAAAAGTGACGAACATCGAAAAAGAAATTGTAACGAAAGCATGGGATGCAATTAGGTGAGGAATAGCATATGAGCATATTAGTTACAGGCGGAACGGGAGGACTCGGATTCCATATCCTCTCGGCACTAAGTGGCACGAGCCGCGGACTTTACAGTTTCAGCGATGAACAGCCGCAGCCCTGGCAGAAGGTGGACGGCGTGGAGTACCTCACTGGCGACATGCTGAACTTCAAGGACGTGCTGGAGATGATGCAGAAGGTCGAGCCTACGCACATCTACCACCTCGCAAGCCAATCCTCCGTGGGGCTCAGCTACAAGAAGCCCTACGAGACCCTGAACATAAACCTGCTCGGCACGCAGACGCTCCTGGAAGCCGCAAGGCAGGTGGTTCCGAAGGCGAAAATCATGCTGCTCAGTTCGAGCGAAATTTACGGCCGCACGGAACAGCACCTCACCTACCTCCACAAGGAAACCGACCTGCCGAACCCGCTCACTCCCTACGCGACATCGAAGGCGTGCATGGAAATTCTCGGCAACCAGTTCCGCAACGCAAACGACATGCACATCGTCGCCGTGCGCCCCTTCCATTTCACGGGTCCGCACCACAGCAGGCGTTTCGCAATCCCCTCCATTACCTACCAGCTGGTAAAGATAAAGTATTACCATGCCGAACCCGTTGTCTATTCGGGCAGTCTTGATATCAGCCGCGACGTGGTGGACGTTCGCGACGTTGCCCGCGGGATGATACAGATTCTCAACACGGCCCCCTCCGGCCAAGTCTACAACATCTGCAGCGGAAAGTCCTATACCTTCCGCGAACTTGTCGACATGCTCGTCGAGATTGCTGACGTGAGCGTGGACTTCCGTTTCGACCCCGCCTACGAACGCACGAACGACATTCCGCTTCTTGTGGGAGACCCCACCAAGGTGAACGAAATCGGCTGGAAACCCATGATAAGCATCGAGGACAGCCTCACCGACCTCTTCAACGAGATGGTCGTACGCAGGCGCACAGAACTCAAGCTCGGCATGGGCAAGGACCTGCCTCTGTAACCGAAGACGACCCCTCCCCAAAAGCTCGTTCACTATGCGTCTCACGCATACTGAGCATGAAAATTAAGCATTTTGCGCATGCTCCGAAAAAATTTATATTATATGCAAAGCATTTCGGAGTGGCAAAATGAAACTCAAGTTTTTAACACTGTTTTCAATTCTTACGCTCGCTGCGAGCGTGTTTGCGGAGAGTGCCATGAGCAACATTACGGTAAACCTGCGCTATACGGGTAAGAACGGGGCGGCAAAGAAGTTCGCCGAAGAGATGGTTTCTAGCGGGACGGTGGCGAAAATCCGTGCCGAGAAGGGCAACATCCGCTACGAATATTTCCAGTCGCTGGACGATCCCGAGACCATCTTGCTGATTGACGCGTGGGAAAGCCAGGCAGCCATCGACGTGCACCACGCTTCGCCCATGATGAAGACGATTGCGAAACTCCGCGACAAGTACGACTTGAAAATGACTGTCGAACGCTACACGCCCGACAACACCATGCCCAAGACCGACGAAAAGTTCATCAGGAAGTAGCCCTATGAAATCGCCCGCGTTGTTTTCGACCTTACTCCTGGCTCTGTTTTTGAGCCTCTTTGCTGCGTGTTCCGACGACAGTTCGTCTTCGCCGACAGGTGAGGTCACTCCGGCGAATAAATCCCGCGGCAAAACACTCGTGGCTTACTTCTCCAGAACGGGCAATACCAAGCCACTGGCCGAATACGCTGCGGAATACCTAAGCGCAACATTATTCGAAATCACCGCGAAAATCCCCTACACCGACGAAGACATCGCCTATTATACGGACTGCCGCGCCGACCGCGAACAGAAAGACGAATCCGCCCGCCCCGAAATCGCAACCGCTGTCGAGAACATGGACGAATACGATACCGTCATCATCGCGCACCCGATATGGCACGGGATTGCACCCCGCATCATAAGCACGTTCCTCGAAGGCTACGACTTTTCCGGCAAGACCTTGCTCACTTTCTGCACGTCGGCTTCAAGCCCGCTGGGCCAAAGCGCCAAGCTGCTGCAGGAACTTACGCCCAATTCCACATGGCTCGAAAGCAAGCGCTTCGCCATCGGCACCAGCCGCGAGGAAATCGAAGAATGGCTGGAAGACGTTCTGCGCCCGTAACCCATAGTCGACCATCATCGGGATTGCCATGAATTTTAAGAATTACTTAACTGCAAGCATTGTTTTGACCGCATCCCTGGCCGCGGCTGCCTTTGCCGGCGGTGCCATCGACGTCCATTCCCATGTGATTCCTGCGGATTATTTGGCCAATTTGCAAAAGCATAACGCGCAGTTGGACGAAGGTTTTCCGCTCCCCAAATGGGACGTGAGCGCCCACCTGAAATGGATGGACGAAGCTCAGGTGCAAACCTCTGTTTTGACGCTCGCTGCCCCGCAGCCCTATTTCGGCGATGCGAACGAAAGTGCCGCCACCATCCGCAAGGTGAACGAGGTCGGCACATCCCTGAAAAAGCAACACCCCGGTCGATTCATGTACTGCGCGGCACTTCCGCTGCCCGACGTGAAAAAATCCATCGCCGAAGCGGCTTACGCCCTCGATACGCTCAAGGTCGACTGCATCAAGCTTGCGACCAACGTAAAGGGGCAGTACCTGGGCGCGCCTGAACTGGGCCCCCTGTTTGACTACCTGAACAAAAAGCACTCCGTCGTGATTCTGCACCCGCACAGGCCGGAGCCCGTCAACAAGGACGTAATGAAGCAGACTCCGCTGGCCATGCAGGAATACCTTTCCGAAACGACCCGTGCCGTCACCAACATGATTTCTAGGAACGTGCTGGCCCGCTATCCGAACGTGAAAGTGGTGGTGCCCCATTGCGGTGCATACCTCCCGCTCGCCTTGCCCCGCATGAAGTCGCTGATTCCCGTGATGCAGCAGAACAAGCTCATCGGGAAAATCGACTGGGAAAAGAACCTGGCCTCGCTCTATTACGATCTTGCCGGAGCGCACTCCGCAGAGACCATCCGCATGATGCTCTCCATCACCACGCCCGACCACCTGCTTTACGGCTCCGATTACCCCTACGTGGCACCCAAGGTGCTTACCGCAAGCATCGAGCGGCTCAAGGCCTACCTGAAAAAAGAGGCTGACCTTGCGCCCTATTACGACATGATTCTTGAAGGCAACGCCCGCGCGCTGTTTGGCGATAAGGCGACCAGCGGGAAATAGATTCTACGCCAGTGTCACCTTAAAAAATTCCACGTTCATTTCGCGGTCGGCGAGGGGCACAATCTTGCGGTCCTTGGGGATTTCGTAATCGAACTGGTGGTCCGAAACGAACGTCAACAGCGAAGACTGCTCGATGAGCTTTGAAATGCCCTTCACGCTGTCGTGCTTGATGAAGGTGACATCGGGAATCTTCTTGCGCTTGACCTGTTCCCAGAACCCTACGTTGCTGCGCTGGATGATGGTCTCGCCCTTGAGTTCCCGGAGCCGGATGGACTTGCGCTTGGCCAGCGGGTGCTTTTTCGGGAGTGCAATCGAGAGCCGCTCCTGCATGTATTTTTCGGCGCGGTATTTCTTTGCGCGGGGGGCCTTGAGCGTGATGCCGATATCCGCCGAGCCCTCGCTCAGCGCCTTCAGCACGCCCGCCTCATTGTCGATAATTTCGTAAGTGACTTGCGCGCCGGGGTATTTCTCCTGCAGTTCCTGCACCATACGCATAGCGGGGAGAATGGCCACCGACGCGATGGAGAACGTGCGCGTACCCGCTCCATGCGGACTCACCTTTTCCATCATCTCGCTTTGCAAGTCCATGATGCGCTTCGCGTATTCGGCGACCGTGCGTCCCTTCTCGTTCAGCTCGATGCGGTTCTTTTTGCGCTCAAAAAGCGGAGCGCCAATTTCGTCTTCCAGCTTCTTGAACGCGCGGCTCACCGCCGGCTGCGAAGTGTAAAGCTTGTCCGCAACGGCAGAAAGCGTCCCGTACTCCAGGAACCCGGCCAGCAATCGCAAGATGTAAGTCTCGACAAACATAAAAAGCCCCTTTTGGGGGAGAATATAATAAATCCGCTATGCGTCAAGCGAATAGTGGGGGCGATTTTGAATTAAAATGCACTATTTTCCTTTTGTATTTTGCTCCACTTTCACAATGACTTCGGCGGGTGTCACGAAATCTAGCACGCTGAAAGCAGTCATTTCGTTACCCATATCTTTAAACGAAGCTCCAAAGTGATATACAGTGTCGTCGACCAGAAGAAAACGGTCGTGAATCGTGCGCATGGTCTTCAATTCTAGTTCAGGATATTGTTTTTTGTGCAAGTCTGCCGCAGCCTTGAATTCAGGTGTAATTCGTGAGGAGTAGATTTTTGCCGAAACGCCTTTTGCTCGCATAGCAGCAAATTTCAGCACCTCGACGGTCGCAAACGGGTCGATGAATACTACGGATTTTTTGGCGGTCTTCACAAGGTCTGCAATCAGCACAAAACCGTCAAACCGCGTTCCGGTCGCAAGAATCCCACCCGTTGGAGTTTGTGCCGCATTCACGAAAAAATCTATGCGCTGTTCGACCGCTGAAAGTCGGGAGGCCTGTTCGCCGAGACGTTTTTCTGTGGTGTTCCTTAATTCCGCAATTTCTGCGCCCTGGCCTTCGATGAGTTGCCGCTGTTCGTGCAGACGGTCCACAATCTGCAAATCGGTCGATATTTTTCGCTGGTTTATGGCGTAACCCTTGAGCATGTATTCCTTGAGAACTTGGTTTGCCCAGCGGCGAAACTTGACGCCGCTTGCGGACTTTACGCGATATCCGACCGAAATGATTACATCAAGGCTATAAAAAGCAACCGGTTGCTTTACGCCATCAACACGCAAAAAATGCGTGTTGTTGTCTTTTTCGACTTCCTCCGAAAACACGTTGTTGATGTGCTTTCGTAACGTTTTCTCGTCTCGATTGAAAAGACGCGCCATTTGGTTTGCCGTGAGCCACACGGTCTCGTTTTCTACACGCACCTCCAGCCGGACTTCGCCTTCCGGCTGGTAAAGCACGATTTCGCCCCTGTTTTCGTTCCCGACCTGGTCGCGAATCTCAATTTTATCCTTTTTGCTCATTTTTACTCCATAAAAAAAGCCGGCCTTTGGATACATTAAAAGCCCAATTTCCATTGGGGATATACCAAATAGCCGACTTTTCTAGTCGAACGTGGCTTGCAGGCGGAAATCCGCTGCCAGTGCCTTTTAGGGGATAATATACAAAAATTTAGCCCCAAAACGTTTTTTTATTCAATAAATGCATTGTATTGGATAAAAAATGCACTTTTTTATCCAGTTTGGCTAAATTTTTAGTCATTTTCACCAGTTTTCGTAGCGGTGGCCCGTATCGAGGGCGGCGATTTGCTTCATTTCGTCGTCTGTCAACTCGAAGTCGAAAATCGATATGTTTTCTGCGATGTGGTCAGGGTTCTTGGAGCCCGGAATGGCAATGTAGCCCGATTGCACATGCCAGCGCAACACCACCTGTGCGGCCGATTTCCCGTGAGCCTTCGCTATCTTTGCGACAACCTTGTTCCCCAAGACGTCTTCGGTGTGGCCGCGCCCGCCCAGCGGGTAATAAGATTCCACCACAGCGCCATAGCGTTTTGCGTATTCCTTGAATTCCGTGTTCTGGTAAAATACGTGGTTCTCGTTTTGCACCACGGCAGGTTTGATTTCGAAATCGGCAAAAAAGCGCTTCGCCGTCTTTTCGGTGTAGTAGTTCGAAATGCCGATGGAACGGATCTTCTTCGCCTTCACAGCACGTTCCATAGCCTTGTAAACCGCCTTGTCTTCGGCATCGCTCCCGTGCTGGTGCAACAGCATCAAGTCAATATATTCGAGTCCCAGCTTTTCGAGTGAGTCGTCGATGTCTTCGTCCAGGGAACTGCTCCACGGCACCAGTTTCGATGTCACGAACAAATCTCCGCGCTTCACGAGCCCATCGTCAATCGCCCGGCGGATTCCCCTACCCACGGCTTCTTCGTTGTCGTAATATTTTGCCGTGTCAATCAGTCGATACCCGTTCTTGATGGCGACATAGACCGCGTCTTCAGCCACCTTGCCACGCAAAGTCCAAGTGCCTAGCCCGAAAACCGGCATATCGAAACCCGAATTCAACTTGACCGTTGGGGCCGCCCCTTTGCTATTCTGCACGATTGAATCTCCTTTGTTCGAAACTTTCGGCATAGCCTGCGACGCAGCATCGCTCGAACACGCCATGAACAGGAAAACGAACAAGAAACTGAACCACCTCATGTCCTAAAAATAACCAAATCCCGCAACAAACCCAAATACTTATTTCGCATAAAAGATATGCTTTGAAGGCATAGATGGGGGGGGGGTAAGGATCCTCCTCGCACTCCTTCGTTGGTTCAGGGACTGGGCCGGGGAACGCCCAATAAATGGCTAAATTTCGAAAATTATTTAGTAGGAAAATTATTTTTCTGCTAAATAATTTGTTATATTAGGGGTATGGAATTCCTAGATCGTGAAGAAGAATCGAAAAGGCTGAAGGCGGAACTCTCCCGGAAGGGGGCGTCTTTTGTCGTTGTCTATGGCCGTCGCAGGTTGGGCAAGTCCACCTTGTTAAAGCGCGTCTTGAAGGAAAACGATATCTATTTTATGGCGGACCGTTCGGAAGAATCCGCCCAGCGGCGTTTCCTGGCCATGGCGATTGCAGTCCGGTATGAGGGTTTCGATTCCGTTGCTTACCCCGACTGGGAGTCGCTTTTTAGGGCTTTCAACTACAGGTGCGCGAAGGGTTCTACGCTCTGCCTGGACGAGTTCCCGTATCTTGTGAAATCCTGCGAGATGTTGCCTTCTACGCTGCAGAAGTTGCTGGACGAAAAGTCCTTGAACTTCAACCTGGTGATTTGCGGCTCGTCGCAACAGATGATGTTCGATGTCGCCCTCGACGAAAAATCGCCATTGTATGGGCGTGCCCATGAAATTCTCCGGTTGAAGCCTATTCCGGTTTCTTACTTGCCTTCTGCGTTGAAAATTTCGGCAAAGGAGGCCGTTTCTGAATATGCCGTTTGGGGCGGAGTGCCCCGCTATTGGGAATTGCGTGAACGGTATCGGAATTTCAAGTCGGCCTTGAGGGAATTGGCCCTTTCTCCCATGGGCGTCCTTCATGACGAGCCTGTGCACATTTTGCGCGACGACATGCGCGACCTGGTGCAGGCGTCCACGCTTCTTGGAATCATCGGGAACGGTGCGAACCGAATTTCGGAGATTGCGGCGCGTGCCGAAAAGAATGCGGCGACTTTGAGCGCCCCTTTAAAAAGGCTCGTGACCATGCAGCTTGTGGATCGGGAAATCCCTTTCGGTGAAAATCCAAAAAACAGCAAGCACGGCATTTACCACTTGTCCGACCCGTTCATTAATTTCTATTACCGGTTTATTAGCCCGTATCGTTCGCTGTTGGAACTGGGGCGTGTTGATTACGTGGAAGAAATCGTAAAACAGCATTTCCCTGAATTTGAAGGTTTTTGCTGGGAACGCCTTTGCCGGCAGGCTGTTAGCGGGCAGGTTGTCGGTGGCGAGATGTTCAATGTGGCTTCCAGGTGGTGGGGCAATGTCGACAAGTCAGAGCGGATCGAAATCGATGTCGTTGCCGAAAGCATGGACAAGAAAACGCTACTTGTCGGGGAATGCAAATGGACGAATGGCGAAAATGCGGGGCGCCTGTTTGCCCATCTGAATGAGCAGGTCCAGAAATTGCCGTTCGTCCACAAGTATAAAAAAATCGTCCCGGTTCTTTTTTTGAAAGAAAGACCTCGCGACAAGACGGATGGAATTGTCTTTTTGCCGGAAGATGTCCTTAGAATTATTTAGTAGGAAAATTATTTTTCTGCTGAATAATTTATTTTGCCCAAATCTACCATAAAATGCCTACATTTGGCAAGTTATGACTCCTATATGTCCCAGGTTGAGTCATATAGGAAATTTTTGACGGAAAACCTTGAAAAAAGTGGTTTTCTGCGTTATTCTGGACTTTTGTTTCCTAAATTTTACAATGGGGGGGGTATGGACTTTGGCAGGGGCATTACCTATATTTAACAGGATAAACTATAGACGGGGATGTTTTTATGAGAAAGTCTTTCCAGCGTGTCATTGCGACCCTGAACTTGTTTCAGGGGAAGCAATCTCTAACCATCTTCTTGTTGGCGGCAATATTTGCGCTTTCGGCTTGTGACGACTCTTCGTCGGCGGGTGACGATGACAATAACGTCATTCTGAGCGGCGATAGCCGCGAAGAATCCAGTGATTCTCGTTCCAACGATAAGGACGAAGCAATCTCCAGTAGTGGCAAGTCCAACGATCCCGCCGAAGTGACCGACGACTCCAGCGACAGCAAGGATAGCTCTTCTTCGGCAGGAACGTCGACCAAATCCAGCAATTCGAATACATCTGGAAATGACGCAAAGTCAAGCAGCTCTGCGGGCAAGGAGGTGTCTTCGTCTAGCGAAGAAATGAAAAGCGCTTGGGATTACTTGAATCCGGGCATCGACTATGGAGAGTTTACCGATGAACGCGATGGACAAGTCTATAAGACGGTTAAAATCGGAGATCAGATATGGATGGCCCAGAACTTGAATTACGATCCGGGCGATGTGTCCAGCTTGGGTAGGTATGCATGGAGCGGCTGCTATGGTGACGGTGCCCTTGATGAAATCAGTAAAAGAATTTTGACGGAAGAAGAGTTTGCTGCGAACTGCTCCAGGTACGGTCGCCTGTACACCTGGGAAGTTGCAATGAATAAGGTCAATTGTGGCTATCACTACAATTGCGACATTGGCAACGAAGGTACGCAGGGCGTTTGTCCCAAAGGCTGGCATTTGCCTACAAAGGAAGAGTGGAAGAAACTGGTAGAACCAATAGCGAGCGGCGTTGAAGACCGAACTACTTACTGGAGTTACCTTGGTGCTAGTGTAGAGTTGAGGACTGCGGACGGGTGGAAGGAATATTCGACTTCTACGTCGGGAACGAATGCCTCTGGTTTCTCAGCCCTCCCTGCAGGCTTTATGTACATCGGAGAATTTTTTAGGTCAAAGGGCATTGGTACGTTCTTCTGGTCTTCTAGTGTGTACGGTACCGACAAATCCTACTGTTTGAGATTGCAACACGACGACGATTCCGCCCTTTTGTGGGGCGAGTGGAAGAAAAACGGCTTTTCAGTCCGTTGCGTCAAGGACTCGGACTAACCCGCCGACGGATTATCAAATCCGAATGGCAATGCTGCCTTAAAAAGCACGTTATCTTGCCAAATCTATCATAAAAAAGATACTTTTGGTGAATTATGCCGTATAATTTGCCAAATCCATGTGTTTTTATATATATTTGGTAAAGTATAGGGAGGTCCTATGTCCGAAAAGCTGATTGTTGGCAGAAAACGCGAAATATCCCTGTTGAACAGGTTCATCGATAGCGACGAAGCTGAATTTGTCGCTGTCTATGGTCGTAGGCGAGTCGGCAAGACTTATCTCGTGAAGGGCCTTTTCCAAAAAAACTTTTCTTTTTACATGACGGGGTTGGCCAATTCCGATCTCAAAAAGCAATTGCAGAATTTTACGGATGCCTTTTCGCAATATTTTTCAAAGAAGGCAACCGTCAAAAATTGGTTTGACGCGTTCAATCTCTTGCGCGACGAACTCTCAAAATTGCGTAAAACCAAGAAAATCATTTTCATTGATGAACTGCCGTGGTTCGATACCGCACGGTCTGACTTTGTAAGCGCCCTGGAACATTTCTGGAATTCGTGGGCCTCCGATGACCCGACCATAAAGTTGATTGTCTGTGGTTCTGCCACGTCGTGGATGATGAACAAGCTCATCAACAACAAGGGTGGTCTGCATAACCGCGTAACGCACCAGATAAAACTTTCTCCGTTCACCCTTGGCGAATGCGAAGAATTTTTAAAGGCGAAAAATTTCACCATGGACCGTTTTGAAATCGCTCAGTTCTACATGGTTTTTGGGGGGATTCCGTATTACTTGAAACTCCTGGACAAAGGCGAAAGCCTTGCACAGAATGTGGACAGACTTTTGTTCAGCGAAGATGGCGAACTCCGCAACGAATTTCACAACTTGTATCACGCGTTGTTCCGCAATTCCGAAAAATACATTGCCATCGTAGAAGTTCTTGCTCAAAAGAAAAAGGGGATAACCAGGAACACGTTAATCAAGGAACTTTCGGTCGAGAGTAGCGGGGGCGTGTCCAAGGCCTTGGACGATCTTGAAAATTGCGGATTCATTAGGCGTTATAGTCCCTTTGGCAAGAAGACCAAAGACGAACTGATTCAACTCGTCGATTTCTACACGCTTTTCTATTTCAAGTTCCTCGCGAAGCGGGCGAAGGGTCGCCGCAACCAATGGCTGCAAATCCAGGGTAAGCCTGAATACAACAGTTGGTGCGGCTACGCATTCGAAATGCTGTGCCTTCAGCATTATCCGCAAATCCTGAACGCACTCGGAATCTCTGGAATAGAAAGTGCCCCATGTAGCTGGATATATACGGGGAAAGACGGCGCACAATTCGACCTTCTGATCGACCGCATCGACAACGTCATCAACATCTGTGAAATGAAGTTTTCGACCAGCCCCTACGAAGTCACGCAGCATTACTTGACGGAACTCCTTGAAAAAGTCAAGCTGTTCAAGGAATCCTCTAAGACCCGCAAGTCACCGATGCTTACCTTCGTGACATCGCTCGGTCTAAAACCTAATTCCTGTGCCAGGCAGATTCCAAAATCAATCACTTTGGACGTCTTGTATAATTCGCCAAATCTACCATAAAATGCCTACATTTGGCAAGTTATAACTCTATATGTCCTAAGTTGAGTCATATAGGAAATTTTTGACGGGAAAACTTGAAAAAAGTTGTTTTTCTGCGTTATTCTGGACTTTTGTTACCTAAATTTTACAATAGGGGGGGGGTATGGACTTTGGCAGGGGCATTACCTATATTTAACAAGATAAACTATAGACGGGGATGTTTTATGAAAAATTTCATTGCTCCAAGGTCCCTGAGCTTGCCGAAGGGCCGGCTCATAACCATCTGCCTACTCGCGGCAATATTTGCCCTGACCGCTTGCGATGACTCTTCGTCGGCGGGTGGCGATGAAACAAGTGTTTCCAGTTCGTCTGTAGAGTCGCCTGATTCGAGTGTCACCCTGAGCGGAGCGTCAGCGGAGTCGAATGGGGCTGGTAACGAAACCAAAGACAAGTCATCGAGTAGTGAGAATAAGTCTAGCAGTTCCGCAAAAGAAACAAAAGTCTCTTCTGATTCCAAGAGTTCCAGTTCTGTAAAATCAGGAGATTCTTCTAGCAGCAAGAAGGATGTATCCAGTTCGTCGGTCAATTCTTCGTCAAGTGTCAAGTCTAGCAGCAGTTCTTCTGTGAAACAGTCTTCATCATCGGTAGCTTCTAGTAGCAGCGAGTATAAGCCTTATAATCATATGAAGGCTTTTAATTCGGATAGCGTACTTACAGGGGCTTATAAGCAGTTTACTTATGAAGGAAGGTCCTACTATTATCTAACAATCAATGGTACAAATCAAAATGATGAAGCCGCGTCTGTCACGGTGATGGCGGAAAATCTGAATGTTGGCGAAATGGTTGATGGCGATAAGGAGCAAAATAACGATTCCAAGATAGAACGATATTGTTATGACAATGATACGACGAATTGCCAAAAATATGGCGGACTCTACCAGTGGGCAGAAGCGATGAAGTTGTCGAGCGAATGCAACACCAAGAGTTGTGCTGACTCTATTAAGCCAAATCATCAGGGAATTTGCCCAGATGGATGGAGACTTTTAACTTATGATGATATATATGTGATTGTGCATGCTGATGGTAACAAAAATGGTGCCGCGGATATTAGAAGTACGAATTTTGGCGGTATGAATTTTAGTGGATATTCTTTGATGGGGGCTGGATATTTAAATAACGGAATATTTAATGACTTAGGTAAAACAACGTATTGGCTTTATCCTGAAGAAATATCGGCAACAGATGGCTTTACAAATTGGAGCTCTAAAACAACAACATCTCTCAATTCGACTTATCATACTCCTAAATTAGCTGGAGAATCTGTTCGTTGTGTAAAGGTTGAACAAAAAGATTAGACTCGTTTACAATTTTTTTAGGAGCTTTCAATGTCCAAGAAAAACAATAAAACAAAATCCACCTGTAATAATTTCAAAATCGAACAACTCGAACCCCGCATGATGATGGATTTTGCGGTATAAATTCCACATTCCATATTTCACATTGCTTGGTTTGTGGGTGGTGAAAATTTTTACAGGAGATAATGGTATGAAGTGTGTCAAGGGTCTTGGTTTCTTGCGGGTGGCGGTGTTCGCGGCATTCTTCGCCCTTTCCGCCTGCGATGATTCGTCGTCAGCCTCTAGCAATGGACCGGATGAAAATGCGGCGGAGGAATCGTCATCCTCAGTTTGTAAGGATTGTGAAAATAGGGATGGTTCGAGTAGTTCTAAAAAAGTTGAATCTTCTGATAATCAGAGTAAAGATTCTTCAAGCGATGCCAAATCAAATAGTTCGTCATCAAAAAAAGAAAACGTGAAAAACAGCAGTTCGTCTCAAAAAGCCGGAAGTAGCAGCTCTGAATTTGTCTTTAAACTTTGTGAAGAAGGGGATACTTCAACAACAACAACCGCAACAAAGGTCTTTTATTATACATGTAGAAATGAAAAATGGGTTTGCGATTCTACAAAAGTGATAGAACAACCCAAAGTTTACCCTGACATGGATAGTGTTTTTGGTTCTGAATATGTTTATGGAACTTTTACGGACGATCGTGACACAAAGGTTTATAAGACCGCCAACATTTATTACGACTATGACGGAGTCTCCACCATTACCGTGATGGCTCAAAATTTGAACTATGCGAATATAACGATTGACAGCAACACAATAGTCTTTGATGATAGCAAGGTAGAGAAACGCTGCTACAAGGATGACCCCTGGTACTGCGACAACTACTTTGGTGCACTTTACACCTGGAGCGAAGCGATGGGACTCCCTAGGGAGTGCGATAGCGTTGGTGTTGCGGATAATCCCAAGTGTAACGCTGACTTTGGCAACAGGGTGCAAGGTGTTTGCCCCGAGGGATGGCATGTGATGAACGAGACAGAGTGGAAACACATCGCCTATTACAATGGGGTTGATATGAGTTATACGCTCCTTTCTCACGCAGTGTGGCCCCAGAAAAAGGGGCATAACTCGTATGGAATGTCTGTGTTGCCTTATGGAGATGAAGGGGCGTATAGAGAGGGAGCGACATTTTGGTTACCCATTGTTCAAGATGATCCGTTGGCTGCGTCATATGTGTTATTTACGTCTTCATATTTTTCAATAAATCATAACACATACAAGGATGGGTTTAATTATATCCGTTGTGTCCTTGATTATGATAAAACAATCTTGAAATAACTTTTAAACCTTAGAACTTACCGAGAAATAGCATGAGCAAGAACGTAAAAAACAATCCGTACAAGATGGAATCTCTTGAACGCCGTTACATGATGGATTTTGCGGTGTAAATTCCATATTCCACACCCCACATTTCACACTACACACCCCACACTTCACATTTCACATTGCTTCTGCGTTAGGGGACGTCGCACCGCCACGCGGTGACGAGACTTGCCGTGGACCCTATCGCTCCGCTCCAGGGTGACAGAGCGGCAAGGCTCGATGAGCCGACCCCGGATCAGGTCCGGGGTGACGAGAGGCGAGCAGCACCCGCCCCGGCCTGGTTGCCGGGGAACGCCCTGTTTTTACATTAGGCAGACTACAGGTTGTCCAGAATTCTCAGCATTTCCGCAGGGGTGACGACTTTCGGGTGTTGCGGAAAATGCTTCTGGTTGCCCGTGACCAGAAAGGTTTCATCGGTCTTGTTCTTCTCCATGGCGACCTCGAAAAACACCACGTCTTTCGGATCGGGAAAATCGCCAACGAGAGTTTCAACGGCAGCAAGGTTCACGCCGATGGATTTCAGGCGAGAAATCAAGAAATTGACGGTTTCTGTTGGAAAATGAAACTTCTTGCGCGACAGGACTTCTTCGTATTCCTGTAAAATGGAATCGTTGAAGACGGGAATAATCTCGTGGGCGTAGGTCTGTTGAACGACCTGCCCAGGGACGGAATCCCACCGCAAAAGCGCAGAAACTAGCACGTTGGTGTCAATGACGGCGTAGCACTTCATTTGCCTGCCCGCGCCTGTGCGATTTCGGCGTTGATTTCTTCAAGGGACATATCGGCGACTCCTGCATCGGCGGCGGACTGCGAAGCCTGCTTCATGGCTTCAAGGACATCGTCGGGTGCGGTCGGGCGGAGTTTCATGCTGAAAGGGATGCCGTTTTCGAGAATGGTGCGGGCAAGGAACATTCGGACGGCTGTCGGTAGGTCTATACCGAGTCTTTCGAAAATACTCCCTGCTGCGGAACGGGTCTTTTCGTCCACCCTAACTTGTAGCAATGTGCTCTGCATGGCATACCTCCGTATTTACAAAATATACAAATGTATTCTGTGTGAATGCAAGTGACTTTAATGTTAATATATAATTTTTAAGGCATTATAGGTTAATTTTCTCAAAAAATACGGAGAAATTAGCCCATTTCAGGACACCTATATGAGCAAGAAAAAAGAGCGAACAAATAATATCTATCGTATTGAACGGCTCGGTCCTCGCTTGATGATGGATCTTGCGGTATAAAATCCACACCCCACACTACACACTTCACACCTGCGTCTGCGTTAGGGGGCGTCGCACCTTTGTGGCGAGACGCGTAAGCGGCTCGATGAGCCGAGCGTGCTCGGCGAGCAGCACCCGCCCCGGCCCCTGGCTGACGATGGGAGATCCCCGCCTTCGCGGGGATGACAAGTTGGGGCCGGGGAACGCCCAAGGAAGTCGTGTTTTTAAAAGCCTGTCCGCTTGCTTTAATACCGGAAATTGTATATATTTAAATTAGATGAACAAGGAGGTGCAGTATGTCTGATGTCGCTTTTGCCGATTTTACCGAGCAGGTGCTGTCTCTTTCCTATGAGCAGACCCTTACGCTGATGAGCAAGATGTTGGAGTCATTGAAGACCAAACGGCGCGAAGAAAGTTTCGCCGAACTGGAAAAAGACATCGCGCGCAGTTCCATGAATTCCATGTGGGAGGAATTGAAGAATGACACATGGTGAAGTCTGGCTAATCGATTTTGGCGACCCAGTTGGCAGCCTTCCGTCCAAGATTCGCCCTGCGGTCGTGATGCAAAATGATCTGCTCGGCATAAAGAATTTGAACACTGTCGTTGCGATTCCTTTTACTTCGAATCTCGAAAGAGCTGGCCACGAGCCGAACATTCTGTTCCGAAAGGAAGAAACGGGTCTCCCGAAGGATTCTGTTGCGGTTATTCACCTTATCGGTGCGGTCAACAAGTTCTGTTTTGACAGAAAGGTTTCTACTATGTCAGAACTGAACTACCGCAGGCTTGTAGACGCCGTGACGAAATTAATTGACAGCGAGAAGTAGGAAAAACCCTATTCGTCAGACAAGTTTGGCCAATCAGAACCTCTTTTCCGCAACGACATTCTTTTGCTTCTGCTGCAAGATGATGTCGAAAGCCTTGGCGAAGAATTCTGCTTCTTCTGCCGATGCCGCGCTTTCGATAACATCGGATGTTTCCGAAAGTGAATTATCATCCCACACTTCACATTCCACACTCGCGTCTGCGTTAGGGGGCGTCGCACCTTTGTGGCGAGACGCGCAAGCGGCTCGATGAGCCGAGCGTGCTCGGCGAGCAGCACCCGCCCCGGCCTGGGTCGGGAAAAAGCCCATAAGACATTGGTTACGGTGGTAATTTTTCTCTGTAGATTCGCAAACATTACTGAAATCAGTCCTAAGTCGCACTAGTCTTGTTGCACAAACGGACAGAAAAATCTATATTGGAAATGTAATAATAAGGGAAAACTATGGTGTTCGCCGAAAACATATTACGGATATTCCGTGAAAACAAACTTCTTGCGAAGTATCGCCTGAAGGATGTCTTTGTTTTCGGTTCGTCTGTTCGAACAGCAACTCCCAACGACATAGACCTGCTAGTCCGTGATTTCCAGGACTACAATGACCTGTTGTCCTTGCGAAAGGAACTTTCCGAAAAAACTGGCAAGTCCGTGGATGTCGTCATAGAGAAGTTCGCAAACCCCATTATCCTGTATCGAGCAAGCAAGGAGTCCATCCGTGTTGAATGACCCCAGGAACGACCTTTTCCACTTATTGGGAATGCTCGAATCCCTGTTGAAAATTCAAAAATATACACGGGATATTCATTCCACCGAAGAACTTCTTGAGAAAGAAGACCAGATGGTATTCAACGCATGTTTGACTTTGCTTGCAAACATAGGCGAATCCATCAACACTGTAAAGAACGATCTTGATCCGCTAAAGGAAACCTTTATCAAAATCATTAGAGAAGGTCTAGCAAACAAGTCCTTTGACGAGGGTGAATTTGAAGCAGCGAAAAACGCGGGCTTTTACAAGTTCATTGATTTCAGTGTAATTTAAGAGCTGTCGTACCGACCTGGCCCTTGACTGGGGAACGCCCAGCTTTTTACTCCTTGTTTGCAAACTAACTTCAAGCTTTCCGAAGACGACATGAAAAAGATTAGCGGCCTCGACAAGGAAAAGCGCTTCTTTATCTCGACCCTTGCCGAAATCCAGCATTTCAAGGACTGGAATCCCGGCGACTAAGGGCCGTCAATAATTCCGGACGCTTTTTCCACTATGCGCAACACGCATAGTGGGCATAAAAATTACGCATTATGCGAACGTCCTGAATTTATTTATATTATAAGCAACCGGTTCAAAGGAATTTTTTACGAAAAAGGCGGATTCCATGAAAAAAATCACCTTGATTCTTTTATCACTTCTTCTAGGAGTCTCTATGGCAGCAGAAAAGAAAATCCTCGTCGTTTACTATTCCCGTGCCGATGAAAACTACACCGTCGGGAACATTTCCAAGGGCAATACCGAAATCATTGCCGAGATGATTGCGAAAAAGACAGGCGGCACGCTCTTGCATGTGGAACCCGCGAAGGAATACCCCAAGAAATACGACGACTGCATCAATGTGGCCAAGAAGGAACTTGCGCAGGACGCGCGCCCGGCCATCAAGCCGGTGAACGTGAATCCCGAAGAATTCGACGAAATTTACGTCGGTTACCCGGTGTGGTGGGGCGAGATGCCCATGCCCATGTTCACTTTCTTCGAGAAGTATAACCTGAAGGGCAAGACAATTCACCCATTCGTGACTCACGAAGGCAGCGGCCTTTCGGGTGTAGCCCGCCTCAAGAAGGTGACCGGCGCGAATGTGCCCCCTGGCCTTGCCATCTACGGACACGTGGCCCAGAACGAACGCGACAAGGCCCAAAAAGAAGTCGACAAGTGGGTGAAGTAAGCTTGCACCTTACTGGCGGAACGTCATCAGAGAAATTTCTAGCAGAAGGTCACGGTGATTTCCGTGCCTACGCCTATGGCTGATTGTAACGAAATCTCTGCATGGTGCACTTCGGCGATATGCTTGACAATGGCAAGGCCCAATCCCGTGCCGCCTGTAGCCTTGGAGCGACTCTTGTCCACACGGTAAAACCGTTCAAAAATACGTGGCTGGTTTTCTTCGGGAATGCCAATCCCTGTATCCTTCACAGCAATGGATTTTTGTTGCACTAGAATACTCACGGAACCGCCCGTTTCTGTATAGCGAATGGAATTGTCGACCAAGTTGTAAAGCATCTCGAATAGGAGTCGACGATTGCCGTAAACCTGTGCGGTTTTACAACCTTCCAACGCCACACGAACTCCCTTCTTTTCGGCGTTAAAGGAAAGTTCGTCAATACAGTTTGAAGCCAACGTCCACAAATTCACGGATTCGTCCAGTCCTATCGCAGATTCTCCCGAGGACTCAAGTTTGGAAAGGGTCATAATATCGTTGGCGATAGAAAGCAGACGGCCTGCTTCTTTGTGAATTTTTCCAGCAAAGCGCTTTACGTCTTCGGGTTTCGCCATACCATTTTCGATGAGTTCTGCATATCCAGAAATGGATGTCAATGGCGTTTTGAGTTCATGGGAGGCGTTAGCCGTAAACTCATCTCGCATCTTGGCCGTTTTCTTTTTTTCTTCAGAAAGTTGTTCAATGGTGAGTTGAAGTTCCCGATTCTGCTTACGGATAGTTTTGACTAGTGGTGCAATTTCCTTGTATATCCCTTCGTCATCCATAAGTTCTGGCTGTCCCAAGTTTTCAGCCAATTTCTGCACCGGTCGCACAAAAGCGCGGCTCAAGCCAAAAGCAATCAGAACAGCCACGACAACAATACCTGTCAACAGCGCTAATAGGTAAGGCATGGTCTTAGATACGGATTCGTGAAGACTCGCTTGACGACGACTTAAACGCAGAATTTTACCGTCTGACAGTCGTTCTGCAAAATAGAACACTTGGGCATTCAAAGTCACTGAATAGCGGAGGTTTTCACCTATTCCTTTGGAATTTGCGTCCATGATTTCGGGACGATTCCTATGATTTTCCATTTTGCCTGCTTTCGCGTCACTTTCGTAGAGGACCATTCCGTCCCGATCCACCAGAGTTACGCGCAAACGTTTGCTGGCAATGGAATCCAGATTTTTTCGGAAGTTCTCAAAAGGAATCTGTCCATAGAAATTTTTGATAAGGGAGGCTGTTTCCCTCAAATCGCGTTTCTGCTGTTCGGACATTTCATTTTCAAAAACGCGAGCCGTAAAATACACTGCAAAGAGGGCGGCGAGAACTCCGACATAAATCAAGCTGAAACGGAGACTGTTTTTCATTGAACTTTGTACCCCACGTTTCGCACGGTCTGTATGATAGAGCCTTGTACCCCTAACTTCTGCCGAAGCGTTTTTATGTGCATATCCACGGTGCGTGTATCCATGTCAAAATCCACACCCCAAATCTTTTCTAGAATCTGTTGCCTAGAGAAAACAGTTCCCGGTCGGGACATCAGGAGTTTCAAAAGTTCATATTCCTTAAAAGTGAGTTCTATAGCGATTCCGCCAACAGTTACCGAACGACGCTGGTCATCGAGTGTCACTCCTCCTAGAGCCAAGTTCAACGCTTCCGTACTTTCGGATGAGCTTCGTTCAGAACGGCGTAGCACGGCTCGCACACGTGAAATGAATTCTAGAACGCCAAATGGTTTTGCTATGTAGTCGTCCGCTCCCAAGTCAAGTCCCTTCACTTTGTCAAGTTCAGTTCCTTTCGCCGTAAGCATGATGACGGGGATGTCCTTTGTATTTTCTTGCACTCGCAGGCGTTTGAGAATGTTTAAACCATCTTCGCCAGGGAGCATAATATCCAAAATAAACAAGTCTGGCACCCTAGTCTTAACTTGTTCGTCCATAACTTTACCGCATTCGAAAGCCATCACGTCAAAACCGCTGCTTTTTAAAGCATAGGTTTCCATTTCCCGAACTTCGATATCGTCTTCCACAATATAAATCATAGGACCACACACAAATTATTGTTTTACAGTTAGGAATTTTCTGCTGGCTTTGGCTGCAGAACTGACCGCATCCAACAATGCCCAGGACTCATAAAGAATAGTTAAATAAAGGATCTCCGCGCGGATGTTTTCGGAAACCCCCTTCATCATTTCCGTTTTACGCTCGTCTAATATCCTCGTCCCTTCTTCCCGCAATTGTTCGCGGACCTCGCTATAGTTCCTGAAATCCATGGTTTCTATCATCGAGGCGGTCTTTTCAATCCGTATCTTCACACGGGAAGCCGTACGCAAAAGCTCTTTTCTTTTTTCGTAGTCCAAGGGACTGAAAGCGTTATCCACGTGGTTCTTGCATGGCGAAGAAATCTGTTCCAGACTAAACAATGCATCTCCCATAAAATCATTTGCCTGGTACAAAAAGAAATTCTTTACCACCATATCCTCCTGGGCAAGTCTTTCCGTACATAAGGTTCCATGGCGACGGTTCCTCTGGATATGTTTTTTCAGAATTTTAATTTGTTTGTTCACGGAGCGTAGTTTTCCCAAGTTTTCTCGCAAAAGTCCCACAATTATCTTTTCGTAGCAGTCTGCGCACCAACGGAGTATTTCGCTCCACTCACCACGACTGTATTCCTGTATAAGGGGGTATACCTTTGTCTCGGGGGGAGCCGTCAGGATGTTATCAAACAATTCCTCCGCCTTACCCTTCTTGTTTTCTCGGTATTTCAGGCTCGAACGAATCAATACGAAAATGACTACGGCAAAAAGACCGAATATGGCAGGGAAACCGCCAAAGTAAAGCACTGTCGCCACAACAGAAGCACTAGCAAATGCGGCGAAGGCCGTAAGGAACCATCCGCCAATTACCGAGAGTACCCCTGTAATGCGGTATACGGCCGTTTCACGGTTCCATGCCTTGTCAGCAAGACTTGTGCCCATAGCCACCATAAATGTCACGTAGGTCGTGGAAAGGGGGAGTTTCAGGGACGTGCCCAACGCAATGAGGGAACTTGCAAGCATTAGGTTTACGCAAGCCCGCAATAAATCAAAGGCGGCGCCCTCCTCTTCCAGAATCATTTCCTTGGTATTGAAGCGGGTGTTAATTTTATCCGAAATTTTCCTTGGAATAAATTCTGTTACAAATTTTACGACACCATTAGAACTGCGAACTAAGGCGCGAGCGACCGGATTTGTACCAAAGATTTCTTCAGAAGAATTTTGGGCCGCGAGGGATACGGAGGTCTTCACCACATTCCGGGCCTTCTTGGAAAACACAAGGGAAAATACCATGGTAAGCCCGGCAACCATCAGCAAGTACCACTGTCCTGGTTCCGACTCCAGCAAGAAGGACATATTGAAATCCTGAGGGTTGCCCCCAGCAGCCATCAAGTGCTGCACCGAAGAAAGACTGGTGAGGGGCACACCCACAAAATTTACAAGGTCGTTTCCGGCAAAGGCTAGGGCCAGAGAAAAAGTCCCAAAAGCAATGATTACCTTGAGCACGTTTACTTTTACTGCATGGAGCAGGTGACAAAGGATGAAAAACGCGACGAACATGCTTGCCACAAGAACGGTCTCATTTTCTGCGAGAAACGCCTTGTAGCCCGGCCCCACGAAACTCATATTTTTGAGGCCCTTGATAAGGATAAAATAAAATATGGACGTCAGGGAAACGCTTCCAAAAACACCAATAAAGTATCGAATATACTTCTTGTAGCCAAAGGAGAAAACCAGGCGCGTCACATACTGCACCGCAAGGCCAACTACAAAAGCGATGGCCACCGAAAGGAAAATGCCCAAAATCACCGTTAGTGCCTTAGAGGTGTTGATGAGGTTTCCCAGTTCCAGGGTATCGTCAGAAAGAATCTTGATACTGGCGATAGCCACAGAGGCGCCCAAAAGTTCAAAGACCATTGATACCGTAGTTGATGTCGGCATACCGTAGGAATTGAATATGTCAAGGAGGATCACATCGGTAAACATCACCGCCGCATATACGCACATAAGTTCTGCAAAGGTGTAATACTGGGGCATATAAATGCCATGCCGTGCGATATCCATCATGCCACTACTGAATGTGGCGCCACAAAAAACTCCTACCGCAGCAAAGATCATCAGGGTTTTATATTTAAAGGCCTTGCTCCCGACAGCAGAACTCAAGAAATTCACGGCATCGTTACTGACACCCACAAACAAGTCCATCAAGGCGAGCAGAAGCAGCATTGCCACAAGGATGATATAAAACGTAGTCATAAAATCTCCTAGGCGACAAACTAAAAAGCCTTGCGACAATACGCAAGGCGATGGAATGAAGTTTTCCAAAGGTTTTATTAGGACTTTACAAAGGCTTTACGCCGCTTTACACAGATTTTACTTTTGGCGGTGTAGTAAGTTATAAAGGCTGAAAAAGAAGTCGATAAGTGGGTGAAACTGGCTTATTGTTTCCATTCTTCGGTGATGGCGCAGAAAAAGTTCTCGCTCCAGAGATTCAGTTTGTCGCTGTCGGCAATGAACGGGCGGACATCCCTTTTCGCCTCCTCGAAATCGACGGAGTGGAAACGTTCCTTTAGTAGATCCTTGAGTCCATCAAAAGTCAAGGTGTCCGCACTTTTCCAGTGCCCGGTCTGTTCCATTCTCTTTTGCAGGTGCGGCAGGTTTACGCCCGTGTTCTGTGAGATATACCATACAAAGTCGTAGAAATCGCGACCCTTGACCCTGCTTTTCCATCCGCGACAAAGTAACGCGTGGAGTTTGCCCGCAAAAAGCGAGGGCTTGTCGTAGAGGCGAACCATGAAAGGCGATGGCAGCAGCCGATACTTGCTTTCGTAGGTGGCTGACTCTGGCGGATTCGTGTCCACCTCGAATTTGATTTTCAGGATTTCGTTCCCGGGAACGGGCAAGGGAGAGTGCTTTGCGGGAACAATTTTAAGCAAGTGCTTAAGCGTGTTGCCCTTGAGAAAGGCCGACTGCACCGGAGATCCGTGCGGTTTGCTTTTCGCTTCGACCGACATCTCCAGGCCGACAGAGTAGAGCTCTTCTTCAAGCACGCCAAAATAACGTGAAAGCTCGAAACCTTCGTCTGGCTTAATCAACGAAAAGTCCAGGTCCTCTGAAAAACGGTCCAGCCCATAGAATATGCGGAGCGCCGTGCCGCCATAGAAGGCGGCCTTGTCGAAGAACCCTCCACGTGAAAGTCCGCACAGGGCGACTTCCTGCGAGATTTCCTTGAGGGCGTTCCTGTAGTCCGAAACGTTTTTGCAATTATATTTCGCAAGCATTGAATCAAGTACGTGAGCCATGCCTACCTCATCTTGGACAGTATTTGTAGATTCTTCTTTCTGTACAGGGGGGCAACCTTTTCGATGAAGTCGAAATCCAGGTTCCGAAAATCACCGACTTCGATGCGCAAGTTTTCGAACAGGAACGTTTCCATGGCACGCTTGCCTGCAATCGGGTGCTCCTTGTAGAGTTTGTCGCAAAGGGCCTTTTCACAGGTGGCCATTGCGTAGGGCCTGTCCTCTGCGTTTTCGATGTTGACTCCGTGCGGAAAGACGTCGGGCGGGACATCGGAATACGAAAACTCGCCGAAGGGCGTCTTGTACAGTTTGGTCTTGTTCTTCTTGAACGATGCGGAAGAAAAGAGATGCACGGCTTCGGGAATGAGCCCGTGCCTCGAAAGGGCATAATCGAAGGAAAGATACGATGGGCCGTAAATCGCCCCTGCAAGGGCTTCGCCCGGGGTGTTCTTGTCGGTCTCGTACAGCCCGCGGATAACTTGCGTTATTTCGCCGCGCAGGGTCATTTGACGCAACTTCATTTGGGGCTGCCTGTATTTTTGACCAAGGTCTGAAAGAATTTCTGATACGTTTCTTATCACGATTTCCTCCAATAACTATAAAAATAATATATTAACTGGAGAAAATCAAGTGATTTTCGTTTTTTTCTTTGCTTAGTAGGCTACCCTTCGCCACAAAGTCTCTTGCCGAGTTCGTAGGCTTTTTCCAGATCCTTGGGGAATTGCGTTTCCCGTATTTGCGCCTTGTGGGTTTCGTCAATTTGCGCCGCGTCGTATTTGGCGTAGTCGTGGAACTGGTAGGTGTCGAAGGAGTAAAGGATTTCGGTCGGGCCGAATATTCCAAGGTTCTTTGCGCCTGCATCCATCAAGATGTCGTAGGCGTTCTCCTTGTAGATTGACATATCGGGGCAGTTCATGGTGAAAATGGATGCCGAGCGTTTGGGCTTGTTCACCACAGGCTGCATAAAGTTCGAATAGTTTACGGCCGGGAAAATTAGCCTTTCTGTAAAGGCGCGCAGTCCGGCGGTAGGGTATCCGCAATAGACCGGCGAACCGCAAACCAAGATGTCGGCTTCTACGGCCCTTTCGAGAATGGGCTGCAAGCCGTCCTTGAAGGAACACACGCCCTTGCGGCCGCCCTTGACCTTGCAGGCAAAGCAGCTCATGCAGCCTTTGTAAACCAGGTCGCGGTCGTATAGGTTTACCATTTCCACCTCGGCTCCAGCGTCTTTCGCTCCTTCCATGGCGCGGTTCAAAAGTTTGGCCGTGTTGCCGTTCTTTCGGGGGCTTCCGTTGATAAACATTGCCTTGATCATATTACAGAGTCCTCTTCTTGTTGCGAATTTTGGTCAGCTTGTCCATGTCGAAATGGTCGATGCCGTATTGCAGGGAATCTAGAATTTCTTTTTTGCGGGCGAGGAAGGGCCCGCTCAAATTCATGGACGACGTGTGGTGCGTATTGAGTTCGCAGTCGCAGGTCAGGCGCTCCAGGAAAAGCTTCAGTTCCTGCATCAGTTCGCGTTCCGTAAGCGGCGTGAATTCCCCGCGGCGGGCTTCTTCCAGGAGCGGCGTCCCGGGGAACAGCGTGAGTCCGCCGGTGCCTACCAGCATGGGCTTCAACTGGTTGAAAATTTCCGCGGTGTGTATAGCGTGGTCTTCGCTGTGCTCGCGGCCCGCCACACCGTTCAAGAAGGTGACCCAGTACTGGATTCCGGCTTCTTCCAGCTTGTGGCATTGCTCCAGAATATCTTCGGGGGCGTAGCCCTTGTTGATGCGTTTTAGCGTCCAGGCGTCGCCGCTTTCTACGCCAAGGGAAATCTCGTTCACGCCGATATCGCGCAGGTTGCGCAACTGCTCCACGGTCTTGTTTTTCAGGTCGGAGACCCGCGTAGCCGTGTACATGTGCTCCAGTTCGGGCAGGTATTTTTTGATAAGTTCCAGCCGGGGCATGAGCCTGTCGTAGGTGGGGGCCAGCGGATTTGCGCTCAGCAGCTGGATGGTCTTTGCGTGAGGGTCGTCGGCACGGAGTTCGCGCAGGTCTTCTTCCAGTAGGTCCATGGGCTGCATGCGGAAGGACACGTCCTTGTACATGGTGCAGAACTTGCAACTGTTGTGGGTGCAGCCCTGTGTAATCTGGATGAGGGGCCACGTGGGCCAGTAGGGGTTCCTGTAAACGGGTTCGGTAAAATGCATATCTTTTTTCTTGTCGGTTATAAGATATGCTCTTTCTTGAAATTCCGTATCGTTACTTACCGTTTGGTAAGTGGCCGCCCAGTATGACTCGCCGGTGTTCCGCGCCCCATTCTGTCATGCGGTAAACGATGATGTAGAGTTTTTTGCCGTGCTCGGTCACGCGGTATTCGACGCGGGGCGGGTAGCCGTAGCATTCGAACTTTTCGAGCAGCTTGTCTTGTTGCATTTGCCGCAGCCGCATGGTCAGGACCTTTTCGCTGAGCCCGTGGATGGAGGCGAGGATGTCCTTGAAGCGGGTGCTCCCGCAAAGGATTGCCGTGAGAATCTCGACGGTCCACTTGTTGCGCAGGACGTCCATGGTGTCGCCGATGGACATCACCTCGCGGCAGAGGGTCTTGGAATCCTTGACCGTGATTTCGCCTATGATTTTTTCGATGTTGTCTGAACTTTCGGGCATTTCAGTAAAAATATACACATTTATAAATTCGAGGAGCGGGCGGGGGAAGCCTCCCCCTGATTGCAGCCTTGGCCTGTTGTCACCCTGGACCCTGGAGCGAAGCGATAGGGGGTAGGGTCCAGGCCAAGTCTTCCATTACCCCCTCACTTAAGGGCTCCGCCCCTAAGACCCCGTTCCGATTTGTTTCCTAAATTTTACAATGGGGGGGGTATGGACTTTGGCAGGGGCATTACCTATATTTAAAAAGATAAACTATAGACGGGGATGTTTTATGAAAAATTTCATTGCTCCAAGGTCCCTGAGCTTGCCGAAGGGCCGGCTCATAACCATCTGCCTACTCGCGGCATTCTTCGCCCTTTCCGCTTGCGATGACTCTTCGTCGGCTAGTTCCGACGAAACAGGTGTTTCCAGTTCGTCTGTAGAGTCTTCTGATTCGAGTGTCACCCTGAGCGGAGCGTCAGCGGAGTCGAATGGGTCTAGTAACGAAACCAAAGACAAGTCATCGAGTAGTGAGAATAAGTCTAGCAGTTCCGCAAAAGAAACAAAGAATTCATCTGACTCCAAGAGCTCCAGTTCCATAAAGTCGGGAGATTCTTCTAGCAGCAAGAAGGATGTATCTAGTTCGTCGGTGAGTTTGTCTTCAAGCGAAAAGCAAAGCAGTAGTTCCTCCGAGAAACAGTCTAGTTCAAGTTCTGTCTTGCCTAAATCCAGTAGTTCCGTTTTTGAAGTTGACTCTTCCAGATTATGCACGCCTGGGTATGCTTTCTGCAATCGAGCATTAGGGGCTGATAGTATGCATGCTGGGGCGTACAAAAAGTTTACATATGAGGGACGATCCTACTATTATCTGACAATCAATGGTGAAAATCAGGATGGTAAAGCTGCCTCTGTAACTGTCATGGCGGAAAATCTAAATGTCGGCGAAATGGTCGACGGCAATAAGGATCAAAATGATGATTCCAAGATTGAACGGTATTGTTATGACAATGATACAATGAAATGCGAAGAGTATGGCGGACTCTATCAATGGGCGGAAATGATGAAGTTGCCGAGCGAATGCAACGCCAAGAGTTGTGCTGACTCTATTAAGCCAAACCATCAGGGAATTTGCCCGGATGGCTGGCGGCTTTTGACTTATGAAGATATGTATGTCGTTGTGCATGCAAATGGAAATAGAAATGGTGTTGCTGATATTCGGAGCATGGGCTTTGGTGGCTTTAATTATAGTGGATATGGACTGATTGGTGCGGGGTATCTTTGGAATTATGGGTTTAAGAACTTGAACGAAGCTACATATTGGCATTATCCAGAAGAGGCTATAAGAGGTGGTGACATCAATGTGAAATCGTTCTCTGGTCGGCAAAATAACACATCTACTGCTATGACATCTCAAGATGCAAATAAGACACATGGTTTTTCTGTTCGTTGTGCAAAAATAAACAAATGAAAAAGTAAGAGAACTCTTTAATCTCAACATGTCAAAGGGCTTGAAATATGTCTAAAAATAACTATAAAAAGAGAATCGGTGAATATAACTACAAGATCGAATCTTTAGAACCCCGCATGATGATGGATTTTGCGGTATAAATTCCACATTCCATATTTCACATTGCTTGGTTTGTGGGTGGTGAAAATTTTTACAGGAGATAATGGTATGAAGTGTGTCAAGGGTCTTGGTTTCTTGTGGGTGGCGGTGCTCGCGGCATTCTTCGCCCTTTCCGCCTGCGATGACTCTTCGTCGGCTAGTTCCGACGAAACCGGTGTTTCCAGTTCGTCTGTAGAGTCGCCTGATTCGAGTGTCACCCTGAGCGGAGCGTCAGCGGAGTCGAATGGGTCTAGTGACGAAAATATGGAAAAAGACAAGTCGTCGAGTAGTGAGAATAAGTCTAGCAGTTCCACAAAAGAAACAAAGAACTCGTCCGATTCCAATAGTTCAAGTTCCGTAAAGACTGGTGATTCTTCAAGCAGTAGGAAGGATGTATCTAGTTCGTCGGTCAATTCTTCGTCAAGTGTCAAGTCTAGCAGCAGTTCTTCCGTGAAACAATCTTCGTCGTCAGTTACTTCGAGTAGTAGCGAATATGTGCCGTTTGATAGGACAGAGCCTTTTGATGGAACACATTGGCGTAATGGTGATTATGTGAAGTTTGTCGATGGACGAAATAATCGAGAGTATTACTATATACAGATAAGCGGAAAAGATACTGCCGGTCGAAAAGCTACGATTAAAGTTATGGCAGAAAACTTGAATATTGGCGAAATGGTCCGTGGAAGGAAAAATCAGGAAGATGATGATAAGATAGAGCGGTATTGCTATAATAATGATACGACAAATTGTGACCGCTATGGTGGACTTTACCAATGGGCAGAGATGATGCAACTGCCTAGCGAATGCAACCAAGAAAATTGCCGAAATCAATATGATACTGTAACATACCATCACCAAGGAATATGTCCCGACGGTTGGCGACTGCTTACATACAATGACTTTTATATTGTTGTTCATGCCGATGGAAATACCCATGGTGTTGAGGGAACCCGTTCTGCATATGGCTTTGGTGGCTACAATACCACAGGGTATAGCCTTGTTGGGGCTGGCTACAATTGGAATGGTTCCTTTAAGGGCATAAATGACGAAACTTATTGGCATTACCCTGAAGAAAATCCAGAAAATTATGCAGAGAAATCTAAGGCATCGTATCAATACACTCTAGCAACCGGCAACCCTATTTCAAACACTTTTAAAACGCATGGTTTTTCAGTTAGGTGTGTTATGGATGAATTTTAATTCAATGAAAATAATGCATAGTTAGTTAAAGAAACGTCAAAAGAGGTGCCAAATGTCTAAACGTAATGTAAAAAAAGAAAAGGGTAGTGAATTTAAAATTGAAGCGTTAGAACCTCGTTATATGATGAGTGCTGATGCTCCAATTGATTTTTCTGTCTGTTGCGTTAAGGACTCTGACTAGCCCGCCGATAAACAATCATCCCACACTTCACACTTCACACCCGCGTCTGCGTTAGGGGGCGTCGCACCGCCACGCGGTGGCGAGACGCGCAAGCGGCTCGATGAGCCGAGCGTGCTCGGCGAGCAGCACCCGCCCCGGCCCCTTCGACGCTGGGAGATCCCCGCCTTCTCCCCAAAGAGGATAACTCTACTATGGCAACAAGTTGCCAAGTATCGTATAGCGGGGATGACAAGTTGGGGCCGGGGAACGTCCAAGGGGAGCCGTCTCAGCGGGTTGTTTTGTAAAAAAATCAAATATGTTTGAAATTTTTGCTAAAATTATATATATTTTAAGGTATGGTTGAAATTATTGATTCTATATCCAAATATAACCTGTGGGGTGGAAACAGCCCGTTTTTGGGCTTTAATCGGCATATTTACCAGGAAAAAGTCATGAAAAGTGTCGGAAACAACCTGGTCAAGGTTGTTGTCGGGCAGCGTCGTGTCGGAAAGAGTTTCGTTTTGCGGCAGGTCTTGTCGCAAATCGTTGCAGGCGGGGTTCCCGCCGAGAACACCCTATACATCAACAAGGAATTCCTTGAATTTTCTGCCATAAAATCCGCAGAGGACTTGCAGTCTCTTTACGCTGCTTACAAGAGCCGGTTTTCGCCCCAAGGCAAGACATATCTTTTCATTGACGAAATCCAGTATATCGATGGATGGGAAAGATTTGTGAACGCCCGTTCGCAGGATTTTGCCGAGCCTTGCGAAGTATTTATAAGCGGGTCCAATTCGGATATTCTCTCCGGGGAACTTTCAACTATGCTTTCGGGCCGGTATGTCCGGTTTGAAGTTTTTCCCTACAGTTTTGACGAGTTTTGCGAGTTGACCGGCAAGCCGCAGGATGCGTCGTCTTTTACGGATTATGTCCAGCATGGGGCCCTGCCCGAACTGTTCAACCTTGATTCGGAGGAAATGCGACGGAACTATGTCGAGAGTCTGAAGGATTCCGTGATGCTTCGCGATGTCGTGCAGCGTTACAGAATCAAGGACGCTACCCTGCTGAACGATCTTTTTGTCTTTCTTTCGAATAATGCCTCGAACTTGATTTCTTTCACGAATGTGGTCAAGAGCCTTAAGGGGCAAGGGCGGAAAACAAATTACGAGACTGTCTCGACCTATGCGGGGTATTTGGAAAACGCCTTCTTGATACATTCCTGTCCGCGCTTCAACATTCGTGGCAAGGATTCGCTGTCCGGTCCTGCCAAATACTACATGAACGATTTTTCGTTCCACAATTACCTGTATGCGGGTTTTGGGTATGGAATGGGTTATCTTTTTGAAAATGCCATTTATCTGGAACTTCGCAGGCGTGGCTACGATGTGTATGTCGGGGAATTGGATGGGAGCGAGGTTGACTTCGTCGCGATCAAGAACGACGCGCGCATTTACATCCAAGCAGCCTATAAGATGGACGGCGAATCAACCATTGCCCGAGAATACGCTCCGCTGGAAAAAATCAGGGACAGTTATCCAAAATTTGTTGTGTCGTTGGATGAGTTCCGGCTGCCATCGAATAACGGAATTTTGCATGTCCGCCCTTGGGAAATACCTTGATTCCCTTGTTCCACACTACACACTTCACACCCGCGTCTGCGTTAGGGGGCGTCGCACCGCCACGCGGTGGCGAGACGCGCAAGCGGCTCGATGAGCCGACCCCGGATCAGGTCCGGGGTGACGAGAGGCGAGCAGCACCCGACCCGGCCCCTGGCCGGGGAACGCCCAATAGTGGGCTAGACTTGCTTTGCGGCTAAAGTCTCGTTCAGGCTGCCGCTGCGGAAGCCCTGCAGGTCAAGCGAGATGTAGGTAAACCCGATTTTCTTGAAAGTCGCGAGAATCTGGTCGCGATTTTTTAGTACTGTATCGAAATCTTCGGGCAACACCTCGATGCGGGCAAGGTTGCCATGCAGGCGCACGCGGAACTGCTTGAAGCCCAGTTCAAAAAGCAGTTGCTCCGCATTTGATATCATGGAAAGCTTTTCCCGGGAAATGGGTTCTCCGTAAGGGATGCGGCTTGCGAGGCAGGCGAAGGAAGGCTTGTCCCACGTGGGTAAATCCAGTTTGTGCGAAAGTTCGCGGATGTCCGCTTTTGTGAGTCCGCATTCCAGGAGGGGGCTCCTGATGCCTAGTTCCTGGAGGGCGCGCATTCCCGGGCGGTAGTCGTGAATATCGTCGGCATTGCTGCCTTCGCAGACGGTTGAAAATCCTGCGGCCTTTGCGCGTTCTGTAATTTTCGAAAACAGGATGCGCTTGCAAAAGTAGCAACGTTCCCTGGAGTTTTCGGCAAAGCCTTCTACCTGCATTTCGTCAACTTCTATCAGCTGCTGCGGGATTCCGTGCAACTTGCAGAACTCTCGGGAAAATGCGATTTCGCGCTCGGGGACCATTCCCGCCTGGACGGTGTAAGCAACCATGTTGTCACCCAGCACGTCGTGAGCGACTTTTGCTAGGAACGTGGAATCTACGCCGGCAGAAAATGCGATGGCGACGCGGTCCATTTCGCGCAAGAGGTTTTTCAGTTTTTCAAACTTTTGGCTCAAGCTTTCCATGTAAAGTAAAATACAAAATTGCGGCTTGACAACTCGCTTTTAGTGCAGTTTCTTCTCGACCGCTTTCTGGATTTCGCGGATGGGAACGCCCGCCTTTTCGGCAAGTGCCTTCAAGTCGTCAAATTCGGGTTTGACTTTCTCGATGTCGCCCAAAACGGATTTCTTGACGCGAACCTTGCCGAATTCCGTTTTGACTTCGAAGGTGTTGCGGGCCATGCAGGTGCGTTCGACGGGGAAACGGCGCACACCGACGGTCGATGTATGTAAGAAAATCGCTTTCTCTACGGCAGCCAGGTGCTCGCTGTCGGCGAGGGCGCACAGGAGAGTGCCCATGCGGTTCTTTTTCATGTAGCAGGGGATAAAATGGACGTCACGGGCTCCCGCCTCGAAGAGTTTGTCCATGGCGTAGCCCAGTTCTTCGGGAGTGGAATCGTCGATGTTCGCTTCAATCTGGAAAACGTTGCAATCAGCGGGGGTGCAGCCTGTGGTAGTGGATGTTGCGTCGCCGCATTTGTCGCTTGCGCAGTCCTCGATGATTTGCGCCCGCAAGAAGTTTGCTCGCCCGAAATCGCGCTTGCCAAGCCCCACGCCCGATTTTAAAATCTTGTAACTTGCGGGGAGGCGCTCGCTTGTCCGGAGGGCCGCCACGATGCCCGCTCCCGTTGGGGTGACCATTTCGCCTTTCGTTTCGGTGATGTGAAGCGCGATGCCCGCAGCTTCTGCAATGTGCGCTACCGCCGGAACGGGAATCGGGAGCATTCCATGTTGCGTTTCCACAAAGCCAGAGCCTTCGTTGAGCCCTGTAACGATGCAGTTCTCTACGCCAAGGTCATCTGCAAGGACGGCGACCGCCAAGATGTCGACTATGGAATCAACGGCACCCACTTCGTGGAAATGGACTTCTTCTACGGGCACGCCGTGAGCCTTTGCCTCGGATTCGGCGATGATGCGAAAAATCTTCTTTGCGGTTTCAAGGGCGCGGGGAGTGACTGCCCCTGCATTTGCTGCGCGGTCCAGAATCTCGTAAACCTCGGACAAGTGCCGATGTTCGTGATGATGGTGCCCGTGCTCATGGTGATGATGATGCTCTACATACCCTTCTTCGTGAGAATGCACGTGGTCTGCGTCGTGGTCATGGACATGCACCGCAAAAGAAAGCCCCGCAATGCTGTAACTCTTTGAATTTTCCACATGGACGTGGACGCCTTCTAGGCCGAGCCCCGCAATGGCTGCATCCAGTTTTTCGCGTGATGCCCCAAGTCCAAGAAGTGCGGCAACCGTCATATCGCCGCTGATACCGCAAGATCCATCAAGATAGAGATATTTCATCATTTCACCTTCAACATTCTAAATGCGGCGATGGCCGCCCCGAAACCGTTATCGATATTTACCACCGTCACGCCCTCGGCGCAGGTGTTGAGCATGGTGAGCAGTGCGCTAATCCCGCCGAAGGATGCCCCGTACCCGACCGATGTGGGCACGGCAATCACGGGCGCTTTCACGAGTCCGGCAATCACGCCGGGGAGCGCTCCTTCCATTCCGGCAACCGCGATAACCACCGAAGCCTTGCGGATGTCCTCCACCTTCGAAAGTAGGCGGTGCAGTCCCGCAATCCCTACGTCGTATTGGCGCAAGACTTTTACGCCGTTAAATTCCAGCGTCTTGGCGGCTTCTTCGGCAATAGGCAGGTCCGCCGTTCCTGCGCAACATACGGCCACCGGCCCGAACTTTGCAACCGTTTGCGCCGCCCTGCCGCCAGAGCGACCGCGCTTCCGACTAGCCGGAATTTCATCTGCCAGCGAAATCGTCCGGGAAAGTTCGTCGTAGCGGGTTTTCTCACCTGCATTTGCGATGAATTCCGCCTGTTCCTTGCTGCATTTGGTCCCTAATACGCGGCAGCCTTTGTCTCGGAACTTTCTAAGAATTTTCAGGAGCTGTTCTGACGTCTTGCCTGCGCAATAAACGGCCTCGCAAGTGCCTGTGCGCGATTCGCGGCTCACGTCCAGCTTGGCAAAACCGATGTCTTCAAAGGAATCTTTTGAAACAAACTTTTTCATACTTCTAATATATCACTTAGAGTCAACTCTAAGGCAAATAAATTTTCTAAAAATCAATAAGGTTTCCACTTGTCGGCGTCTTTTTCTGCGCCGACCTGGAACTTGGAAGAAGGGGCTGCGAAATCGATGTCATCGGCTGCGGGAGTTTCGGCTTTCGTCGCTGTGGTCTGCGCAGTCTCTGATTCCGTCGCGGGTGCGGTCGAATCTCGTGGCGCGATGTTCGGGGCGTTTTCAGGATGGACTTCTTTCAAGGCACGCCCCTTGTAATGCCTGGCCGCAAGGAGACCCGCTTCGAAGAGCAGGTACGTCGGGACTCCGAGCAACAGCTGGCTAACAACATCGGGGGGCGTGAGGAGGGCCGCCAGCACAAGGATTGCCACCACCACGTAGGGGCGCTTGCCGCACACGGTCTCGTAATTCACGATGCCCGCGCGGATAAGGGCGTAGGTCACCAGCGGGAACTGGAACATGCATCCGAACGCAAGCGAAAGCCAGAGCGCGAGTGTTACCAGGTTAGAGACGCCGAATACGGGTTGCAGGGTGGTGCTTGCAAAGCTCATGCCGAACTGCACAATCAGCGGGAAGCAGACGACTAGGCAGAAGGCGACGCCCGCGATAAACAGCCCGCTGGTCATGGCCACGATGGAGCGGATGAATCGCTTTTCGTTGTCGTATAGGGCGGGGAGCACGAACTGCCACATGTTCCAGGCGATGTAGGGCGAAAACAGCACGCAGTCCAGCAGTGCAGAAATCTTGAGCTGCAGCAGGAACACTTCCATCGGGGAAAAGTAATGGAGCGTGACGCCGCCTTGCAGGGCGATTTGCTTACAGAACCAGTCCAGAACGTAGGGCGAAACAAGGAACAGGGGCACGATGCCGATGGCAAGGGCGACAATAGAACGCAAAAGCGCCCGTCGGAGCGCTTCCAGATGCGAAATCAGCGTAGCTTCTTGATCCTGTTTGGAGGACATTAGCCTTTCTTTTCTTCTTCGGTTGCTGAGCGTGCCGAAGCATCGGCGGCTTTTTCCACAGTCTTCTGCAGGTCTTCGGCTTCTTCCTTCAGGGCGTCTTTCGCCTTCTTGTACTCGTTCTGGGCCTTGCCCAGGGAACGTGCGAGTTCAGGAATGCGCTTTGCCCCGAACAAAAGGAGCACCACAACCACAATCAGGATTATTTCTGGAATTCCAAGGGACATATTTTACCTGCCTTTTCCTAGAAATATAACATAATTCGCGACGGTGACGAGAATTTATCTACGGTGCCGTCGCGAACTAGGCTACAGTTCGATAATCCTGTATTTGCGGTTACCCATCTTCAGCTTTTCCATGGCGGGGAGCTGGTGCAGGCCTTCGCGGGTTTCGATGCGTTCCTTGAGGTCGTGAAGTTCCTTGGGCGGGAGCTTGTAAACCATGTCAACGCTGGCCTGGTCCACCGCCACGATGTCTGTGGAGGCGAGAATGCCGATGTCGCGGCACTTGGGTTCCGCTGCAGAAAGGCCCGCGCAGTCGCAGTCCACGGACATGCGGCGCAGCACGTTGATAAAGCAGATGTGGCCCTTGAAAAAGTCGCAGGTGGCCTTTGCGGAATCGGCCATGGTTTCCATGAACAGGGCTCCGCTGGTTTTCCAGCCCGCCGTGCCGCCCGCTTCCATCTTGGTGGGGCCGCCCTTCACGTATTCGTGAATCATCTTCTTGCCCAGGCGTCCGCCCGCGCAACCGATAGCGATGTTCTTCATGGAGCCGCCGTAACCGCCCATGGCGTGGCCCTTGAAGTGAGTCAGCACGATCATGGAATCGTAATTCTTGATGTGTGCGCCCATGGACATTTCCTTGAAAATGAGGCCATCCTTTACGGGGAGCATCACTTCGCCGTCTTCGTCCATGATATCCACGTCGCAGAAGGTCCAGCCGTTCACCTTGAGGGTTTCGCGGTGCTGTTCGGTAGTGTACCGGTCGCCTTCGTACCAGGTGTTGGTCTCCACAATCTTGGAGTTGGGCACCTGCGCCTGGAATTCCTTTACCCATTCCCGGGGCAAAATATTGGGGCCGTTCTTTTCGCCGGTGTGGAGCTTGAGGGCCACGCGTCCGGTAATGCCCTCGTTGATTTTCTTGTACAACTTGATGAGGCCTGCGGCACTCAGGTCCTTGGTGAAATAGACGTTGGAAACGTCCTTTCCGGGTTCCTTCTGTTCCATGGATTTCCCTTTCGCGAAAGCGGGTGTGAATACGGCGGAAGCGAGTGCTGCCGCGCCTGCGGTTTTTAAAAAGTCTCTTCTGTCCATAGTTTACCTTGAGCCTGTCATTCTGGAGAACCGAAGGTTCGATAGAATCCAGGCCGCTGCTTATTTAGTGGTTAGTGGTTGGTGTGGACCTCGGCCTTGGCGAGGGATTGGGCCTTGTACTTGCGTGCGATAATCATCACTGCCCATACGGACGTGATAAATGCCGACATGGCAACGCCTACCGTTGACATTTCCCGCACCATCTCGGAAACACCTTCGGGGCTTGTGGCTGCGGTAAAGAAGGGATAACTCCACATGAGTTCTCCGTTCATGACATGGTCGATAATCAGGACGCCTGTTACGAGCCAGAGCATACGGGCAAGCAGGCGCAGGCTTTTATAGAAGGGTTGCGGACCGCCGGAAACAGCGGCTTCCAGGTTCCTGGATTCACTTTTAGACTTGCCGGTCTGCTGCAACACGAGGGTTGCGATGGTGGTGACGACCGCTTCGGCCATGGGCACGACAAAACAGCACATAAAATCTCCTTTTGAAAATGTTCTATAAGAAATATAATACCTAGAGTTTACTCTAGGTGTTGAGTTTTTGTGAAAAAAGTTGAAAAATTTTATTTAGAGTTAACTCTAACTCTATCATTTGGACGAAAATATTTATATTTTGTAAACATGACTTACTCTATAGGCGATGTTGTCAAGAAAACAGGGCTTTCGGCCTACACTCTGCGCTACTACGAAAAAGAGGGCCTCCTTCCCTTTGTCAAGAAGAACGCCTCGGGCGTGCGGGCCTACAGCGACGAAGACCTTCGCTGGCTTACCATGATCGAATGCCTCAAGGATTCGGGACTGCAAATCAAGGAAATCCGCCAATACATCGAGTGGTTCAACGAGGGCGATTCTACGCTTGCCCAAAGGCTTTCCCTTTTTGAAAACCGCCGCAAGATTCTTGAAAAGGAAATGGCCCGCCTTACAGTGGTCATGAACAAGATTCGCTACAAGGAACTGCTGTATCGGGAAGCCGTTCGGGTGGGGAACCTGGACATCGCCACCAACGAAAGGCGGTTTCAACATCTGAAGAAAAAGTTGTTCGAATCCCCGGACGATTTTGACAAGTAGAATTTTAATAAAGAAACATTTTTCATAACAAAGGAATTTATCATGAAGGTCGTTTTATTCAACGGTAGTCGTCGCGAAAAGGGTTGCACCTACACGGCGCTGAACCTGGTGGCTGGCGAACTCGAGGCCGCTGGCATCGAGACGGAAATCTTCTTTGTGGGTGGTCGCGTGCTGAAGGGCGAAACCGACGCCGTAGTTCACGAAGCCAAGGAAATCCTTAAAACAGCCGACGCCGTCGTCTATGGCTCCCCGGTGTACTACGCATCCCCGAGTGGCGAGATGCTGATGTTCCTGGACAGGCTTTACGGCATTGCCGAAGCGGAACTGCTCTTTAAGCCCGCCGCAACGGTTGCTTCTGCCCGCCGTGCCGGCACTACCGCAACGCTCGACGCCCTGAACAAGTACCCCACCTTTGCGCAGCAGCCCCTGGTGACATCTCGCTATTGGAACATGGTTCATGGTTCCAGCCCGGAAGATGTGCTGAAGGACGAGGAAGGCGTGCAGATTATGAAGGAACTGGGCCGCAACATGGCGTGGATCCTGAAGAGCATCGAAGCGGGCAAGAAGGCAGGTGTCGTGCAGCCCGTTGCCGAAAAGAAAATCTTCACGAACTTTATACGATAGAGGGAAGATTCGCTTGCGTTTTAGAAAGAATAAAAAACTCATGATTACGGCGATTATCTTATCTGTACTTTTTATTTTGGGAGATGTGGGCGTGTTGTTCTTATCGCAGGCAAGTTTCGGGCGCATCCCGCAGGGCAAGCGCCTTGAACGTATCAAGCAGTCGCCGAATTACGACGGAAAGCAGTTCGTGAACGAGGTCGAAACTGTCACCATGACGGGAGACAGGGGCGTGTTTGCCGTATGGAAGGATTTCCTGTTCGGTGACAAGAGTCAGACCGTTCCCGATACCGCATTGAACGTCATCAAGACGGACTTGAAGTCACTGCCGCTGGACCGCGATTGGATTGTGTGGTTCGGACATTCCTCGTACCTTCTTAATTTGTCCGGAAAGAAAGTGCTGGTGGATCCGGTTTTTTACCAAGGCTCGCCGGTGAGTTTCGTGAACAAGATGTTCAAAGGAACGGACATCTACAAGCCCGTCGACATGCCGGATATTGACTACCTGGTGATTTCGCACGACCACTGGGACCACCTGGATTACCGGGTGGTGACGGAACTGGAACCTCGCGTAAAGCGTGTGGTAACTGGCCTCGGCGTGGGCGAGCATTTTGAATACTGGAAGTATCCCGTTGAAAAACTTACGGAACTCGACTGGTGGGAATCTGTTGACCTGGGCGAAGGCTTTAACGTGACGGCGACTCCGGCAAGGCATTTTTCGGGCCGCGACCTTCACCAGAACAAGACCCTGTGGGCATCATTCGCCTTCAAGTCTCCCAAGCGCACCGTTTGGATTGGCGGTGATTCGGGTTACGGTCCGCACTTCGAAAAAATCGGAAAGAAATTTACCGACATCGATTTGGCGATTCTTGAAAATGGGCAGTACGACAAGGATTGGTCGCTCATCCACACCATGCCGGAATACCTGGGCAAGGAAATGGTGGAACTGGATGCAAACCGCTACATGACCGTTCACCATTCCAAGTTCTGCCTGAGCAAGCATTCGTACACGGAACCGCTGGAAAATGCGAAACGCGCCGCCCAGGAATCGGGCAAGCCCGTGCTCATGCCGCAAATGGGCGAGGTCGTGTACCTGGAATAAATTACAACTCGTGATAGTACGGGCAGATGTTTTCGTAATGCCCGTCCTTCATTCGAAAACCTTTCGGAATGGTTCCGAGCTGGACAAATCCGAGGCGTTCGTACAGGTGTCGCGCGTGCGTGTTGCTTTCGACGACGGCATTAAACTGCAAGACTCCGAAGCCATGCTTTTTAGCTTGTTCAAGACAGTCCTTCACCAGCTTTTCGCCGATATGCTTGCCCCTGGATTCCGAAGCGACTGCGTAGCTCGCATTTGAAATGTGCCCGCAACGGCCCACGTTATTCGGGTGAAGAATGTATAGCCCGAAAATCTTGTCGTCCTCAACCGCAACGGCGCAGTAGGTCTGTGCGGTAAAGAACTGCTTGCCGCTTTCGGGTGTGAGCAAGTCCTCTTGCGGGAAGGCGATGCCGTCTTCGACCACCTCGTTCCAGATGCGGATCATTGCCGTAAGGTCCGCTTCGTTGTATTGTCTGATAACCATAAAATCAATATAGTTATTCATGGGACACAATTCTGCACTGATTTGCGATAGCAGGATGCTTTTTCATAACCCTTTTTTCTATTTTTTTATATGATGAACAAAATGACAAACATTATTTTTTCTGTACTCCTGGCTTTTGCTGTGGCAACCGTCTATGCAGTCGATGTTTCTGCACCGTCAGGAGCAACGCGTAACCTTACAGCAAATGACTTCTTGCCACACCAAAATAGCGCAAAGGAATTCAACGAAACATGGAGCTACCAGTTTGTATTTGACAACGGCACCCGTGCTTTTGTAAACTACTCCACGCTATATGTTCCGGCGTCCGGCAAAAAAGTTGGCTGCGACCTGACCTTCTGGAATTTCAAGAGCAAGACCCACGCCGTCGGACGCCAGTATCCTCCGGAGCGCCTGAAAGTTCTCAAGGAAAAAACATCCATCGATATCAAAGGTGAATATGCGATGGAAGGCAAGCCCGGCAAGGGCCACCGCGTGTATTTTACCGCCGACAAGGAGGGAAAATTTTTCCTGGATTTGACATTTGAAAGCGCCGAACAGGGCAAGGTCAACGGAGACGGCATCTGGAAAGTCGGCAACGACAAGTTCGCCCAATACATCCATATTCCCTATGGCCGTGTCTCGGGCCGCATCGGCTACAACGAAGACACCATCGCCGTCAAGGGATACGCCTACATGGACCAGACCTGGCAAACGGTACAGGCAACGGATCTCACCATTCGCTCGCTGAATTTCAGCACGAATGCGAGGAACCCGATGTTCGCAGGACGCATCTCGCTCACCAAGGACGGGAAGTCCTTCGGCTATGCGCTCTACAACGACGGAAACGGTTCCAAGGTCGTAATCCCGGCAAGCATCAAGGAAGGCGAAGAAACCTACAACGGGAAGAAGTTCCCCAAGAATCCGCTCGCCATTGAATGGAAAGATGCCTCCCCCATGCTCAGTTTCCCCGTGAACAAGACTTACCAAAAAGCAAGCCTCTTGGACAAGGTAGACGGTTGGATCGCGAAAAAGGCGATGAAGATGGCAGCCGGTGGCGAAGTCCTGTTCTACCGCGGCCGTAGCGATGGAAGCAACGGCAAAAAAATTGACTGGACGGTCACAGGAGTGAAGGACTAATGACCAAGTTCCGCCCCTGCATAGACCTGCACGACGGCCGCGTAAAGCAGATTGTCGGAAGTTCCCTCTCTGACAGCGGAGAAGGACTCAAGACGAATTTCGAGACCGATCGTTCCCCAGCCTGGTTCGCCGAGCTCTACAAAAAAGATGGAATCAAGGGCGGGCATGTAATCATGCTCGGAAAGGGAAACGACAAAGCGGCAAAAGCAGCCCTCGCGGCATACCCCGGAGGATTGCAGGTCGGAGGCGGAATCAACGCCGAAAACGCTCGCGAATATATCGATGCGGGCGCATCGCATGTTATTGTGACAAGCTGGATTTTTCCAGAAGGCAAGCTCGACCGCGAAAGGCTCGAACTGCTATCGGCAACCGTAGGCCGCAAGCATCTCGTCCTTGACCTGAGCTGCAAGCGCACAGCCGACACTTATAGCAATGCAAGGCCCCGTTGGAAGATCGCCATTAACCGTTGGCAAACGCTCATCGAGATCGAGATTACGGCAGAGACGCTAAACGACCTTTCGCGCTATTGCGACGAATTCCTAATTCATGCCGCCGACGTGGAAGGAAAGCAGCAAGGCATGGACGATGAACTTATCGTTTTCCTAGCAGAAAACAGCCCTATTCCCTGCACCTACGCGGGGGGAGCCAAGTCACTTGCCGACCTTGAACATTGCAAAAAAATTTCTAACGGAAAGATTGACCTCACCATCGGATCGGCCCTTGACCTTTTCGGTGGCAAAGGAGTAAAATATGAAGACTGCGTCAGGTTCAACAAAGCTTAAGGCGACCGACGCGCTGGATTCGCGCCCCCATATCTTCGGGCGCACTGTCACGAGCACCTTCAGGAAGATGTTCAGTTTCAGACACCAGCCCCCAGGAAACCTCCGCACCGGCTTGATTCCGCCCGTAGTATTCTTGGCGCTCCTCGTAAACGTTCCCAAGCTCCTTAAGCTACGCTTCTATTTAAAGCAGGAACGCAAAAAGCGTCCCGCCGACGACGTGCGCATCCTTTTCTACTCTGACAACCTGGACGAGACAAACGGAATCGCAAACAACCTGAGAAACGTGATTCCCTACATGCGCGCCCACAACATGAAGGCTTTCCTTGCGGGAAGCGCGTTCAACACGCGCCCCTGCGGTGTCGTCGAAAACAGCTACTGTATTTTGCTTCCGCGCCTGTTCAGCATGGAACAGCTCGGGTACGCGAACAGCGAACTCGCCATTCCGCGCATAGGCCCCATTCTACGACTGCTCAAACGCTACCCTGTCGACCTCATCGAACTTGAGACGCCGAGTCCCGGTGCCTGGCTCGTATGCTTCTGTGCAAAGGTTGCGGGCATCAAGGTATTCAGCCACTACCGCACCGACGTGCCCACCTACACGCGCACGCTTGTAAAGGCAAAGTGGATGTACTATTTCGTGCTTTGGCTCATGAAAACCTTCTATGGCATGACCAAACCCGTCGTAAGCCCCTGCAAGGACTACGCAGACATTCTCACCTCGCAACTGAAAGTTCCCAAGAACCAGGTCCAGATTCTACCCCGTGGACTCCCGCTCGAAAAATTCTCGCCCGACCTGCGCGGCAAAGGCGTGTGGGAACAGTTCAACGGCACCGCAGCATCGGCACAAGCCGAGCGCAAGGTGCGATTCTCGTTCATCGGTCGAATCTCGAAAGAAAAGAACCTGGAATTCCTGAACAGCGTGTGGAAAAAATTCGCGGCCAAGCACAATGATGTGGAACTCATGTATGTTGGTTACGGCTGGTATCTCGAAGAAATCAAGAAGTTCTTCGAAGGCGACAGCAGCGTGCACTTTGCCGGAGAACAGGGCGGCGACACTCTCGCAAGCCTCTACGCAGATTCAGACTTTTTCCTATTCCCGAGCGTAACCGATACTTTCGGAAACGTCGTGGTCGAAGCCATGGCGACGGGGACACCCGCCCTCGTAAGCGACTATGGCGGTCCCCACGACATCGTGATGGACAACGATGCCGGGCACATTCTCCCCATCGAAGAAAACGCCTGGCTCGATGCGCTGGAAGAAAGCCGACGTCTCTATCTCGAAGAACCGGAAGCATACCGGAAAATGCGCGAGACCGCATACGAACGCACGCGCAAATACACGATGCAGAGTTCCACCAGGGCTCAGTTCGAGTATTTCAGGAAACTGAAGAAAGAAGCCTACGGGCTATAAAAAGCAAAAGTATCGCCTAGCGGCCGCCGACGAGGATCTGATCGACCTTAATGCTCGGCTGTCCCACGGTCACGGGCACATGTCCCGAAGAGGCTCCGCAGACTCCCGCAGCCAATTCCCAGTCACTCCCGACCATGCTGATGCGCGGCATAATTTCGTGCCCCTTGCCGATGAGAGCAGCCCCGCGCACAGGTTCGCAAATCTTGCCATTGCGGATGACATAGCCTTCGTCGACCGCGAAATTGAACTCGCCCGTCGCAGGGTTCACGGAGCCGCCTGCCATGCGAGCTGCATAGAGACCATTGTCGACGCTCGCAATCATGGAATCGAGCGTATCCTTGCCAGGTGCGATAAACGTGTTTCGCATGCGGCTCACGGGCGCATACTTGTAGCTTTCGCGACGGGCAGACCCCGTGCGGGCAATCCCCACTTCGGCAGCGCCCACGCGGTCGCTCATGTAAGTTTTCAAAATACCATTCTCGATAAGAGTCGTGCGCTGCGTGGGCATCCCTTCGTCATCGAACTTGAGACTTCCCCACACGCCATCGAGCGTGCCGTCGTCAATGGCTGTAAGGCACGGTTGGCCAATAGCCTCACCGAGTTTACCACAGAAGGGACTAGCACCACGACGCACCGCTTCCGTTTCGAGCGGATGGCCGCACGCCTCGTGGAAAATTACACCACCAAAGCCGTTACCCATCACCACGGGCATCTGACCGCCTGCAATGTAGCCTGCATCGAGCATACGCACGACGCGTTCGGCACAGACAGTCGCCAATTCCTCCGGAGAGTAATTATCGAGAAGTTCGTAGCCGCCAAGTGCGCCCGGAGCTTCGTGCGTCGTTAATCTCTCGGTTCCATCCGTCGCCGTGACCGTTACGTTCACACGGAGACGAGAACGATCCAGAACGAGATTCAAGCCCTCGCTGTTCATGAGCGTTATCATGGAACAGGAATCCGTTACCGAAGCGCCCACCTGGGCTACCTTGTCCGAAATTTTACGAGCAGCATTGTCGGCACGGAAAAGAAAATCTTGCTTGACCGCCTGCCCAAGCACGCGAGGATCGCGGAACGCATCCGCATTAAAATCCGCCACGCGCTTCCGAGGTGCAAATTCTACAGGTTTCGCCGACATGCCGGCGATACGTCCAAAAGCAAGCGTCTGCACCAATTTGACCAAAGCATCTTCGCTATCATCGCTCGTAAAGCCGTAAAGGACCTCGGTCCCGTACAAGAGGCGAATGCCGATACCGTATTCTGTCCCTGCCGTTGCAGTCTCTATATGGCGATCCTTAAGTCCAAGAGATGAGCTACGGGTTTCTTCTTCGAAAATTTCGACAAAGTCGGCGCCGGCAGCCTTGCCCGCCTCGAAAATCTTGACAGCGACTGACGGATTCACTTTAAACCTCGCCGTTCATCTTCTTGCGCACGGGGATTCCCGCAGCAAGCATTTCCTTCTTGATTCCGGGAACCGTGTAGTCGCCGAAGTGAACCATCGAAGCAACCAGCGCCGCATCGGCAGAAGTCTTGCGGAACAAGTCCACGATATGCGTCGGAGTACCTGCGCCACCGCTCGCAATCACCGGCACCTGCACGGCTCGCGCCACCTGGTCGGTGATGTTGAGTTCGTAGCCGTTGCGCACGCCGTCGGTATCAATGGCGTTCAGGCAAATCTCGCCCACGCCCAAATCTTCGGCCTTTTTCGCCCACTCGACAGCATCGATGCCCATCGCCTGGCGACCGCCACGGATATACACCTCGTAGCCGCTTTTGAACTTGTTCGAAACACCCACGAACTTGGCGTCCATGCCGAGCACCACGCACTGGCGACCAAACGCCTTCGCGCCGTCGGCTATGATTTCGGGATGCAGCACGGCAAGGCTGTTCACGCTCACCTTCTCGGCACCTGCGAGCAGGGCTTCGTGCATGTCGTCGAGGTTGCGGATTCCGCCACCTACGGCAAACGGAATAAACACGCGCTTAGCAATCTGGCGTATCATTTCCATGTCGCACGGGCGGTTCTCGGCGCTCGCTGTAATATCGTAAAAAACGAGCTCGTCCACGCCATCGGCACTATACTGCGCACCCATTTCTACGGGGTCGCCGATATCGATATTGCCCTTGAACTTGACGCCCTTCGTCACCTTACGGTTGCGGACATCGAGGCAAACAATCAGACGTTTTGTCAACATGGAACTACAGGTTCCTGTCGATGACGGCCTTGACGGTCGCCTTGGGCACGGCACCCACCACGTTTCCTACTTCTACGCCGTTCTTGAACAGCTTCATGTTCGGGATGTTCGTGATGCCGAAGCGGGCGCAAATGTCCTTCGCACCATCGCTGTCCACGTCCATCTTCGCGATAATGGCCTTGCCGTTGTATTCGTCGGCAAGTTCATCGATAATGGGCCCCATCATCATGCACGGACGGCACCAGGTTGCCCAGAAATCCACAAAAACAAGCTGACCAGAAGAAATGGCCTTGTCAAAATTTTCAGCAGTCAAATGTATTGCCGGCATAAAAATCTCCGTTTTTGTGGATAAAAATAGAAAATTCTAGGCTAGAAAGCAAAGCCCATGGAGAAGTTCAGATCGAAACCAAAACCGTTTCCGGCAATTTCCTCGGCATCTTGAGCATCGCTGGCAGAACCCGACATTACCGTATAACCCATACCGACATCCATGGCCATGACGAAGCGCCCGCTCGTATACTTATAACCGCCATAAACAACAAAGACAAACGCATTCACGGCAGCCTCCTTGTCATCGTCATGATCATATTTGTAAGTGTACTCCATCGAAACATGTTCATAGCCAATCTGCGGGGAGACGTACCAACCACGATGTCCTTCTCTAAAATAGTACCTGACACCTTCATAGAGGCCAACCAAGAACATGCTGATCGATTCGTCTTTATCCGAAACGTCCAGCCACATCAATTCCGGACGGGACACCAGGGACAAGTGGGCGCCAAGATTATTTTCGACCGTCGCAATAATCGAAGGCATTCCAATAAGAGAGAAAATAGCCATCGATATCGGGTGAATGGACACGGACATGGAGTAGTCGTCCGACGGAGCCGAAGCGGCCGGAGCGGTCTGGCTAGACTGAGGGGCGCTATTTTCGGCGGAAGAACCTTCCCATTCGTAATCGTCCTCTGCATTCGCGAGAACAGCGACAAGGAGGGAAGCGGCAATGATTCGTTTGAACATTTTGATCTCCTTCTAGTAAAGAATGGTTAAATATGTTATCAAATATAGTAATAAATCAATAGAACAAGCGCATCTCGTCAACCCAGAGAGTAGCCCCGACAGTCCCCTTGTAGAGATTTCCGAGCGCACTGGATGCCACGACAACGCGGATATGCGTCACGTCAAAGTCATCCGGGGTTTCCGTCTGCACCATATGGTTGTCGATTCCGGCGGAATTCTTGAGGTTCTTGTTAAAAGCGCTAGAATTGAAAATCGGCGACCCTTCTAGGGGGGGGCCATACTTGAGCGCAAGGCGGATAGTCTTGTAGCCATCGCGTCCGGCATCGGTAATGGAGACCACATCCGGGTCATCCTCGCTCTCGACCGTCGTCGCGCGGTACCATGCAGAGGCCACCATCGTGTTCACGTCGCTGGACGTGCGGTACTGGTTCTTGCCCTCGTTGCTCGTGCGGCTGCGGTGTTCGAGAATCACGTAGAGGTCACAGGAATCCTTCTTGCCCTCGTACTTCACGTCGAATTCCACAAACTTCGGGCGACCGTAGAACGGCCTGCCAAAATCTATGAGTTCGTTGCCGTCGTCGTAGCTGGTCAACTTGAGCGTGCCTACGCCCTTGGGATTGAAATAGCCGATAAACATGTTGCCACTCGCAAAGCGGCCTATGCCTAAAACAGTCGCATTTATCGATTCCATCTTGATAACTTCTTCATCCTCGTTCACAGTAAGAGTCTTGGTCGACGAAATGGCGGAGTTGTTGCCATTGTCCCAGCCGTCGATATCGTTCTTGTTGCCAAAGTCATCCTTCGCCCAGTGGTTGAAATCGCTGCCCGGATACTGGTAGCCCGCCTTCACGGTGTAGGTTCGCTCAGCATCGTCATTAGAAAGAGTCACCTTCAATCCACGCGAAAAGTCGTAGGACTCGCCCACCTTAACACTTGCCGTAGCGCCATCCGAAAGATCCAAGCCCTTGATTTCGAGGTCACGCAAGTCCAAATCAATTGCATAATCCATATTCAGGAAAACCGTACCGGCATCCTGGTCGATTTCGCCCTCGACCTCTCCCGCGCCGGCAATAAACCTGAGGAGTTTCGGGGCATTCGCTGGCACCTCCACTGACGAGGAGGATTCCGGTTCCTCGCCACTCGCCGAAGACTTTCCACTGCTTGCAGAATCGCCACCCTTTGAAGAACTGCTAGACGTCTCCTTCTTCGCGCTACTCGAAGAATCATCCTTATCGGAATCTTTTGCCGAAGACGATGACTTGCTAGAGCCTTTTGCCGAAGAGGACGACTTGTCCGATTCCTTCTTTTCGGGAATTTCAAACGCGATCTGCCACAAGTCGGGAATACCGCTTTCGGAAACAACCACCACATAGACAATCCCGCTCGAAGGAATGCGAATCTTATCGCCTTCGCGCAAGCGTTCCTTCGCATACGAAACCTCCTGTGAAAGCGAATCCAATGCAGCGGAATCCTGCGGGAACTCCTTGAACTTGCTGGTGACGAGATGGAGCGTCGCCATGGAGCTTATATCGAGATTGCCAATAGCCACAGAATCCCAGGTATCGAGACTGTCGGGAATCTCGGCGAGAGTCACCATAATCTTGTGTTCATCGGGATAGACCGCCGCATTGCCATCCTGTTCCTCAAAGGCAATCTCGTTCATCTTCCGGTAATCAGAAGTTCCAAACGTGTCGTAATCGGCGGTACAACCGAACAAGACGGCACTCAGGAAAGCCGTCAAAATCCATTTCAGAGAAAGCCTATTCTTAAACGTTTTCATCCCTTTCTCCTAGTATATCAGTTTAAAGTCATCCAGCACAAGCGCCGAATTTTCGCCACCACGATACTTGTCATCATTGCCCAGCGTCCCGCCACTCACGACATGAGCGTATGCGGAAGAAGCGAACATCACATGAATCGCGACCACATCCTCGTCACCCTTGCCAAGCGAAAGGCCTTCCGCGACGGGGTATTCTCCCGAAAGCAGCCCGAACGGATCCTTGCCGTAAGAAAGATTCACCGTACGGTTTTTCATATCCACGCTCGCATCGTCCGAGAACGCCCCCGTAGCCACGACCTTGCCGTTCTTCCCCACGAGCATCACGTAAACGAGGCTCTTTTGAGGGTAATCCGAAGATTTTCCAGTCTCATGATGGTAAGAATACCTCAATTCGAAGGCAACCGGACGCGCAGTAAAGGGCTTACCGAAACTCATGTCATTTGCAATGTAAGAATCGCCTGTCGAAGGTGTACCTCCGTCAGAGCCCTGCTCATAAATATCCAGCGCCGTCTCGCCTGCGTATTCCCCGCTAAAGTAGAAACCGCCCGCCATCTTCCAGCTTCCATCAATAAACAAGAATGAGCCTTCCACTTCGCGGGTCGTAACAGTCGCCATACCGCCATCGAATTCAAGATTCGCCTTCGAAGAGACCTTTATGGCGGCAGACGTTGTCTTCGTCGCCATTGCATCGCTCGTTGTAGCCCAGAAGTCGTTGCGGGCGCTAAAGTCGGAACCGGGCAGCTGCACTCCGGCAACCACGCTGTAGGTTGCAACCTTCCCTGAATCATCCGCAAAATCCATCGTTACCCTACGGCGCAGGTCGTTCACCGTATCGAGAGGCAGGAGAGTGACCTTCGAAAGGTCTACTCCATAGGGCAGTTCCACATACACGAGCGAATCTTTCACCGTCACAGTTCCTTTAGCGACAGAAAGTTCAGAAAGTTTCACCGCCTCGCTGGAACTAGACTCCGGCATTTCACTGCTCGACGATTCCTCGGCAGAACTGGATTCAGGCATCTCGCTGGACGACGACTCTTCCTCCGACGAGCTCGATTCCTCACTAGAAGAACTTTTTGCCGATGACGAAGATTTTTCACTTGAAGAACTCGACTTCGCCTTTACACTACTCGAGGATTTTCTTTCAGGCAATCTTATCGTCCAGACCGCAACGACACGGTTCGCATCATCAAGGACGACTATCCGGAGCCCCTCGTCATCAAGTTCAAGTTCTGTACCTGTATTTACGGGATTGTCCCAGTCAATTTCGGGATCTACCGGATCGTCGTCGAGCGCGAGATAGCACTTGCTGCCGCCAAGGGCCGCAATATTATCGACCGTAAACGAATTTAGCCCATCGGGAAGCACAATCAAGTGCGACTCGATGTCGATTTTGGCATCGTCTACATCTTCAAAGAGCTCGGACATGTCCGGCGCAGCAACTGGAACTTCCGGGGTCTCCGTACAGGCGTTCAACCAAAGGGCAAAAGCGCACAGGACGCCCGCACCCAGCAATTTCTTCCATTGAAAAGCAAACCGCATTGGAACCTCCTAGAAGAACGTCACCAGCGAGAACTTGAGCGCCAGGAGGTTGATTGTAAAATTGACGACATTATATACGACACGGCTCTTTGTTTCGTCATTTTCTTCCACATCGATGATGCTTGAGCTAAGCCCCAGAAGTCCCACCGATGTTTCAAAAGCAATGCGGTTCAACACCATGATGCAGATGCCCGGATTTATACCCGCTTCGATGGACCAGCCCGTATTGCGGGTTTTCTTCAGGTCTTCGCCGTCATCCGTCTGCGAGATTCCGTAGGAATACTCCACCAAAACGGAAGTCTCGTTGAAGAGGTAGAAAATGCGCGAATCCAGCACCTTCAGGTAATTTTTCAAAAGCGGCTGCACAAAGAAGCCGTTGCTCACGTACTTGCGGCGCTCCTTCACGTCCATCAGGTCTTCCAGAAGCGAGAAATCGACATCGAACCAAGTGCGAGAATAGCCCGCTCGCAAGCCAAGCGCCATCGCATCGCGGATAAAATAGCCCCCGAATCCCTCTACCGTGAACGTGTATCCGTAAGCGTCATACACATCGCCGATAAGAATGTTCAAGGCATCGTCTTCCGTATTCGCCTGAATCAGCGAAAGTGTTGCGCCCGCATAAAAATTCCCTTTTGCAATCGACTCGTCCGGTTCAACCGGGAAAAGGGCACCCAGAAGGCCCGATTTCTTTGCAGGCTTTAGTTCCTCGGTCTGCACGGGAACTACGGCCTGGGCAGAATCCGAAACCTTTTCCTGGGCAAACACGGGGAAAAAGGCCAAAAGAAATACGACAAAGGCGGCTTTTCTCATACCCCTAAATTTACCTTTTTACAAGGCAATGAGAAAGAGCCTCAAAATTATCTGTGAGAAATTTCAACTAATCTGGTGTATTTTCGGCATCCCTGACGCAACGGACTGCATAACCCATGCGTTTATCGAAGGATTGCCCCTTGAATTCATTGACATGAAGGTACCAGTCAACGGCCGACCTTGAATTCGAAGATGTCGCGCTCCAGTAGTGGGCGTTTTCTCCGCTGGAATAAGCCCTTCCTTCACGACCATCCATCTCCCCCGACGGAACCGCTCCAAAACCGTAGGCGTCCGTCCCGCGAGGTACCGCCCACATTCTTGACCCGGGATAAATTCCAACAACGGACTGCAGCAGCAGCCACTCATCATCCGTCGGCACGTGGAATCCCGCAGGGCAAATTCCGCGAACAGGGCTATCGAGCGAGCAATCCTTTTCATACCCGCATTCTTCTTCTGTCTTCCCCATTGCTGCATGCCACAGGTAAAGCGCCCCACGCACTTTGCAATTTTCGGGGTCATCCTGCCAGCAGAATGTGGAACCCTTGAGGACGGGCGTTTCCGTGCTGTCGACGTACCTCAGGTTTTCCGCCATCCAGACCTGCGTGCCAATTTCCACCACACGATAAACTTCACCATCACGCTCGTCCGTGAAGGTTTCCAGGTCATCGCGGAACACATAGCCCTCGCTACTCGAAGATTCCGCAAGCGTTTCGTTCGACGACGATGAAAAGCACGAGTAGTCACACGAATACTGAGGACGCGAAGAAGAAGACGACTTTTCCGAACTGCTCGAAGATTCCTCAGGTATGATATACTTGTCGAGTTTAACCTCGCCCGAATCGGCAACGCAACGGAGCGCATACCCATACGACTTTCTGTAGCTTTGGCTATAGAAATTGGAATCTCTGCCGCAGCGGTAATATTCGTACGCAGCCTCGGCATTCGCCTGTGACGCCGTCCAGTAGCGGGCACAGTTGTCCATCGTGGTTTTGCTTCCATGTTCACCGGTCGGGGCAGAGGGGAATCCGAGATAGCTATCGAGAGGCACGCCCAACGCGACAGCTTCCTTCAAAAGGAAATCCCATTCATCATTGGAAGGAACATGCCAGCCTTCCGGGCAGATACCCCTATGCGGGTAGGAAACTTCGCAGAGAGAATAGGCACATTCCGGAACATCCATCACAGCGGCGAAGTCGTACAGATAACCGTCTTTTCCGCAATCATCCCCAGAACCGATGCACCAGCTGTAAGATTTGAGAGCCGGAGACGCCGCCGTATCGTTGTACCGCAGGTTGTCCACCATCCAAATCTGCGGCCCTACCGTAAGGACGCGGTAGACGTTGCCATCGCGCTTGTCCGTGAATGCGTTCAACCCTCCCTCAGCCACATACGATACATCTATTGTGTACGAAGACGATGACCGTTCCATGAAAGAACTTGAGCTCGAATATACCCTTCTTGAAGAAGACGACCCCTCATGCGAGCTAGGCCGTTCCGGTATTTCAAATTCGACATACTTGTCGAGTTTGACTTCGCCCGAATCGGCAACACAGCGGACCGCAAAGCCATTGTCCTTCGTGCTTTCAATATGAAAGAAATCCGCAAGGCCATCCTCGAGCAACCACACGAAAGCTTCGTTGCTTGCCCTGGCCGACGACGTCCAGTAATAAGAGTCGACATCATCTATCAACAAGTCCTCGTCCGCATAGTACATGCCCGTAGGCGACCAGTCGAATCCGGGATACTCCACAAGTAACGAATCCTGCCCAGCGGCAAAATCGAACAGTTCCTGCCATTCGTAATTCTCGGCGACATGCCAGCCCTCGGGACAGATTCCACGGTGCGGATAAACAACATCGCATTTCGATTTCGCACACGACGAATCGAGCATCACAGCCGCCCAGCTATAAAGAAAGCCTTCCTTTTCGCATTTCTTTTTGTCACCGGACGCGCACCAGGAATTATCCTCGAGAATCGGGTCGGCCTTGACATCCCGGTACCTGAGATTTTCGGCCATCCACATCCGGCCATCCACCTCGACAACGCGGTAGACGTTGCCATCGCGCTTGTCCGTAAAGGCATTGTATTCATCATTATTGCCACCTTCACGGGGATTCGACGGGCCGTCACCTCCATCACAGGCCAGAAGCAGGAACGCACCCCCGATTAGCGCCGGGAAAAGCAACTTGCCGAGTTCATTACGCATAAAGTCCTCCTATCAAACAATTCAAATATATATAATAGGCAAGGACAAAGGTCTACTTTTTCTTGTATCTCAGATAAAGGCCCTCTATTTCGGAACGAAAGGCCTTGAAAAGAGACAAACCGTCAAGTCCGTCAGCAAAATATTCCACTTCAAGCGATTCCGGGGACTGCACATCCGCATTTTCCATATCCGTCGTCATCTGGATGTAATTCGACGGATCGGCAACGACAACGACGAGCATCGTCCAGTCGGCGGCAACAGGTTTCGTAAGCTCCGCGACAAAATCGATTACCAGTTTTCCCTTCGACAGTTCCGCCTTGAAATTCTTGATGCGGGAAACCTTCAAGAAGTCCGTCCCCGCCTGCACGTAGTTGAAATAGTTTTGCTGCTTGATGGGGTCAAGGATTGCGGATTCGAGTATCTTCGCTTCGCTTGTCGAAATTTTCCCGTCTTTATCCTGGTCGGCGGAAGCCATCATCCCGGCGCTATACATCTCGTCGTAGACCCAGCGGTTCTCGACTCCCGTAAAACCGGACGCATCAAAAAGCGCCTTTACCGTAATATCGGCAAACACATGCGGATGCGCATGGGCCAGCACCGCAAATGCCAAAAAAAGAAGGAGCGCCGACAGGCGCCCCGTGCGAAAAAGACTAGAAGACAAAGACAACTCCCGCCACCAGAAGGCCGATTCCGAGCGCCCCAAGCCCTATGGCGACACCGCCCTTGACATCGCCCTGCTTGTTCAAGTCGTGATTGTCCTTGATGAGACGCTGCGCCTTCTCGCTATCGAACACGGAACGATCATACTCGTGCTTCTTGTCGGCCGCATCGCCCCAGTTGCGTTCAGCCAAGTACCAGAGGATGCCACCCGCGACAATCGGCGCGATGGAACTGAGCAGGAACACCTTACCTATGCGGCGGTCGCTGCGCTTCTGGTTGAATTCCCTCTGTCCCTGGATGTACTCGACATCGTCGATAGACTGGAGTTCGACATTGATGAAGTTCGGCATGAACGCCTTGACTTCAGTCGTGATGGTCGTATCGCGGTAACCCACCTTGCGGAAAAACAGTTGCAGCTGCGGCTGCGGCTTGATTTCGTCCACCACCACGTCGGTCACGTAGTCGGGCATGTGGTTCACCGAAGGTTCCTCGCCGATATAGACCTCGACCGCCTCGGGGTTCGTATTGAGCGTAAGCCTCGTCGACGGGCGCTCCACGGCGATATCCACCTTGTTCAGGCTGTCCGCGTTGATCTTTACCGTCTGCGTACCCCACCATTCCACGTCGCGCAGCACCCTCATCACGGAGATGGTGTACTTGCCCGGCTTGATATTCTTGATGGTATCGGGCGCCACCTGATGGAGCGGGATGCCGTTCACGAAGAGCGAGCACGCTTCCGGATTCGACGTCACGAACAGGTTCGCGTTTCCTGCAGGATAAAGTTCGATGGTCTCCTCTTCTTCCTTGACGACCGGGACCACGTAATTCGAAAGCGAAAGGTCAATCATCACCTTGTCTTCGAGGTTGTACAGGCGCTTGAGGTCAAGCCTGAAAATCTTGATGTAGGGGTTTTCGACAACGTTCGCAAGGCTGTCCTGGATTTCACGTTCGCGGATTTCGGCCTCGACCTTCGCTACCTCTTCCATCTTGAGGCGCTTTTCTTCCTTTTCGAGGGCAGCTTCAAGATCGTCTTCGGCATCGGCGGCAATCTCGGCAGCCTTCGCGGCCTCGGCGGCGGCAATGGAATCGGCAGCGGCAGCAGAATCGGACTTCGCGGCCAGTGAATCCTTCACGGCATCGGTCATGATGATTTCGGCGGGCTTCGCGGGTTCGGCCTTGTCGTCATCCTCGAACTCGTCTTCTTCCTCGACCTTCTGGCCGTTGCTTTCCTGGAGTGCGACAGCCTCCTGCTCGTTGATTTCCTCGAAGATTTTCTTCGTAGATTCGTCCAGGGCCCTCAGATAGACAGTATCCTTCTCAATCTTTACAAAGATGGCCTCCTGCTCCACGGAATCGCCAATAATCCAGTAGCGGACAGGCACCTCGCGGGTCGTAGCCGTATCGGCTTTGGCCGGAACAGAAGATACAGGAGCGGCAGGGCTCTCGGTAGCAAACGCCAGGGCAGCAGCTAAGGACACAACAAAAAACACGAAAGGAGCAAATCGTTTCAGCATAGTCTAAAGATATATAAAAAAAGCCAAACTAGGGAGCCTTTTCGAGTTTTGCGCAATAAATAGGGCCGCGTCCTTCGCAACGGTCAGGCAAAATGTGGACGCCGAATTCCGTACGGTCGGCGCCGGAGGGCAGTTCCGCTATCTGCACGCTACGCATCGAGGGCCGCTTTTTGAGAATTCGCTTCACCACGTCGTCGTTTTCCATGGGCGAAAGTGCGCAGGTCCCGTACACGAGCGTTCCGCCGGGTTTCAGGGCATCGATTGCCGAAGCCAGGAGCCCGCCCTGTTCCACCGCAAGGCGCTTTACGCGCTTTACCGACCACACCTTGAGATGTTCCGGCGAATTCAGCACATGGCGGTCCGAAGAACAAGGGGCGTCGAGCAAAATCTTGCTGTAGGATTCCTTGCGGTGGAGCCCGAACTTCACGCCATCGTAGCCCGAGACCGAGACTATCTTGCGCCACTCCTCGGGGAGCGAATTCTCGATGACATGCGAAAGCCGTAGGCGCCTGTCGGGAGAACGATCATTGCTCTGCAAAAAGCCTTCGCCCTTGAGCATGGAGGCAAGCACAAGCGTCTTTCCGCCGGGAGCGGCGCACATGTCGAGCACGCTGTCTCCGGGACACACCCCCAGGGCGCGGGCCGCGAATACGGACGCCTCGTCGAGATAGTAGGGTTCGAGGCTCTCGCCAAAGCGGAGCTCCGTGGCCTTTCCCTCCCCCTTCAGGGATTCGAGCAGTGCGGGCCAGCGGTCGCCGAAAAGATTGGAAAAGTAGTCGAAGAACTCCATTTTTACCAAAAATAAAAAACCTCTCGGGCGAGAGGTTATTGAGCTACCAGGATTCGAACCTAGACAAACAGAGTCAGAATCTGTTGTGCTACCATTACACCATAGCTCAGTGTGGGCACAACTTTAGAAAAATTTCTTCAGCCGTGCAAGGGGTAAATTCAATTATTTTACAGATTTCGGCAAAGCGGGCGGGGTATAGGTCATTCCCTGCCATTCCAGCACGTCCCCTTCGGGGAGGTTCACAAAAACGCTCACCACATACTCGTCGAAAGCCATTTCGGCATCCTGGAGCGTCGAAATGACCTTCGCATCGCCGGAATAAAGCACCAGTTCCTGTTCCCCAGACGGGATTTCGGCAATGGACAAAGGCTTGCACGTCACCGCGCGGACAAAATGGGCGGTTCCCTTCGCTCCGATAACGACGCTATTCATCATGCAGTTGTCCGACTGGCTGGAATCCTGCTTGTCGATAACCAGGGCTATCCGGCTGTTGAGTCCCGACGGCTTGGAAAGTTCGACCGTACCAAGGTCCAAGGTGTCTTCCAGGTCCTCGACTTCCGACTTCATCACGTAGCGGCTGAGCCCCATCCCCGGCACCTTGCCCACCGCGCGGAACTCCACGCGGAAGCTGTCGGCGGGAATTTCGGACGGGACCGGCAGCCACCAGCGTCCCAGACTGTCGGTCGTGGTCTCGGCGACAAATTCGGAGACATCCCCTGCAAAGCCAAAGCCGAAGAGATCCGTAATCGCCATGACCTCCACTCCGGCACACTCCTTAGCATTCTTGCAGGCTACACGGCCGGAAATGCGCGAAACGGGCGTTTGTTCTTCCGGCTGGTTCATCAGGGAATCCACTTCGGACTCGGTGCTCCAGAGGAACGGCCCCGTAAGGAGCGTATCGCCAGGTTCGACCTCGACAGAATCCATGTTCCACACGCGGTAGATGAGGCTGTCGGCAACGCCCGAATCCTTGAGCTTAGCCACGATCTGCGGGTCGCCCGGGCAGAACCCGAACCACCACGTGCCGGCAGGGATCATCATGGAGAAGGAATCTCCCGCGAACACGCTCTGCGTGAACGGCATGCCGGGCATGTACACCATAAAGTGCGACCCGACCGGCACCGCAGGCTCGGTCACTTCCTCGTAGAAAAGCACTCCGCCGAACACGGCCGCCTTTTCGAGCTTGATCTTTTCGAAATCTTCCTTGGACGCCGCCGTTACGCGCGGCATGTAGGAGATTTCTTCTGCATCCTCGTCCACGACAGCAAGCTGGAACGTGTCGGCGATAGCGGAATCGAACGCGAACACGCCCGCCGTATCCGTCCGGACTTCGACAAATTCGGGAACGGAAAGATTTTCAGATTCATCGTAGATACGCGCCATGCGGACCACGGCATTCTTCGCATACGAGCCGTCCGTCCGGACAACAGAGCCCGAAACTTCCGCCGTTATCATGTTCTCGGTATCGGTCGCCGTGCCGGCAACCTTATCCCCATCGGAGCAGGCGCAAAGAGCAACCGCCGAAGCGAAGGCAATCTTCAAAAAGTTCTTCATGTTGCGTCCTCCACGTCCTCCACGGACTTCGAAGGTTCCCTCTCCTTGCTGAGGGGGAAAAACTGAACATTCAACTCACACACCATGGATTCACCACTATCCGACCGTACAATATCCAAGATTTCCTTGCGGAACACGTCTATCTTGTTGATGATGCGCTCCAGGCCCTCGGCCGAGACACTCATCGTAGTACAAGATACATTTCTGCGTTCGGTGCTATAATGGTCAAGAGCGTTTTTCGCAAGGTCAATCATCTGTTTCTGGAACTGGTGACCGAAAAGCGGGGCGATTTCGCGGCCGCTCGATATGGTCTTGTTCACCGAGCGGTAGAACCCGTCTTCGGCCAGGTCGATAAGGCCGAGACCGAGCAGGAGCTGTACGGCCTGCTTCGCCTGCGGGAGCGAAATTTTAGGATTCAGGAAGAGCGCCACCTCCTGAATGTTCTTCTCGTTGATGTTCAATACCGAAAGCGCCTCGCGGACAGCCACGTAGTACCACTTGCTATAGTATTCCTGCTGGTTCCGGGTGAGCGTCTTGACAGTGCGGGGCAAAAGTGCCGACATCTGGTCGAAGATCTGCTGCTTGGACGCCGGAGTCGTCGCGTGCGTAAAATCCACCATCAGGGTAAAATAGCGGCTTTCGCGTTCGTTCAGGCCGAGCGCCTTGATAAACTTGGGCAACATCTGCGGGGTGAGCGACTTGCGGCCACGGATGAGGTCGAGATAGAGTCCGGACGACGAGTAGCCCGCCTTTTTCGCGAAGGACCGGTACGAGAAGTAGCGCTGGACGGACTTACGGTACTCGTAATAGTCCTGCAGGTACTTCCTGTAATTGTAGTAGGCGTAGACGTTCATTGTTTACAAAAATAATTTTTTATTTTCTCGGGAACACCCCCCTTTTGCGATTTTTGGTAAAATTTGCGATATTTGTCAAATTTTGGGTAAAAAAGAACACTTCGAGAACACTTTTCGTATTCCACCTATACCCTTTGCCAAAAAATTTGGATATATTTGGGGAACACCCAATCCCATCCCTCGGACCTTCGCTGATACTCCTAGCGAAGGTCCTTTTTTTCGCCACCCTTATTTCTATATTTGCGCGCATGGACATCAAGAAGAGCGCTACCGGAATCGCATTCCGCATTTTACGTCTTGTGGGAATCCTCGCCGTCATCTACGTGAGCATGGTTTTCTACCTCGCGCTTACCGAACGCCGGAACGCCTTCCCGAGAGCCATCACGCACAAGGAAGCGCGAGAGGCCATCGCAAACAGCGCTAAATCCATCACCTGCACCACCAAGGACGGAATTACGCTCGAAGGCTGGACCATCGGCAATTCGGTCGCACCCTTACTGCTCTATTACCCCGACGCAAACGAGGATGCAGCGCAGTTCCTCGCCGAGGCCCAAGGTCAAAAAGGGTTCTCGCTCGCCGCATTCAACTACAGGGGCAGCGGTTCGAACAAAGGAACGCCCTCGCAGGAGGCATTCGAGGCCGACGCGAAGGACATCGCCGAATGCGCAGCACAAATCGGCGGTAAATCTCCAGAATTCCTTGCAGGACGTGGAACCGGAGCCATTCTAGCCGCCGAACAGTTCAACGGAAACGGGAACCTGCTCCTTATCGACCCCGCCATGAGCATTGCCGACGCTATCGGGGCAAAATACCGCTTTCTCTATCCGAAGTTTTTGGTGCGTGCCGATGTAAAAATGCCGACAGAGAAGCTAGAAAAGTTCGGGAAGCGCACCACAATCCTTCTGGACCGCAGTTTTAGCCGTGATGCAAATCACACGTTCAAAAGCCGTTTCGGCGGTCTAAACTCCTTGGAAAGAGGCGAAAAAAGCTTCGCAGAAATCCTCCTCTACTGGATTACTCAATCGTATTAAAACGCCTCCAGTCCCTTATTTTATAAGGGTTTTTATAGGAAACGTTATTTAATGAAACAACGTAATGTGCAAAATAGTTTTCATGCAAAAATACAAGAAAGTGAAATACCTCACATTCCGCTTTTTTGAACAACCGCTTGACAAAAGCCCCTTATTTTGTTTATCTTTTATATGGGGTGAAGAAATAATCAAATAAAATAAGAGGTGTATAATGGACTCTATCAACGTCAAAATGGACATCCGCGGATTCATCCGCTTCTCCAACGAAGCTGTCAAGGAACTCAAGCTCGACAAGAATCCGTATGCGGATCTTGAAATCGATGTCGTCGGCAAGCGCATCGCCGTGACCCCGAGCAAGACACTCAAGCCCACATCCTTCCGCTTCATGCCGAACGGTGCCGGCTACCTTCTCTACTTCAAGGGTGCCATGAACGCCACCGGCTTCCAGATTGTCACCGGAAGCTACACCATGGTCAGAGAAGGCAACAAGTTTGTATTCACGGGCAAGGCCCCCGCCAAGAAGAAGGGCGCATGGGAAATCATCGCCTGCCGCAATTCCGTCGGCATCCCGATGCTCTCCATCGACTCCCGCGGCACCATCATTTTTGACAAGCGCACGAGCACTGCCGTCGAAACGGCCAAGAACGACACCATGATCGCCGAATACGACATGGCGAAGAAGACCTTCAAGCTCACCTTCAGCAAGAAGGGCTTCATCAACGTCCGCACTATTGCAAGCCATGCGAATGCCTCCTTCATGGGCACGCTCTCCTCTCACGGAATCGCGCTTCCGAAGAAGAGCTTCCGCACCGAATGCAAAATCGACGGCAAGGTCGTCACCTTCAGCGTTGCGGCTCTCGTCGCCGAACAGAAGGCCCTTGAAAAAGCGGCAAAGGCAAAAAAGTAAACAACTAGGCGGTAGCCATGATTGACGTTCTCAAGGCATTTTACAGCGTTCACTACAATTTCGGCATCCTCGCCATAATCATCCTGTTGATCGGCATCCTCTTCGCGACGAAGAAAATGTGGATTTTCCTTGCGATTACGGTAGTTATCGTGCTCGTCATGAACGTTGCCTTCTACAAGATGACCGATGGGAAATCCTGGACCATCGAACCTGCAGTCGTCAAGACCGAGTTCGGCGAGACCAAGGGTTCTCCCATGACGTTCGATGTCAAAAAGAACTGGGTCAACGAAGAAGGTGTCATTGTGGATCGTGGCGACACCATCCACCACTGGTGCTGGGTCGACCAGATCTGGGAAAATTTCTCGGAGACCGATGTCATCGGAGCACTGTGGGGCGAAAACAAGAGCAAGAAGATGATCAAGGCGTCTGAATCGCACGGCGAAGGCGTCGGCGAATAGCGAATCGCTACCATTCCTGAAGTTTCAACGCACCTTCTTCCATCTGGAGGAAGGTGCGTTTCCATATCCATTCCCCGGGAGAGGCGACCACGCCGCCCTCGACATCCCAAACGCCCGCGATATGGTGGTGGCCGTGGACGCAGAAGTCGCAATTATTGCGCTTGAGGATGGACTTGCCCCAACCCAGGTATTCCTGGAGGTTGATTTTACGGGACTCGCCGATTTTCCGACTGTTGCGGCCCACAAAACGCGCGAGCGCCATGCCCCAATCCGGGTGAATTTGTTTGAAAAGCCAGCGGTTCAGCGGGAAGTCGAGCACGCGCCGCATGATGCGGTAACCGAAATCGGATTTCGCGACACCATCGCCGTGATGGAAATAAACGCGCTTGCCCTGGATTTCAAGGACAAGGCTCCTGTGGACCTGAACACCCAGCGCCTTCGGGAAGAAATCCCCGTAGGCAAAGTCGTGGTTCCCGCGCAAGACGTGCACCTCGCAGCCCGCCTGGACAAGTTCACGGAGCGTGAAGAAGAGTTCCATGTGGTTCTTGTTCACGTAGTCGCTGTACTCGTACCAGAACTCGAACAGGTCGCCCACGACAACCAGGTGCGACGCCTTGCCCTTGATGGAGGCGAGGAAGTCCACGAGCATCTTCTCGCGGTCGGGCAACGCTCCAGGAGGGTTTACCCCCAGGTGGGCATCGGATATGAAGTAGGCACAGGATTCCATTGTAGAAGAATATAGTAATTAGTTGGCAGAGCGCAGAACTTAGTTGGCAGAGCGCTGAACTTAGTTGGCAGTAGGTGAACAAAAGAATTATATTTAAGGTAATGAAATTTTCCGTAGCAAAATCGCTGGCCATTGCAGGTTGTGCGCTCATTGTGGGGTGCTCGATGAGCCTCACGAAATACGACCTGCAGGAATACCCGAAGACTATCCCGTTCTTCGAGCCCATCACGATTGCATACGGCGGGGACACGCTCTACCTCGATACGAACCTGCAGCGCGCCTACACGCGGGTAATAGACACGCTTAGCTACCCGAAGGAAAGCTGCCGCGGGGTAGCCCACATCGATGCAAGCGTCTCGCAGGACGAACAGCCGAGCGCCTGGAACGTGGGTCTCGCATTCGTGCCGTTCTGGCCGATTGCCCCCGTGAAAGAAACGTGGACCTACAGGATGGACGTGCGCATTTTTTGCAACGGCTCCCTCACCTTCAAGGCGGAACTCGAAGAAAACGAACACGTGGACGCCTTCTGGTACGGCAAGTTCCGGGCCGACCTCGTGAACGATGCCTCGCAAGAGATGCACCGCAAGCTGCTGGAGCGCATCCGGTACGAAACGCAACTCGGAAGGAACACCGACCTCAATTCCGCGCAGGACTTTTAGCATGCACACTCTCTATATTGTCGCGACCCCCATCGGGAACATGGAAGACATCACCTACCGCGCCGTGCGGATCCTTAAAGAGGTCCCGCTCGTGCTCGCCGAGGACACGCGACACACGCGCATCCTGTTCGACAACTACGGGATAAGCACCCCGATGGAAGCCTACCACGACTTCAACAAGGAGAAGGTGACCCCGAAGTACGTGGAGTTTCTGAAAAACGAGGGCGATATCGCGCTCGTGAGCGACGCGGGAACGCCGGGCGTTGCCGACCCCGCATTCAATCTGGTGCGGCAGTGCGTACGTGAAGGTATCGACGTGCGTGCGGTTCCAGGCCCCTGCGCGATGATTACCGCGCTTGTTTCGAGCGGCATGCCCACAGACCACTTCACGTTCCAGTACTTTTCGCCCAAGAAGAGCGCCCAGCGCATCCACCTGCTCGAGAAGCTGAAGGACGAAGAGGCGACGCAGATTTTTTACGCGAGCCCGCACAACATCGACAAGTTCGTCGAGGAAATCGGCCAGGTTTTCGGCGAAATCAAGATTGCGTTGATGCGCGAACTCACCAAGAAGTTCGAGGAACACCTCATCGGCACGCCGGCCGAGATTACGGCGCACTTCAAGGCGCACCCGCCCAAGGGCGAATTCGTGCTGATATTCAACCCGAAGGACAAGAGCGGACTGTAAAAACGTATGATGGACAAAATTAAGAATTTACTTGGTTCGCTCCCGAAAATTTACTGGATTTATTTTGCAGCTCTTTTTGTAGCGGAACTTGTCGCGTTCGCGCTCCGGCCCAACGAACCGGGGTTATACTCGAACCCCGTGCACTTCGCGCCGCTCGCCATCGCGCTCGGGTTCCTGTTCACGCGCGAGGCCCGCAAGAACTTCCGCCGCCACATATACACCTACGGCATTTTGCAGTTTGCATTCCTCGCGCTCGACTACACACTCGGGGATGCAAACGGCACAGGACATGCGGGCCTGTACCAGATAGCGACCCTCGCCCTCCCGCTGTTCATTTTCTGGCTCGTGCTGTTTGCCCGCTGGAACGTTGCGCGAATCCGCGAGTTCGATTCCCGCAGGGCGCTCCTCCTAAGCGGCATCGCCTGGGGGCTTTTCGCATTCGCCTTCCCGCCTCTCCCGCTCGGGCCCGCCGCCCTCCTGCTTCTCGTGCCCTGGTTCATCGTACTTGACCACTACAACAGGAACACCGCAATATTCGCGACGTTCTGGTCGGGAATGATTTACAACACGGTGAACTACTACTGGATTTACAACGTGATGAACGTGGATTCCGCGCCCTCCGGCCTAATCTGCCTCGGCGTGTTCCTGCTCATCGCATTCTTCAGCGCGTACAGCGTGTTCGCCGCGTTCATCTACACACTCGCAAAGAACATCAAGTTCGGCGGCCGCGCCTGGCTGCTCGCACTATACCCCATATTCTACGCGGGTCTCGAGATGACGCGCACACGCGGGGATTTCGCCTTCCCGTGGAGCCACCTCGGGTACGTCTTCGGGAACACGCTCGAAGCACTGCAGGCGCTCTCCGTCATCGGCATCTTCGGGTACACCGCACTCATCATCGCGTCGAACATGATGGTCGCGAAGGCCATCGAAAGCCCGTGGACGCGCAACAGGCGCGACGTTCTCGCGAAACTCCCGCTGGCCGTGCCCGCACTGATATTCGCAGCCCTCCTGGTTCACGGGAACATGGTGCTCAGCAAGCCCGAGGCGCAGCCCTTCTACGGCGCAGAAGCCCCCGAAACGCCCCTGATGGCGATGATCCAGCCGAGCATCGAGCAGGGAGAAAAATGGAGCAAGGCTCGGTTCGATTCCATTACCGCAAAGACATTTGGCATGGTGAACGACAGCGTGCAGAAGGGAACAAACCTCATCATCCTCGCCGAGACCGCCGTCCCCGACCATATCCGCAGGCAGCCCGCGACCATCAGGGAACTCCACAAGCTCGCGGAACGCCACAAGGCGAGCATTCTCACGGGTGCACTCGACTTCCACCGTAACGAGCCGGACAATCCGCGCAAATACGACATCTACAACGCGTCATTCCTGTTCACTCCCGACAATTTCCATTCGTACCAACGCTACATCAAGAAGCACCTGGTGCCATTCAGCGAACGCATTCCCTTCGACGACATCTTCCCCATCCTCAACTACGTGGACCTGGGCGAAGGCGATTTCGTTCCCGGCAAAGAGACTCCCGTATACGAACCGTACAAGTGGACGCCCTTCATCTGCTACGACGCCATCTTCGGCGACCTCGTGCGCGAGGCTATCAACACGGGTTCGCGCCTGATGGTGAACATTACGAATGACGGCTGGTTCGGCAGGAGCACCGCCCCCTACCAGCACCTGAACCTCGTGCGCTACCGCGCCATCGAGAACGGCATGCCCACCGCAAGGCTTGCAAACAGCGGCGTCACGGCATTCATCGACCAGTACGGGCATTTCGACAAGAACACCGAAATCTTTACCGACCGCGTAGTCTCGCGCAAGATGCAGCTCAAGACCCGCGACACGCCCTACCAGCACTACGGTGACAGCGTAGAGACCGCCCTCCTGTGGTTCTTCGCCATCTATGTGCTGGCATGCTTCGGCCTTGCCCTCATCAACAGACGCCCCACGCCCGCTTGCAAAACAGCGTAAAATCTATGCACAAATGAGCAATTTTTTGCTATATTTGGCGCGATGGATTTTGGAACACGCATAAATACCTGGTGGAGCCGCAAGTGGCTCGACACGCTCCTGGAATCGGCCGACGAGCAGGCCGTGAAGCAGGGGCTAAAGTTCGTGGAACGCGGGCAGGTAACGAGCATCGACATCATCGACAACCGCGTGATTTCCGTAGTGAAGGGCCCGAACGGCGGCGTCCACAACAACTACATCGTATTCCCGAAGTTCAAGGACGAGAAGGCCGACGTGTTCATGAACCTGCTGATGCAGCAGCCCGCCGAGATGCTCGCGCTCAAGAACGGGGCAATGAACCCGCCGCTCGAACTTCTGCTCGCAAAGAGCGGGCTCACGCTTTTCGACAGCATCGCCGACGTGAAGATGGGTTGCGACTGCCGCGACCCCGTGCCCTGCAAGTACATCGTGGCGACTTTCGTGAAGATTGCCGAGCAGGCCGATTCGAGCCCCAACCTGCTGTTCAAGCTGCACGGGCTCGACCTGGAAGCCTACCGTGAGCACCACACGCTGGAAGCGAACCTCGAGGCCCCGCAGGAACAGAAAATCGTGCGCGCCCTGGGCGGCAAGAGCAAGATTTTTGAACAGACGGTAGACAACCGGCTCGACTTCGCCGAGGATTCCAGCGACAGCCTGTTTGCAAACTCGCAGGCTTCCGTAACCCGCACTCCCCGGCAGATACTGCCGCAATTCGATTTCGATTCCTGGAAGGACTACTCGCGCATACTGCCCGCGATGCTGCCCAACTACCCCAAGTTCTGCCCCGCCGGGAACTTCCGCAAGAGCTTTACCGACGAGCTGGAAGGCTGCCGCAAATTCTTCGCGAACTACGAGAACTTCGACCAGTTCCTGGAGCACTACCGCGTAAACAACTCCAAGACGTTTATCGCCGAGAACGAGGCCCTGCGCATCTACCACAAGAACGGCTGGCGCTGGCATTTCGACCACCTGAACGAAGGAGGGAACGTCATCGAGACAGGCCTCAGCGTGCCCCAGGTGATGGGAGCCGTGAGCTGGCTCGGGGGCCGCAACCTCTCCTGGCACCACTACACGGCATGCTACCTGTTCTTGCTACTGAAGGTGGCGTTCCACCTGGTACGCACGGGCGCCATCTACCCGCAGGTCTTCTGGACGCACAAGGATGTCGCGCAGGTGCGCTGGCTCCCCGCCGAAATGCTGCCCGATATCCTCGGGATTGTCGCGGACCTCGAGGCGGCCGCCCCGCAAAAGTTCGCATTTACCGCCCGCGAAGAGGATTTCGTGGAAATGGCGGAACCCGCGGAACAGGTGCTCTCGCTGTTTATTTCGCAGCTGCTGCGGTTCGCGCACACGTACAAGCCCGCGCTCAAGACAAACCACGGGAACCTGCTATCATTCTTCTTCACGTGCGTCTCGGGCAGGCTTGCGGGCAACATGCTCTCCGTACCGGCGGGCATCCAGAAGTGGTTCTCCGTCTATTCGAGCCTAGACTTCCGCACGCAACTGCTGTTCAAGTGCTACGAGAGCGGCGAGCAGGTTGCACTCGAAGTTTTCGTCATCGATACGGACAAACTCACGCCACTTTCTACTTTATTCGAAGAGAACGATGCGCGCCTGCTTTCGATCCTGAACATCCTGAATGGCATCGCGGATTCGTTCAAGCCGATGGGTACCTACATCGAGAACCGTGCGGCCTCCCCCATCATGATGCAGGGTGCCGTACTGCTCCAGTTTTTGCAGGATTGTCTCAAGAAACTCGAAATTTTCGGCATCAAGACCGAAATTCCGAAGAACCTGATGAACGTGGGCAAGCCCAAGCCCAAGATTCGCCTGCAAGGGAGCATGAGTTTTGGCGCGTTTACCGCGAACGACCTGCTCGATTTTGACTGGGAAGTGGCGATTGGCGACGAGAACGTATCGGCGGAAGAATTCCTGGAACTTGCCGAGAATGCGGATGGGCTATTAAAATACAAGTCGCAGTATGTGGAGGTGAGCGCCGAGGACCTGCAACGCATCCGCGAACAGATTGAAGGCCGCGCGAAAGGCGCGAAAAGCCCCGATGCGGGTGCGGAAGGCTCTGCGGGTAAGGACAGCGCGGGTTCCGCCGCAGGTAATGAAAGCGCGAACGGCGAAAGCGCGGACGACGCCCCGGTCATCACGCAGGCGAAACTCGTGCAGGCGTGCTTCACCGGGGAATGCGACGGCATCCCGGTCGACATGGCGGGCGAATTCAAGCAGCAGTTCGATTCCTGGCGCAGCGAAACCGAAGTCGCCCTCCCCGAACACCTGAACGCAACCATGCGCCCCTACCAGGTGCGCGGCTACTCGTGGATGTACAAGAACCTCGAAATCGGTTTCGGCTGCATCCTCGCCGACGACATGGGCCTCGGAAAGACCCTCCAGGTCATCGCGTTCCTCCTCAAGATGCACGAAGAAGGCAAGCTCGCCGAAAAGAAGGCGCTCGTGGTGATGCCCGCGGGCCTACTGTGCAACTGGCAGGTCGAAATCAAGAAGTTCGCGCCCGACCTCACGTTCTTCGCCTACCACGGCGGGAGCCGCGACCTCGAGAAATTCCACGCCGACGTGCTGCTCACCACCTACGCCACGTTCCGCAAGGACTTTGACGAACTGAACGAGCGCGAATGGCAGGCAATCGTCATCGACGAGGCGCAGAACATCAAGAACGCCGACAGCGAGCAAAGCAGGCTATTGCGCCGCATGCGCGCCCCCATGAAAATCGCGATGAGCGGCACCCCCGTCGAGAACCGACTCATGGAATTCTGGACCATCATGGACTTCGCGAACCGCGGGTTCTTCCCGAGCGCAGCCGAATTCCGCGAAAAGTTCGAGACGCCCATCCAGAAAATGGGCAACGAGAAGGTGGCAGAAACGTTCCGCAAGATTACGGCCCCCTTCATGCTGCGCCGCCTCAAGACCGACAAGAGCATCATCAGCGACTTGCCCGACAAGATTATCCAGGACGAATACGCCGAACTCACCAAGCCGCAGGCAGCTCTGTACCAAAAGACGCTCGAGCACTTTATGCAGGAACTCGAGATGGAGCAGGCGCTGAGCGAGAAGGCGAACGACGCGCACGCGCTATTCAAGCGCAAGGGAATCATTTTGCAGATGATTCTCGCCCTGAAGCAGATTTGCAACCACCCCGCGACTTTCCTGAAGGGAGCCGCAGCCGCATCGCAAGAGAAGGTCGCTGAGCCTGCCGAAGCGACGCCGGCCCTTTCCTCCGGCAAGATGCAGATGCTCCTCGACCTGCTCACCTCCATCCAGGAACAAGGCGAAAAGACGCTCATCTTCACGCAGTTCGCCGAAATGGGATTCCTGCTCGAAAAGACCATCACGGAAGAACTCGGGCTCCGCACGCACTTCTACCACGGCGGATGCTCGCAGACGCAGCGCACCTCTATGATCGAGGACTTCCAGAAGAACCCCGAATGCAAGGTGCTCATCCTCTCGCTCAAGGCGGGCGGAACGGGCCTCAACCTCACCGCCGCATCGCAGGTCATCCATTACGACTTGTGGTGGAACCCCGCCATCGAAGCGCAGGCCACCGACCGCGCCTTCCGTATCGGGCAGACGCGCAACGTGCAGGTTCACAGGTTCATCACCAAGGGAACGTTCGAAGAAAAAATCAACGCGCTTTTGGAAACCAAGAAGTCCATCGCGAACATGACCGTGAGCGCGGGCGAAACCTGGCTCGCCGACATGGACGACAAGCAGCTCGGCGAAGTCTTCGGACTCGACAATACCCTCGTCTAGCAAGCCTCCAGCACAAACTAATCACAGAAAAAGGCCGCCGGGGCGACCTTTTTGATTAGGCAAGTCTTTTTCT